>JBKPAK010000303.1:0-38437 GCA_046726415.1 Candidatus Methylomirabilota bacterium
GGCGTGGATGATCGAGGACTATACGGGCAAGCGGACCTTTGAGCCGGGGGCCGAGGTCGTCATCCCGCGGCGCCCGTGGAATCCGGCGGGCGTCACCCCCGACGGTTACCAGATCGTCCCCGTCCTCGTTTACCACAACCTCGGACCGCAGCCGAAGGGGCGCATGCTCTTGGGTGTCTCGACGTTCGAGGAGCAGATGCGCTATCTCAAGGCGCACGGCTACCGCGTGATCAACATGCGCCAGTTTCTGGAGTTCGTCGATGGCAAGCGCCAGCTTCCCAGCAAGGCGGTGGTGCTGACGTTCGACGATGGCTACAAGTCGTTCCGGGAGCACGCAGAGCCGCTCCTCAAGCAGCTGGGCTTCACCGCGACCTTGTTCGTCTACACGGACTACGTGGGCGCCGGGCTTTCCTGGAAGGATCTGCGCGAGTTGCGTGACGCCGGCTACGACATCGAGGCCCACTCGAAGACGCACGGCGATCTCAGAAGGAAGGAAGGGGAGAGCACCACCGACTATGCGGCCCGGATGCGCGCGGAGCTGGGGGTGCCGCAGAACCTCTTCCGCCAGCATCTCGGGCGCCCCGCCGAGATCCTGGCGTACCCGTACGGTGCGTGGGATGACGACCTGCTCAAGCAGCTCGAGCAGTACGGCTACAGCGCCGCGTTCACCGTGCGCCGCGAGTCGAACTCGGCCTTCGTCACCCGCCGCAAGGTCCATCGCAGCCAGATTTACAGCGAGATGAGCATGGAGGAATTCGCGCGCAACCTCGACATCTTCCACGACGAGAAACTGAAGTGATGGCATCGCGGGCCTGGCTCGGCGTGGCCCTCGGGGCGCTCGCCGCCACCCTGGCCGCCTGCGCCACCGCGGCGCCGCCGCCCCCGCCACCTCCGCCGCCCGTCCCGGCTCCCCGGGTCGAGACTCCGTTGCCGCCGCCTCCGCCGCCATCGCCGACCGTGTCGGCCCGGGCACGCCTGGCCGGGCCCCACAATGAGATATCCGAGCAGTTGGAGAAAGCAGGTGACTTGCGGCGGGCGCTCGACGAACGCCTAATCGCCCTCACCATCGATCCCGACGATAAGGTCGCCCGGGAAGCCCAGCAGCGCCTCGAGGCCCAGATCGAGCGCGGGGTGGCCCAGCGCATCCAGGAAGGACGGACAGCGCTGGCCCGCGGAGCATACGGGGAGGCTCGCCGCCGCTTCCTCGCGGCCGTGGCCCTCGATCCGACCAACCGGAGCGCGCAGGAGGCGCTCCGGAACGAAGCGCCCGAGATGGACGTCGTCAACCACACGGTTCGCGGGGCAGAGACGCTCGCGTCCATCGCGCAGCAATACTACGGCGATAGCGCGCGGGCCGAGGTCATCGCGGACGCGAATAACGTCCTGCCCAACGCGCGGCTGTCGGCAGGGCGGACGATCAAGGTCCCCGAGATCCCGGGCGTTCCCTTCACACCGCCTACGCGCCGGGAGATACCGGCGATGCCTCCATTGGCCGTGCCCGCCCCGCCTCCTTCACCGGCGCCCCTTCCTGCGCCGGCACCAAGCGAGGCAGCGATCCCGCCGGCGCCTCCCTCTCCGCCACCGGCTCCGCCGCCCTCACCCCTGGCGGGAGCCGAGAATGCGCTCGAGCGAAGGCAGTACATGGCGGCGCTGTCCGATGTGGACAAGTTCCTGGCCAAGAACCCCGGCAACGCCGAGGGGCTGGCGCTGAAAAAACAGGTGCTCTACCGGTTGGGAAAGAGCCAGTACGACCAGAAGAACTACGACGCGGCGTACCGCAATCTGACCGAGCTCGCCAAGCTGGCGCCGAGCTACGAGGACTCGTCAACCCTGATCCAGGATTCGCGGCGGCGGTTGATCGACCAGCATTACAGCCAGGGCATCCGCTACTACCGAGAGGAAAAGCTGCGGGAGGCCATCGCCGAGTGGCGTCTCGTGCTCGACCTCGATCCCCAGCACATCAACGCCAGACGCAACATCGAGCAGTCCGAGAAACTGCTCAAGGGCCTGGAGGAGCGCAAGAAGAAGCCGTGAGCGGATTGCCAACGAGAACCGCGAGATCCGCAGCTGCCCTTCCCGATATCCTTGCCCTCGACTTCGACGGTGTGCTCTGCGAGGGCATGCACGAGTATTTCGAGACGAGCCGCCGGACATATTGTCGCATCTGGCCCGATGAGCCGGCGCCCGGAGCGGACGCGTTCGCGCCTTTCCAGACGTTGCGCCCGGTCATCCTGACGGGCTGGGAGATGCCAGTTCTCCTGAAGGCGATCGTCCAGGGCAGGGCGGCGTCGACCATCACCGCGAACTGGCTGTCGGTGCGCGACGCGATCATTCAGGGCGAGGCCCGTCACGGTGATGGCCTCGTCAAGACGCTGACCGCGACCCTCGATGAAGTGCGGCGGCAGTGGATCGCGTCGGATCCGCAGAGCTGGCTCCAGCATAATGCGCCGTACTGCGAACTCGATGAGCTGCGGCGCCTCGTGGCCCAGCCCGAGCGCGCCGTGCTCGTCACGACCAAAGAGGGCGAGTTCGCGCGCCGCATCTTGGAATCGTGGGACGTCCGGCTGGCCGACATCCAGGGCAAGGAGGCAGGGACCCACAAGTGCGAGAACCTCCGCGCCCTCATCGACGCGTACGCGGGCGCGCATGGCCGCCGCCCGCGCCTGTGGTTCGTGGAGGATCGGCTCGAGACGCTGGAGCACGTCACCACCCACTCTGACCTCGCGGACGTTGGGCTGTTTCTCGCGGCTTGGGGATACAACACGCCGGGAGCGAGGGCGCGTGCTGTCGCTAGTCAGCGCATCCTCCTCCTTCAGCTCGAGCAGTTCCGGCGAGGTCTCGCCGCCTGGCTAGTTTCCGCCAAGGGGTGATCCATCGCCGCGGCCTCCTCGCCCCGGCCGTGGGGCGCTGATCGAGTTGGTTCCCGTAGCCCGGAGGTGGTCGATCATCCACCACCACCAGTGCGCGGGGGCCTTATCGATCTGCAACACTGTGATTCCATGCGCTTTGCGGCCTGGCATCCGCGTTGCCTTGAGAGTGGGCCATGGGGAGGTCTCAACCTATGGCCCAATCGAGTCTCGAGAGCCAGGAGCAGTCCACGCGGGGCCAATCCACTGACCTGAGCGCGCGCATCCGAGCCGCGCGCAGGGACCTCGGATGGACGCAGCGAGAGGTCGCGCTCAAGGTCGGCATCACCGTCCGCAGCGTGTCTGGCTGGGAACGCGGCAAGGCGATCCCTCATGTCGGCAAACTGCAGGCGCTCGCCCTGGTCCTTGGTCAGGAGCCAGTTCAGTTCACGACTAGCGCGAAGCTCCTGGCGGCCCAGCGGCGAGCGGGACGCGTCGGTCTCGCCGCGACGCGGATCGCCAACGGACTGCGTGCGGTCGAGCAGGGCTTGCGGATCTCGAGCTGATGGGCAGCGAGACATCATGACCGTCGAGCGTGGACTCTCAACAGTAATGCTGCTGCTCGTGTGCGCAGTGGCCCCGGCCGTGGTTCGCGGGCAACAACCGCCGCCCTGGGCAGGGCCCCTGGAGACGGCGAACATCGCGCTCGCGCGTGGAGACGTGAGCGGGGCGGTAGCGGCGTGGCACGAAGGCTATGGCGTCGCCCTGCGGAGTCGGACGTGGCAGGGGCTCGTCGAGACCGCTGAGGCCTATCTTCAGATCGCCGAGGCCGGATCGTTCCGCGCGTCGGCCAGGCCCATGGCCCGGCAGATCTATCTCAATGCGCTGACTCGCGCGAAGGCGCAGCGCTCCGTTGAGGGATTCTGCGGGTGGCGACGGCCTTCGATGCTCTCGGGGACCAAGAGGTGGTGGAGCACTGCGTGAAGGTCGCAGAAGGCGTGGCGCGCCGGCAGCGCGACGGGACCGCGATGGAGCAGGTTGCGGCCGCTCGCTCTCGCTTCGCACAGTAGATGATCCGGCCGCGCGCGGCCAGACCATGAGCCTCCGGCGCCCTGGAGTGTGTCGAAGTAGCGAGGAGCGCCACGGGTTCCCCGGGATGAGGCGCACGCAGGAGGTGTGGGGGCCATCCCGGAGGCCCCATTTTCAGCTAGCACCCGGCGCGCATGGCCGGCCACTTCGACGGCGAATAGCGGTGGCCGGAGTGGCGCTCACCCTGTACGGGGTCGTCCTGGGCTTCCTGGGAGGCGTGGCCGTCGATCGCATGCTCTTCGACCGAGAGCGCAACGCCGCGGTCAGCCGTCTCGAGCAGGCGTCGAGGAAACTTCACGGAGCGTTGATGGAACTGGAGCGTGAAACGGGCAAGCGGTGACCGCGCGGGTCGCACATGGCATGGTTGGCCGCGCCGCCGGATCAGATGAGCAGGGGCGCTCTTCGGTCATCCCCTGCCTTGATACGGTATACTACGGGCGTTCTTTCGCTGGAGAGGTGGCCGAGTCGGCCGAAGGCAGCCGCCTGCTAAGCGGTTACAGGGGCAAAACCTCTGTCCAGGGTTCGAATCCCTGCCTCTCCGCCACACGCGCCCTTAGCTCAGTTGGATAGAGCGTCGGACTACGAATCCGAAGGTCGGGGGTTCGATTCCCTCAGGGCGCACCATCACAAGCGCCTTACCCTTCCGGGACTTCCTGAACAGAAAGGTTCTAGCTTTCGCGTCCGTTGGAAGCCGCAACGTGCAGCGAGTCATACTTCTGTCGTACTTCGGTGCTCCCACTAGCCCCTTGGTAAGACCCCAGGGTCCTGACAGGGACCAGCAGCTCCACCGCGGCCTGCAGGTGGTTCGGCGCCAGGTGCGCGTACCGCTGCACCATCGCCAACGTCTTCCACCCGCCCAGCTCCTTCACCGTCAGGAGGTCCACGCCGGCCATCACCAACCTCGAGGCGAACGTGTGGCGGCCCCCGTGCCACGTGAAGCCCGTCATCATGGTTGTGTCCTTTCCGAATTCCTTGAGCTTGGCCACCGCCACGGGCTTGGTGAAGAACGCGGGCTGTCCGGGGCGAGGGTCGAAGACGTGTTCCTCGGGGTCATCCGGGCGTCGGCGGCGACTGCCTAGCTCTACGAACGCCGGCCGGACGATGCTGTTAATGGGGACCCTCCTACCCGTATGGTTCTTCGACGTCGGGATGGTGATGAAACCTCTCAGGAGGTCGATACCCTGCCACCTTATCCGCATCTGCTCGCTCCATCGTAGCCCGGTGTGGACGGCGATGAGGAAGTACGTGCGGTAGAGTGGGGGCAGCGCCTCGAGGACGGCCTGCTCCTGCTCGTGGTCGAGATACACCACTCGCCCGCCGCGCTCCGGAAACTTCGCCACGGTCCGGACGGGGTTCGAGGTCGCCACCCCGTCGCGCAGGGCCAGCGTGTACATGGCGCTGAGGAGGTCCCGGTACCGATTCGCCGTTGACCGGGCAAGGCCCTTCTCGAGCAGCGCAGCCCGGAACGCCTCGACATCCTGGGAGGTGATGGCGTCGAGGTACCGGTCCCCGAACCGAAAATGCAGAGCAACACGCTCTCAGTCGTCCTCCGGGATGCCTGGGACCACGGGAACCTCCAGGTCATCACCAAGCACACCCCGGAGCGCGCAACCGAGGCCCATATCTCCGTCATCGCCCACGTCACGGCAGAGGAGCTGCTGCGGGAACTGACGGACACGGAGCAGGTCAACGGCTTCGAAATCGCTTCCTGTTCTTCCTTGTCCGTCGCTCGAAGCGGTTGCCGGACGGCGCCGAGGTCCCCCCGCACATCACCACCAAGCTGGTGGACCTCCTGAAGGCCGCGCTGGGCCAGACCAAGAACATCACCACACCAGGGACGGGGAGGCGGCGGACCTGTGGCGGACGGCCTACGACCATCTGACCGATGAGGTCCCCGGAATTGTCGGCGCGATGACGGCGCGCGCGGACGCCCAAGCGCTGCGCCTGTCGGTCGCCTATGCCTTGCTGGATGGATTCCCGGTCATCCGGTTACCGCACCTGCGCGCGGCCCTGGCGGTCGTGGAGTACGCTCGCGCCTCCGTCGAGTGGCTGTACGGGACGAAGACGGGGGACCCTGATGTCGGGCGCCGGCGCACCGAGTGGGTTCCTCTCAGGAAGAGTGTGGCCTACCTCTTCCGGTACCGCGACGTGTCGCTCCAGAGCAACGCGCGGTATCTCACGCGTTGGCCCAGGTCGAGGATCCGACGTCTGGGCTACGCGGCCTCGATGCCATCACCACCCGGAAGCGCTTGACCAAAGCCTTCAATCCCGTGGCTCGGCCCGACGGCCAGCTCTTTACCGCGCTCATGAGTGGTGAGTATGTAGTCCACGGCTTCGCGAATCGCGATCTCCGCTCCAAGCTGGCGGCGACCGCCATCCGGCTTAGCGACGATCCGACGCGCCAGAGTGCCCAGGTCAGCCGCCTCCTGCACCGGCTCCACGTCTACGGCTTGGTGGCGAAGATCCCGCGGTCGCGCCGCTGGCGCGTCACCGCGTTCGGGCAGCGGATCATGAGCACCTCGGTCAAGCTCAGGCAGTGGCAGTTCCCCGACGAGTACGCCCGGGCTGCGTGAACTCCCAGAGACTTCTTCGAAAAAATCGGAGAACCAACGAAGGAAGAATCTACGCTCTCGGGCTGACACCGGGAACACTTCATCTAGGGCCTCCCGATGCGCCGGTTCTACTCAGTTCCTGACCAGAGCCAGCGAGATTCCGCAGATGAACCATCCTCACGATGGTAGCTGAGAACCGTCCTCAGTCGCCCGGTCGCCTACACGATCCCTAGCGCCGCGTGGGCGCGCTTCCGCCCAGTTGCGGAGCCACGCGGCCCGAGTCTCGGCACGTCTCCGCCGTGTCCGCTCGCGTCGGCATGCCGACGAGCAGACCGTCTGCCGTCCGCGAAGCCGGTTCACGCCGCAGATCGGGCAACGGGCCGGCATGGGAAAATCCCCTACCAGGAAGCGTGCGCACGCTTCCTGCCGAGACTCCGGCAGCCTGGGGAGCGTCTACCATGGGGGCGATGGCGGGCTCGATGGCTGAACCAGAGATGACTGCGGACGATGTCTGCCGCTTCCTGGACTTAGCGGACGCCCACAGCATCCGCATCTGGCTTGACGCGGCTGGGCGGTGGACGCTTGCCTCGGCTCCCAGACCAGACGTCACAGCGACCTCGACATCGTCATCGAAGAGCGCGATGCGCCCGTGGCCGTGGCCGCCCTTCAGCGTCGCGGGTATGCACCCGCGCCCCGTCCCGACACCCGCGCCTGGAACTTCGTCCTGGGCGACGACACTGGACACCGCATCGACATTCACGTCATCGTCCTCGACGAGCAGGGATGTGGTGTCTACGGACCGTCGGAGAACGGGGAGAGCTATCCATCCGAGGCACTGACCGGCAAGGGCAGCATCAAGGGCCGGACCGTGAACTGCATCACACCGGAGTGGCTGGTGCGATTCCACACTGGCGATCAGGTTGACGCGACCGATTGGGCCGACGTGGCAGCGCTGTGTGAGCGCTTCGGCATCCCCGTTCCAAGCGAGTACTCGTCACGTCGAGCAACATCGCCATGAGGCTCACCCTCTGGTTTAGCCGTCATCCCTGAACCCGTGCCGCCACCTCTCCGCCTTAAGGATTTCCGTCACGATCGCTTCGATGTTCCTCCCCTCCCGGATGGCTCGTGCTGTCAGCCTCTTGGCCACGATCACCATACGGATACTGCCGTCGTGGAGCTGCTCGTGGTCGTAATGCATCCGCGGAAGCACCTCGGCGAGTTCCCTCGGAAACAGATGTGCAAAGTCGTCCACGGCTTGGAGATCGGGATGCGTGACCTCGAGCCGGCACAGCATCGCGCGGCATGCCATGTCCACCACGTGCGTCTGCTGGAGTTCTTCACGCGCAAGCACCTGGGTATTGGCCGCGGCGGTGGCTGTGGACCACGGCGTCACGCGCGGTTCCGGCTGAAAGCGCGTTTCGAGCACGTGCAGCCGTTCCCACCGCCGCTGTTGCCGGGCCTGGTCTCGCGCTTGCGGGTCTTTTGGGGGTTTGAGGGCTTTGTCGATGACACCCGCCTGCTGATCCGATACCCCGTTGGTCCTGTCCGTCATGCTGGAGATCGCTGAGTTCGCAGTGCATCGTGCGGCGCGGCGCACTGCCAATATGTTCCACGGCTGGCCTCCCCCTCTTCGCGGCTTCGACCGCGCATACCTTTTGTGGGGGGGCGACTCTACGCCACCCACGTTCCGAGCGGGTGGCCAGCCACCGCTTCATCCCATCTATGCTCTCAGGGCCCCCTTCCGGGCGGCGAAATCACCAACATCACTATTACGGGGACGTGCGGCGTGCCGTCGGGGGCCGTCGCCGCCCACCTGAACTTCACCGTCGTCGGCCCTTGTGGCCGCCGGCCATGTGACTGTCTTTCCGACCGGTGACGCGGCCGTCGCCAAGCTCATCCCCCGCCACCCGCCAAACCTCCTGACCTACCTGCGCCATCGCCTCACCAACGCCGGGCCCGGGGGAGGCAACGCCGTCATCCAGTGGGTCAAAAAGACCGCCCGCGGCTTTCGCAACGCCGAGCACTCAAGGCGGCGATCTTACTTCCCCTGCGGGGGCCTAGATCTTTACCCACACGAAAGCCGGTAGAGCCCATTTGTAATTCGAGTCCGACTCCACCTTTAGTGACACCCCACCGTGACGATGGCATCAGAGCCCTGGATCAGTTGCCCGCTCGTAGTATTCCCGCTGAGCGAGGCCGAAGCATCCTCACACTGGAAGTCCGTCTCCTGAGTCCCGAAGTGGAGGATCAGATCAGGACGCCCATCGCGATTGATATCCTTGAGGCTAGACTGCACCGCCGCTGCCTCCGTGCCGGTCCTCCCAAAGCGAACCGTCGTTGAATCTACTGTCGTAGCATCAAGGTTATCCGTCGTCAGGATGGACACCGGGATCACCCCTCGGCTTCTGGGAGCGATAAAGTTGGTGTCGTCGTCGGGCATGACGTCGATGGCAACAACCTCTACGTGGCTTGGATTCACAAAGGTCCTGAAGTGAAGATCTTCGCTGAGTTGTCCAAAGACGGAGTCTAATCTTCTATAAGCCGTGCCCCCGTCGTACTGTCCGCCGAACGCCCACTCATATCTCTCATTGAAGGAGGGTGGGTCGTTTGACGCACTTGAGTTCAGAACCTTTGCGAACAATTCACCCCCCGATACTGCTACCGCTTCCGCACTCAAGTCAAAAGGGATCAGTGGAGCATAGACGAGACAAAGGCCCAGTTGACGGAACAGGCGTTCTCGGCACGCCCGCCCTCCCGCCCGATCGGAACACGGCAGCGGCCGGTTCTCGCGTTCCGCCCCCGGTAACAGACGATTCTTGCCCTCGGTCCGCCGTAGACGGTCATTGACACCGACCGCTTTGGCGAGCATTTCGGCCACGTCCCCGGGCACAGGGGATGAACTCGCGTTGTGGAGAAACCTCGACCGCCGGCTGAACCTTGCCGGCTACTGGGCCCTGTACCTCAATCGAGGCAATACGGCCGAGGCGTGGATCCCGCGACGAGTGAACAGGCCTCGTTGGACCATCAGGCATCCGGGAGCAGCCGGTGGCAGTCGATAACGTTCCACTGAGGAGCTATCTGACATGGAGCGGAGGGGGGTCGCTAAGCCATGAACAGGATTGCACTGAGGCTGTTCGCGGTGTTCACCGCTCTTGGAGGCTTGTTTACCCTGCCGGCGTCAGGAGCTCCCGTGGGGGAGACCGGGGACGGGACACCGGCCTGGGCGCTGGAGAGTACATGCACGTACCGCCAGGATGGGCAGGGTTGGGTCGTGACAATACACACCGAAGGTCAGCAGCCAGTTTCGTCCCACGTCTCTCAAAACCCCAGCGCGTGGTGTACTTTAGAAGGTTCGCCGACTCCTCCCCCGCCGGTGGTGAGTCCACCTTCTCCACCACTCCCTCCTCCCCCACCGCCGCCGGCCCCGACTCCTTCACCTCCCCCCCCACCCCCTTCTTCTCAGTTTCCCCCGGACTGCGCTCTCACCATCCAGGCTGGTCTCCCCGCCCAGACGTTCGACACGATGTTGCGGTCGCGAGCCATGGCGGGTGAGGAGAACCTCAAAGTCTGCTTGTCCTCTGGCGTGCACGAGACAGAGGGGATCGGCGATTACGACCTAGTGCCGCCACGCGGTTTCCGGCTCGGCCGTGGGTGGAAGTTCATTGGTGCGGGGGTTGATCAGACGGTCCTGCGCCTGACGAACGTTTTCCAGCAGGGCACGCTAGGGGTCACCAACGGGCTCATCGGCTCCCATTCCGACAACAGCTCTGACGTCGAGATCGCGCATATGTGGCTGGACGGGAACTACCCGCCCCTTAAAGGATTGGCTAACCAGCGCGGCACGAGCGCGATCAACGTGGTAGGGATCTGGTTCCCGACAAACGAGGGGCGGGTCTGGGTTCATGACATCAAGGTCAGCGGCCTCGCCGGTGAGTGGTACGAGTCGTGGGCCGTCCATATCGGCAAAGTCCACTTGGAAGATCCCATCAGAGCCAAGGGGATTGTCATTGAGCGCGTGCAAACCCTTGGCCCGTTCAGAGGTCCCATCGGCGGAAGCATCGGCTGTTTCCATTGTGAGGACAGTGTGATCAGACACAGTATCGCCGAACGAGTCCCAGGCGGATTCAGCGGGTTTTCAATGCAGAGGGTGACCTTTCACGACAACGTCGCACGCGACGTCGAGAGCGGAATTGGCGCTGATTCCCTTAAGAACTTCGACGTGGTTATCACCAGGAATACCATCGATGCCTCTTCGTATGGTGTGATGGTCGGAGGAGGCGACGTGTACGACCGCTTCGTAATTACTGATAACGTTATTCGCACAGATAACCGAGGAGTTCTCTTCAACGGCAATGTTACCAATAGCGTGGTACGCGGCAACTATATCGATGCGCCAATCCCGTTCAGTGAACTGAACGAGGGAAACAGTGGGAACACATACGTTCACTGATGATCCACACGAACCGTAGCGTGCGAATAGCCGGTACCGGCTCGTAAGTGCCGGCTAGATGTGTTTCGAACGAGGATTTGATCGCCAACGGCGTGCCCTCTGATGCCGATTGTATCCAGGAGAATCTCGGGATCGAGAGGCGACACATTGTCGAGACAGAACAAACATCTGACCTGGCTTACGAGGCGGCCGAGCATAGACGAGACAAAGGCCCAGTTGACGGAACAGGCGTTCCCGGCACCTCCGCTGCCCTACTGGGGGCTCCAGCGGGCGGCGCTGTGCCTAGCTCGGCGCTGGGGCTGACATCAAAGGGGACGGGGCCCAATAGCGGGTGAGCGAGGGCGGAGGGCGTTCATGTTGCCTACGCTCTCAGTGATGAACCATCGCGCGCGGGATGCTGGTGGAAGGCCGGAAGGAGAGTCAATACGATGGCTCGGTGTTCAGGGTACTTTGTGGTGAGCGGCCAGCGCATGCGTTGGCCGCGAAGGGGCCGCGTCTCGATATCTCCAGGCTTGGTCGCCTGTGCCATCGCCGCGCTCGGCCTCTGGCTCCGCCTCCACGACCTCGACCGCAAGAGCTTCTGGCTGGACGAAGTCCTGAGTGCCAATGCGATCCGGTATGAGAGTTTCGGGGACTTGATCGGCTGGGTACGGAACTGGCCGATCCCACCGTTGTCCTATGTGATCACTTGGGCTCTGCGGGGCCTCGGTGGCGGCGAGATGGCGATACGCCTGCCCTCTGCAGTCGCCGGGGCGGCCACTGTGCTGGCCGTTTATGCCGTCGGACGTGTACTCTTCCGACCCCGGGTCGGTCTCCTCGCCGCCTTGTTTATGGCAGTGCTCCCGTTCTCGGTGTCTTACGGCCAGGAGGCGCGCCCTTACGCCCTCTTGATGCTCTTCACGACGCTCCAGATGCTGGCCGCGTATCGCGCCGCCACGCGCTCTCAGAGCGCGGACTGGGCGCGATTCGCCATCTTCTCCCTCGCCAACCTCTACACGCATTACCTGGCCATTCCGGCCACCGCTGCAGCCTGCGCGTATCTCGGCCTCGTCCTTCTCGTCGATTGGAGGAGCGGCGGGGGGAGCGGGCCAGCGCTCGCGCGAAAGGGTGCCCTGACGGCCGCCGCCATCGCAGCGGGCTATCTGCCTTGGCTGTTCGACCTCATCGGATTCCTGAGGCGGTCCGACCTCGGTCTAGGTGGCTTGCCGGCCAAGGCGCACGTCGACGGCCGCGAAGTGCTGGCCCTCCTCAAGGCGCTCGACTTCTCCGGTTTTGTTCTGCCGCTACTCTTGGTGGGCATCGCCACCGCCGCCTCATGGTCGCTGTCGTCGCGGTGGCGCGGGGCGGCCCTCATGCTGCTCTGGGCGGGGCTGCCGACGGTGGCCTTCTGGCTCAAAGCTGGAGGGGGTCTTGTCGCTATCCAGCCCCGCTATCTGAGCTTCCTGTTCCCAGCCGGCGTGCTGTTCGCCGCGCTTGGCGTAGAGGGCGTCGCGCTAGCCGCCGACCGCGCCCTCTGCTTCGTGGTCGACGCGTCGTTGTGGCGAACTCGTCCCATCAGGAACGCCTCTCCGCCGTCTCGAGATCGTGCGTCCTCCTGGCGTCGCAGCCTCGTCGTCTTCGGTAGCTATACGGCCGTAGTGGCGGCGGTGACCGTGCAGCTCCCGGAGCTCACCGTCGTTTATGCCCATCCCAAGGACGACTACCGGGGAGTTGCGGCTCACCTGATAGCGGTCAGTTCGCCCGAGGCGGTCGTACTCGCCATAGGCCACCACAGCGAATTCATCATCTGGGGCCTCGACTTCTACCTGTGGCGCCAGCGCTCTCCAATCGCAGTCTTCGATGCCGCCAGGCTTGATGATCGCGTGGTGAGGCGACTCCAGATCTCCCGGGGCGAGGTGTGGGCGGCGGTGTTCCACGGGCCCCCGACTGAGGTTCCGACGGCAGGGCTCTCGCTCGCGCGGTTCACCGGAATCGGCCTGATACGCCCGAACGGGAGCAGCGTGGAACCGATGAGGGACGCCGAGGCGCTACTCACCTGGGCGCGCCGTCTCCATCCGTCCTTGGCGGGGTCGGCGGACATCCTCCATGCGCTCTCGACCGGGCTGAACCTCGGCCCCAGCATGCTGCCGCCCGCCGGCACAGCCATTGCCCCCTCCACCGGGCGGGTACGAGAGTCGTGGACCCTTCGGGCTCGAGCGGAGATCGTAGGCGCGGTCTTTCGTTTGCTGTCTGGTTCGCGTGTCGATGTCACCTTCGAGACGGCGCGCATTGAGCCAGGGTCGAGCTACGTGATCTCCTTTCGTTACCGTACGCCAGATCGCCGCGGGCGACCGCGGGTTTATGTGTCGACGCACCACCAAGATGGCGACTGGCTCGAGATTTTCCCGACGGGCGCAGGCTATCCTTGTGCCCTCAGCGTGGAGTGGACTTATGGGGCTTACGGCTTCACGGTACCGTCCGAGGCCCGATCGCTCGTCGTCTGGCTGCGCGCCGAGGGCGGCCTCGCCGAGTTCAGGGACGTCGAGCTGCGGCCAGTCATCCGCGGACCTTGACGGCGTCTTCCTCGCCGGCCGCGGCGCCCACCGCCGGTTGCGGTGGGTCGAGATCGCCGCCCTGTCGACCTGCTGTTCATCGTGTTCAAGCAGGGCCTCGTCCGTCACGAGGATTGGCACGCGCCGATCGCCGCCCGCGGCATGCTCGCCCTCGCCCTCGTGTCTCTCGAGCACGCTCTTCAGCTGGCGCCATCTCTCTCATCACGCCGTCGCGTGCTATGGCGTCGCGCTGATCGCCGCCGGTGGCGGCGCCGCGCTTCTCCGCTATCCAGAGCCGTCGCCCGGCCTCGCCGATCGGGCCGCGGCCCTGCTGACGATCCGCGCCTCCCTCCAGCACTACCGGCTCACCGCGGCGGCCCTGGCACGCGCGGTGGGCAGCCGGTTCGCGTTCTGTGATCTCAGAGGCCCCACTGACCTCATCGCCTGTCGCCAGGGGATCGTCTTTGCGAACGCGCTTCCGTGGCGCCCGCGCCCGGTGTTCCAGAGCTACGCGGCCTACACGCCCGACCTACTGCGGGACAACGCCGAGCACTACACCGGCCCGCGGGCGCCAGACAACGTCCTCTTCCAGCTTGAGACGATCGATGGCTGCTTCCCGAGCCTCGACGATTCGCTCCTGTGGCCTATCCTCCTGACGCGGTACGACATCGTCGACCTGAGATCTCCCTACCTGGTGCTCAGGAGGGCGTCCCCGCCGCGCCCGCACGTCCTGGTGCCGCTCGGCGAGTAGATGGCGAGACTCGGGGATCACGTCGCCGTCCCCGCGGCCGCCTCCGGTCTGGTGTGGGTCTCGATTGACATCGATCCCACGCTGCTCAGCCACCTCGTAGCCCTCGTCGTCAAGCCGCCCCGGCTCGCCATCGAGGTGGAGACTGGGAGCGGCCGGCGCGCGTACCGTCTGATGCCCGCGATGGCGAAGGCGGGCTTTCTCCTCTCACCCCTCGTGGAGGACACGCTGGCCTTCGCCACGTTGGCGAGTGATGGGCGCGCGGCGCTGCTCTCGGCACAAGGCGTCCGGTCGCTGCGGGTGTTCGGTGGGACCGGGAGCTGGCTCTACGCGCAACCCATGCGCGCGTGCGCTACTGGGAGCTGTCTCTGTCCCCGTCCCTGTCACAGTCCGAGCTCTGGGGCCCTTGTTCAGGCCGACCTCGCCGCCCCCCCTGTCGGTCAAGCGGCCGGACTGGTCCGGGCCTCGGACGGCGATTCGGTGCTGCTCGCCAGGACACCAGCGCGATTTCGTGTTCGGCACCACGGCCTCGACCGACCGCGTCCGGATCGCGTTCGGGGTCGCCGCGCGGCCCAGCCACGGCCGCGCTGGCGACGGCATCGAGTTCCGCGTTCTCCACCCAGCCGGACGGCGCGCTCTTGTGGTCCCGGCGCGTAACGGTGGCGCAATCGCCGGCACACGAGAACGCCCTGGTCGCGACGGTGCCGATGCCGGCAGGGCAGCGCGGCCAGGCGGTGGCCATCGAGGCCGTTCCCGTCACCCCTACCGATCCCGCGGCCTGGTCGTTTGGTCGCGCATCGAGCTCCTCGCCCCCAGAGCGGCGCCTCCCCTGGCCCCGATCCCAGCGGCTCGTCAATGTGGACTGCGATGAGCGCCGCTCCCTCGGGCCGAGCGCGGGGATGCGGCGGGGCAGGTCCTGGGCGAGCCTCCCGACCTGTGTTCTACTGCACGGGAGGACGGGGACGGGGCGTGCGCTGATCACCCGATGAAGATCCTGGTCACGGGCGTCTGTGGCTTTGTCGGTAGCGGCCTGGCGCGCGCGCTGCGCGAGGCGCTGCCCGACGCCAACGTGTTCGGCATCGACAGCCTGGTTCGCCCGGGGAGCGAGGGCAACCGGACCCTCCTGCGTCACGCCGGCATCCGGGTTGTGCACGGCGACCTCCGATGTGCCAGCGACCTGGAGGGGCTGCCCGACGCGGACTGGGTGATCGATGCGGCGGCAAACCCGAGCGTCCTCGGCGGCATCGACGGAAGGTCGACGGCGCGCCAGGTGCTCGAGCACAACCTGCTGGCCACGGTCAACGTCCTCGAGTACTGCCGTCGCGCCCGGGCCGGATTGATCCTCCTGAGCACGAGCCGTGTGTACTCGATCCCGCCTCTCGCCGCGCTGCCCGTGCGAGCCGAGGGCCTGCGGCTCGCCCTGGCCGACGGCCCTCTTCCCGACGGCATCAGCCCGCACGGCATCGATGAGCGCTTCAGCACCGCGCCTCCGGTGTCCCTGTACGGCTCCACTAAGCTCGCCTCCGAGCATCTGGCCCTCGAGTATGGCGGAGCCTTCGCCTTTCCGGTGTGGATCAACCGCTGTGGTGTGCTGGCCGGCGCCCGCCAATTCGGCACCTCTGAGCAGGGCATCTTCTCCTACTGGGTGCATGCCTGGCGCCGCCCGACTGCGCTGCGCTATCTTGGCTTCGGGGGCGTGGGTGCGCAGGTCCGCGATGCGCTGCACCCCACGGATCTCGCCGAGCTCATCCTGCGCCAGATGCGCGGGCCGGGTGGGGCGGACTGCCCGCGCATCTCGAACGTCGCCGGCGGGGCGGGCAACGCCATGTCCCTGGCCGAACTGAGCGCCTGGTGCGCGGCGCGGTTCGGCGCGCGGCAGGTCGCGGGCGAGCCCACGCCACGGCCCTTCGACATCCCCTGGCTCGTGCTCGACTGTCGACAGGCGCATCGGCTCTGGGCGTGGAAGCCGGCGCGTACGATCGCCTCTATCCTGGACGAGATCGCCGTCTTCGCCGAGCAGAACCCGCACTGGCTGGAACTGAGCAGCGCATGACGGAGAGGTATGCCATGGACAGGCGAGAGCAGCTCGCCGTCGTCCCTGCCCACGTGATGCGGTCAGGTCAGGAGGCGCCGCAGGCCACCCTGTCCCTTTTGAGCGTCGTGATTCCGGCCCAGAACGAGGAGGGGTGCATCGCCTCGACCGTGGAACACCTCCACCTCGAGCTTCGCCTTCACGGGGTTCCCCACGAGATCGTCGTCGTCGACGATGGGAGCACCGACGGCACGTGGAGCCGGCTCCAGGAGTTGCGACAGCGAATCCCCGAGGTGCTCGCGCTCCAGAACACGGAGCGACACGGGTTCGGCCGGGCCGTCACTCACGGCCTCGACCACATGCGCGGCGACGCCGCCGTCATCATGATGGCCGACGAGTCCGACGACTGCCGTGATGTCGTCCGGTACTGGACGCTGCTCAACGAGGGCTGGGACTGCGTCTTTGGAAGCCGCTTCGTGCGGGGGGGCGGCGTGATCGACTACCCATGGCTCAAGTTGCGGGTGAATCGCATGGCCAACCTCTTTCTCCGCGGCTTCTTCGCCATCCGGCTGAACGACACCACCAACGCCTTCAAGGCCTACCGCCGGACGGTGATCGAGGGGTGCCGCCCCCTCATCTCCCCGCACTTCAACCTCACGGTCGAGCTGCCCCTGAAGGCCATCGTCCGCGGCTACTCCTGGACGGTCGTGCCCGTCACCTGGCGCAACCGCCGAGTCGGGGAGGGAAAGCTCAGGATTAAGGAGATGGGCACTCGATACCTGTTCGTCTGCCTCTACGTGTGGCTGGAGAAGTACCTGAGCCGTGGGGACTACCGCAAGGAGGCGTCCCTGGTGTCGTCTCGGCCGCGCGCGGACGCCGCCGCACACTCCGACCGACACGGGGAGGGGCGGTCATGAGTGTTGCAGTGGTGACCGGGGCGGCCGGGCTGATCGGAGCCCAGGCCGTGAGGACCTTGACCGAACGCGGGCTCACGGTGGTCGGCATCGACAACGATATGCGCCGCGCCTTCTTCGGCGAGGAGGGGAGCACGCGGTGGCAGCGCCGGGCCCTCGAGCGCGACGTGGCGGGATACCGTCACCTCGACGCCGATATCCGCGATTGGGACACCATCCAACGAGAGTTTCGCCGCTACGGCCGCGACGTCGCCGCCGTCATCCACTGCGCGGCGCAGCCCTCGCACGACTGGGCCGCCTCTGCCCCCCTTGTCGACTTCACGGTCAACGCCAACGGGACGCTGAACCTCCTCGAGGCGACCCGGGCCCACTGTCCCGACGCCGTGTTCATCTTCACCAGCACCAACAAGGTCTACGGTGACCGGCCCAATGCGTTGCCCCTGGTCGAGCAGGACACGCGGTACGAGCTCGTGCCCGACCACCCGTACGCCGCCCACGGGATCGACGAGTCGATGTCGATCGATGCGAGCCTCCACAGCCTTTTCGGGGTGTCGAAGGTGGCCGCCGACATACTTGTGCAGGAATACGGGCGCTACTTCGGCCTCGCCACCGCCTGCTTCCGGGCCGGCTGTCTCACCGGCTCCGGGCACTCGGCCACCCAGCTCCACGGCTTCCTCGCGTATCTGGTGAAGTGTGCCGTCACCGAAACGCCTTACACGGTCTTCGGCTACAAGGGCAAGCAGGTCCGGGACAACATTCACGCCCAGGATCTGGTCGAGGCCTTCTGGTGCTTCTTCCGCCGCCCGCGCTCCGGCGAGGTTTTCAACATCGGGGGCGGGCGCCATGCCAACTGCTCCATGCTGGAAGCGATCGCCCTGACCGAGGAGCTCACCGGGCGCCCCATGAAGTGGTCGTACCGGAAGGGGAGCCGGACCGGCGACCACATCTGGTGGATCAGCGACGTGAGGAAATTCCAGGGCCTCTATCCGGAGTGGGGCTGCACCCATGACATCCGCGCCATCGTGAAGGAGATCCACGAGGGGCTCACCGAGCGCCTTCGCTGACATGGACGGCCCCCGTCTGTACTCGCTCCGGTTCGACCCGGCCGAGAAGGAGCGCAAGAACCGCATCTGGCGCGTGCTGTGCAGCAGCTTCTTCCAGCGGTACGTCCAGGCGGACGACACGGTCCTCGATCTCGGGGCGGGCTACTGCGAGTTCATCAACAACATCAGTTCCCGGCGCCGGCTGGCCCTCGACGTGAGCGAAGCCAGCCGCGACCACGCCGCCCCCGGGGTCGAGTTCATCCAGGGAGCGAGCACGGACCTGGCCATGCTGGCGGACGGAACAGTCGACGTGGTCTTCGCCAGCAACTTCTTCGAGCACCTTCCAAGCAAGCAGGACCTCCTCACCACCCTGACCGAGGTGCGGCGAGTGCTCCGCCCGGGGGGCCGCATGCTCATCCTGCAGCCGAACATCCGGTGCGTGGGAGGGGCGTACTGGGACTTCTTCGATCACCATCTACCGCTGACGGAGCGGTCGCTTGTGGAGGCGCTCCGGCTCGCGCATCTCGAGCCGATCGAGGTGCGGCCGCGCTTTCTGCCGTTCACGACCAAGAGTGCCTTGCCGCAACACCCGTTCCTCGTCTGGCTGTACCTCAAGGTGCCTTGGGTTCACCGGTTCCTGGGTGGGCAGGCCTGGGTCGTGGCCATCCGGCCGTCCGAGACGGGAGCGCCCAGCGCTCGCTGATCCCCCGCCGGCGATCCCGCGCGCGTGCGGAAGTTCCATGGCGGCGGGGTGCGGTCGGCCCCACCTCCGAGAGCGGTCGCCCAGGAACCCGTAGGGCCACCACCCGCTAGCCGAACGTCTCGGCCCCTCCGGTGGGCACCACATAGCCGTGCTGACGCAACAGCGCCCGACTCAACGCGATGCCGCGGGTCCGCGTCCGCACCAACGCATCCCGTACCGCCAGCTGCGCGCGCACATGGCACTGTCCGTCCGAGAGCCGATGCGCTGGATGATAGGCTCCCAGCACGTTGGCCTCGGTCAGGGCCCGCGCATCCCGCCGATCAGTCTTCACCTTCCGCGTGCGCCTGGTATACATCGGCCCGAAGTTCGGGTCCGCACGATCACCTGGTGCCCCAGGCCCTCGAGGCCCCGCGCGACCCACTCGCTCTCCGTCGAGGCCTCCAAGAGAATACGCGCCCGCCCAGCACCTCGCCGAACCGCTCGGCCAGTGTCCGCACCCGGCGTTCAATCGGCTCCCCGTCCTCCGTCAGACGACAGATCTGCGTTTCCTTCTTGTGGACATCGATGCCAACATGTTCCATGGCTGGCCTCCCCTGTGCGGCTTCGACCGCGGATGCCCCTTGTGGGGGCGCACTCTACGCCACCCACGTCTAAGCGGGTGGCCAGCCACCGCTTCATCCCATCTATCCGCTGGCGCACTGCCTCCTCGGCGTGGCGTACCTTCACGTCGGTGAACTGCGACTCACCGCTCGCCACCTCGGCCGGGCCTTCGATCTCCTGAGCCACGAGGGCGCCGTTCCCGCGCCCGTGTGCGTCGCCCCGCCGGCACGACTCCAGATGGCGGCCCTCCGGCTGCTGCTCGCCACGTTTCTCTCGACCGTCGGCGTCCACAAGCTGGCGACCCAGATCCTGCTCGACGGCGTCGAGCCGTGACGCGACCCCCCCGCGCGTCTACTCGATCTGGTATCGCTTGAGTTTGTAGTGAAGCGCCCGCGGGCTGATGCCCAGGATCCGCGCGGCGCGCTCGCGGTGCGAGGTCACCTCCCGCAGCGTCCGCCGGATGATCTGCTCATCGATCACCGCGAGCAGCGGGGCGCGCAGCCCCCGTGCTTTCAAGGCCTTCACGAAGTCCCTCCACGCGTCGCCGAATTCCCTCCCACGCAGCTCCAGGGCGAGCAGCTCTTTGCGGCCGTCGGCGAGGACGGCCACGGCCGTGAGGATCGGGACGCCGCTCACTTTGCCCGCGCTGCGCACCCGCACACGAACCGCATCGAGATACAGGTAGCCTGGCACGGCCGGCCAGACGAGAACTAGGCGATGGATGCTCCGACCGCCGTTTGCCCTCACGACCTCTCCGCAGTACATTCCTCACGGCTTGGGCTGTTTGCCACGGGGAGGACACTCATGAGCATGAGCAGGCGCGCGTTTCTGTCGACCGCGGCCGCGGGGAGCGCGATGGCAGTTGCGCCGCACGCGTTCGGCGAGTGGCAACCGAGTCAGCGCTATCCCGACCCGGCGATCAAGATGATCGATCGAAGCTTCGCGCGCTACCGGCTGTCGCTGGCCAGGGTCGAGCTGCTGGGCTTGGGCTTCCGCTGGTGCGAGGGGCCGGTGTGGTTCGGCGACGGTCGATACCTGCTCTGGAGCGACATCCCCAACAACCGCATCATGCGCTGGGACGAGGAGACCGACGCGGTGAGCGTGTTCCGCAAACCCTCGAACTTCGCCAACGGGAACACCCGCGACCGGCAGGGCCGGCTCGTCACGTGCGAGCACGGCACCCGCCGCGTGACGCGAACCGAGTATGACGGCAACATCTCGGTCATCGCGGAGCGCTACGACGGCAAGCCGCTCAACTCGCCCAACGACGCCGTCGTGAAATCCGACGGCTCGACCTGGTTCACGGATCCGCCCTTCGGGATCCTGGGCTACTACGAGGGCTACGTGGCTCCGGTCGAGCTACCCACGAACGTCTACCGGGTCGACGCCCGGAGCGGGCGGGTCACCCTTGCGGCGGGCGATGTGAACCGGCCGAACGGGCTCTGCTTCTCACCGGACGAATCGAAGCTCTACATCGTGGAGGCCGGGGCATCGCCGCGCCTCATCCTGGCTTACGACGTGGTCGACGGCGGCCTGCGACTCGCCAACAGACGGACGCTGATCGACGCCGGTTCCGGCACTCCGGACGGCCTGCGCTGCGACGTGGACGGCAATTTGTGGGTGGGCTGGGGCATGGGTGTGCCCGGGCTAGACGGCGTGGCCATCTTCAACCCGGAGGGCAAGCTTATCGGCCGCATCGACCTGCCCGCGCGCTGCGCCAATCTCTGCTTCGGCGGCCTTCAGCGCAATCGCTTGTTCATGTGCGGGAGCACGGCGATGTACTCCCTCTACGTCAACACCCAGGGCGCTCCCGGCGGCTGAGGCCGGGCGGCGTCCCCCCGCCTCCCCGGGAAGGTTCCGGCGGGCGACCACCAACGGGTAGGGGTCGCGGTCCGAGACCCGGGCGATCATCTCGGCCACCAAGCGGTCCACGAGGCCGAAGTTGTCGGCGTTCTCGGGTATCGACGACCGCGTGATCCGGCCCGAGCACGCAATAGAAGCCGGCGAACCACAACCGCTTTGCCGCCGACTCCTGTCGCGACGCGCACCGCGTACACGACGTCGTAGCCCTCGCGCCATCGCTCCAAGAGGCCGGGAATCGCCTTGGGATCGTCCTGCAGGTCGGCGTCCATGTGATCGCGGCATCACCCGTCGCGTGAATGAGACCGGCTTGCACGGCGGCCTGCTGACCGAAGTTTCTCAACAGATGCAGCACGCGGATTCGCCTGTCCTCGGCGGCCATGCCACCGAGGATGGCGCCGCTGGCGTCATGCGAGCCATCGTTGACGAAGATAACCTCGTAGCGGCAACCAATCACCCGGAAGGCGTCGTCAATGCGCTTTGGCCATCGTCCGGAGCACGCGCGCCTCGTTGTAGACCGGGATGACGAACGAGGCGAGCGTGTGCGGCGGAACCAGCCGGAATTCGAAGACGCTAGTCATCTCGTCAGCACAGCCAGCAGGGTCAGTTCCACGGGCAGGGGTCGTCGCCGGATTACTTTCCGTTCGAGCGCCGCGCCTCGTTCGAGGAGCGAGTTCACTGCGGTTGGCACGCGAGGGAATTTAGCCGCTCGGGCCCGGCCGATCATTTCCATCATCCGGGCAGGCCATGCGACCGGCAGGCAGAACGCGTTCCCGTGTGAGAGCCAGGCGACCCGGAACCCGGCTTGGCCGGCCTCCTCGACGAGCAGACCGTGCGTACCGTCGCAGGTGCCCAGGGCCCGGTCCCAGGGACCCATTAGTGAAGAGAGCGCGGGTACGTTAATGACGCGACGCCTTCCCCCCGGCCGGAGGACCGACTCCGCATGCGTGAGCACCGATGGGCAGATCGGAGATGTGTTGCAGGACGTCAAGCAACACAACGGCACGGGCGGTGGCGCTTTCCAGCGGCCAGGACCGGCCCAGGTCGTGCAGATGCACGTCGGCGAGACCGCTCTGGCGGCAGTAGGTCACCGACTCGGACTCGGGCATCGCGTCGAAACCCGTTACCTGATATCCGCGCCACAAACGCGGCCAGGTTGCCGCCGGCCACCACACCGCCTTCGACAACGCGGCCGGGCGGAGGGGAAGAAGCACGAGCAGCTCGCAGACGAGCGTGCGCTTCGCGAGATGCCACTAGTAGGTGGCGTCGAGCGCAATGAGCTCTTGAAGATGCGCCGGCTCCATCTCGCGCGACGGGACCCTACCTCTTCGCCATTGACACTTCACGGGTTGTACCGTTGCGCGCACTCGACCTCCGGGGGCTCATCGCCCCGGCGTAAAGAGATACAGCAGGGCATTCCCCGCCACGCGGAAGGCGAACTCCTTACCCAACGTATCATACCCGACGCCGTTCGATGCCTGATCGTTGTTCACGGCGAACATCTCCGCGGTAATGTTATCCCCTTGCTCGATCACGAAGCCACCCGCCGGGAACCACACGGCAGGGCCAACCCCGTCGTAAAACGTGCGGGGCGACTCCTTGTGAGGACTCGTCCGGTGCAGCAGGATCCGTCGTCCTCCCGCCTTGACGAGATACAGGCTCATGTCTGCCTCTCCCACGCTGCCGCGATCCCAGCCAACCCATAGCTGGCATCCGACCAGGTTCGTCGGCGTATGGGCCGGAACGTAGGTCGCAGCATCGCGCACCGGCACGCCGAACGCCGGAGAGACGCTGATCGGTGGGACGGAAAGGAGGGCGGTGCTGAGCTCGGCATAGGTCGGTGAGGTCAAGAGCAGCAGGGACGCCATCGCGACGAGAAGTCGTGTCACCATGGCGTCACGCCGGACCGCGGGGCCCAGACCAGGCGCGGGAGGGGACGTTTACCCATGAGTCAAAAGAGCACCGATAACGCGCGACAGTCAAGCCCCGTACGGCTATCGCGCGATTGCCTTCTCGAGAGGCACCGCGTGGTCACCCGTTCCGTGGGGAATGACAAGAACGATCTGTCTCACCTCGACATCTCTGAACTCGGCGCTTCCGGTGCCTTTGGCGCGGAGCCAGACGACGATAGACGCGGCGTTCGGCGGTACGCCAAATCCGAACGCGCCGCTCTTCCAGCCGTTCGCGGGCTCGCAGGAGTACCCGGCGCCAGTCGGGAAGATATCGAGCCAACGACCGCCGGCGTCGTGAGCGGACACGTACACCCGTTGGGCCCCCTGCAGTTCAGGGTTGTAGTACGAGAACCGGACGATGTAGGTCTCACCAGGCTGGAGCCGAGCCGTCTCGAAGACGACATTGGTCGACAATCCCTTGGGCTCCAGGCGCATCGTTACTCCCTCCAGGCTGCTGCCGGGCATCAGGGTCCAGTGCTCCCGGAGCGCCCGGGTTGCCTGCACGAGGGCTTGCGTCGGAGGCGGCAGAATGTTGTCGCGGGTGGCATCCGCGGTCGCGAGAGCCTTGAAGATCGACCGGGAGACCACTTGGGGCGAGTGGAACGCGCTCCCCCATCCGGAGTGCGTCGGTGGCGGCCAGCGGGTCGCGCGAACATTGGTTCTTATCCGCAGGCTTGCTGCGAAGATTCTGGCCACTGGAAGAGCGGTCTGACCTTCACGATGGCGGACGCGGTCATTTTCACGTATCGGCCCAGTTTGTACAGCCGGATCAAGCCGACAGCGGGCATCAAGGCAGGCCAGCGTCGTTGTCGTCGCGGGGTCGGGCGTCGTCGAGGTCGTGCTCGTCGTGCTCAGGGCGGTCGCGCTCGTGCTCGTGACGCTGCTCATGGTCGTGGTTGTAAAGCTCGTCGTCGTGGAGCTCGAAGTCTTGGACGGCGATGTCGCCGTGGTTTGCCGGCGAGGTCGTAGTGGTCGTCGACGAGGTGGGTCCGGGTGCCGAAGCTGCCTCGCACGACCAGGGTCACCTGGAGTTGCGGGCTGGCGAGGGCGTTGTCGGCGTGCAAGGTCAGCGGGGTCGACCCTTCATTCGTGGCCGTCCCGGACAGCACGCCGGTGGTGGGGTCGAAGCTCAAGCCGAGTGGCGTGGAGGGATCCACGCTCACGTCCGGGGCCGGGATGCCGGCGATCGTGAACGTGAAGGAGTAGGGCCGGCCGACCGTTGCCGCCGGCGGGCTGCCGGTGATGGATGCCGGGATGCCCACGGTCAACGGGTCGGAGGGGGCCGACGCCGCGCTGTTTCCGTCCGTGCTGAGCGCGGTGACGGTGACGATGTAGCCGCGTCCGTTGGTCAGCGGCGTGACGGTGATCGGGCTCGCCGGCCCCTCCACGGTCACGGTCCCGCCTCCCCGGTGTCGGTCGCAACGACGCGGTACCCGGTGGTCGGTGCCGAGCCGGCCACACCCGGCGTGAACCGCACCACGATCGAACCGTCACCACCGGTGACCGAGTCGATGGTGGGCGGGCCGGGCGGTGTGGTGTTCGCGCCAACGATGCCGAGGGGGAACGTCGCCGGTGCGAGGCCGGTCACCGTCGCAGCGACGGTGACGTCGCCCGGCGTCTGCCCGGCGGTCACGAAGGGAGTGCGGGCGGTGCCGTCGGCCGCGGTGTTCACCGTGAACGTGGCGATGCCGCTGAAGGTCGCGGCGCCGGCGGGAGAGATGGTGAAGGTCACCGGCACCCCGGCGAGCGGGTTGCGCGCCCCGTCCATGACCGTGGCGGTCAGCTGGTCCGGGCACTAACGTGAGATAACCGTGCGCGAAGGCTCGGGCATCGACGTCCCTCCAATGCCGAGCGAACGCCGAGGCCGATCAGGACGGCCCGTCGCGCCCTCGATAGCGCGGCGCACGTAACGCCGGTGGAGGAAGCTGCCGACCGCCGACACTGCCAAGGCTTAGACGATGAGCCACACCAGCGTCAGTGCCGCGAGGGTCGCGCCGAGCAGCACAGAGGCGGCGAACATGCCCTCGTGCCGCGGCGCAAACTGCGGGAGAATGCTCGCGAAGAAGACAGCTTTGGATTGCCGAGGTTGTTGACGATGCCCTGTCGGAACGCGACGGGCGGCGGGAGCCGGACGCGCACACCGCCCTCGATCTCGCGGGCGTGACAGCCGGAGCGAAACGCTGCGAGCAAGGACTGTCCGACTAGGCTTTGTACAGTAACGCTTCCGGCTCCATCGTCATTTCCGTGGCGCCCAACTAGAATTCGCCCTCAGGATAAGCTGGTAAGTGTTTCTCGGCAAAGCCCCGGGCCGACTTCCTTGGGGAGCGGAAAGGGGGTTGGAGCGGCGCTCGCGGGTCGAGTGGCTCCTCGCGGTGCGGGGCCAGCGCCTCAAGATCGAAAGGATGTTGCAGGAATGCGCCGGGCGCCGCTGACCACACGCCTGGCCACGGATCGCATAGCCTTCCGTGAGCAGATCGTCTCGAGGACGGCCGCCGGTTCCTGCGAGGGGGCGAATGGTGGCAGTACGGCGACTCGAGGGGCTCGACGTTCCTGCGAAGCAGCACGAAGGTGCGCCGCGAGGGCCACTTCATCGTTGGGGGTGTCGTCGAGCGCACGGCGGGATGGAGCCTGTTGCTGGGAACGATCCAGAGCGGCGGCCTCCGCTATCGGAGTCTTGTCCATTTTGGAGTAGGGAGGCGACTCGCGGATGCACTCGCAAGCACGGGCTGGTCCGCCCGACATCGCCATTCTCGGAACGCGTACCAGTCCGCGGCGTGACCTGGCTCGACCCGCGTCTTGAGGCCGAAGTGACTTACGGTGACGTGACACCGGCCGGAGTCTTACGTGCGCCGGTGTGTTGCGGGTTCGCCGACGAGGGCACTATCCCGCTGACGTAGGACCGCATCAGTTCACGATGCGCCGCACCGTCCACGCGCGCAGCACAATCAGCGCGTCGAGCCGGGGCTCGTGAGAGCTGCCCGCTTGGCCGCTGGAAAGCCGAAAAACATCGCCAAGGCCTTTTCCCGACCGATGGCACGCACGAACTCGCGCCAGGCGCAGTAGACGAAAAGCAGTACGACCAGCCAGAGTTGGATGACCCAAAAGTGGGGCCATACCACCTCGTCGACCACCTGGCGGCTCGCGGCGACGACGTTCCCCAGACGCCACCAGACGGGGACGAGGTGCTCCAGGTAGTGAACCATGAGTGCGCCGACCACGTAGATGAGCGTTTTCCAGACGACGTTGTAGATGAGTGGCTTCTCCGGAAATCGGTTGACCGCCGGGAGCATATCTGCGATGAGGACAGCCTTGGCCACGAGCAGCGCGCCAATCGTGGCGCCGGCCAGAGCCGAGACGTGGACACCGTACTGCCGGAGGATCAGCGCACGGGACACCGTGATGAGGTCCCAGGGCAGAAACTGCCGCGCTGGCCGACTGATCCTCCGGCGCTATACTCCGCTTTGGTCCCTTTTTCCTCAGGACTGCGGTCTACTAGAGGTGCGCCCATGAAGAAGGTCCTCGTAGTGATATTCGCGGCGGCTGTGTTGGCGGCCTTCGTCCCGGCGGTCGCGGCCCAGAACCTGGAAGACATCTTCCGCAGGGTTAGCCCGTCCGTCGTCGTCGTGCGGAGTAAGGGGCGCGACGTCAGCGCCGGAGGCGTCACCCGCTTCAACGAGACGGGCTCCGGAGTGCTGATCTCCGACAGCGGCAGGGTGATGACGGCTGCACACGTCGTCAACGGCATGGACGAGATCACCGTCGAGGGCGTCGCCGGTGAGGTCGTGCGCGCGAAAATCATCTCGTCCGATGCGGCTGCCGATATCTCGCTCCTGCAACTCGAGCGCGTGACAGCGGCCATGCGGGTGGCGTCGCTGGGTAACTCCGACAGCGTCCAGGTGGGCCAGCAGGTGCTGGTGATCGGCGCCCCCTACGGGCTGGCATATTCGATGAGCGCGGGCTGGATCAGCGCCCGCTGGCCGGCCAACACAATTTTTCGTGACATGCCCCTGGCGGAGTTCTTTCAGACCACGGCGACGATCAATACGGGTAACTCCGGCGGCCCCCTGTTCAACACGGCCGGCGAGGTCATCGGCCTCGTCAGCCAGAACATCTCAAAATCTGGCGGGAGCGAGGGCCTGGGCTTTGTCGTGACGATCAACACCGCAAAAAAGCTCCTGATCGAGGGGAAGGTGTTCTGGAGTGCCCTCCAGGGCACGTTACTCACCGGCGACCTCGCGGCTCTGTTGAACGTCCCTGCGCCCGCCGGGTTCCTCGTCAAGACGGTCGCCCAGGAGTCGATGGCGTGGAACATGGGCCTGCAAGGGGGCGACCGAATCGTCACCATCGGCGGGAAGGAGATTGCCCTCGGCGGCGACATCATCCTCTCGGTCGCCGGCGTTCCCATTGTGTCTGAGGACAACATCGAGAAGATCCGCAACAGCTTGGCCGCCGCGCCACCTGGCACCCCGTTCAAGGTGAGCGTGCTCCGCGCCGGTAAGGTCATCGAACTCACGGGCACGAGCCAGTAAGGCGCGAAAATACGGAACTAAGGATCATCAGAAACGTTCGCCGCCGGCGGCACCAGCTGCCCAGAAGCTCGACGCGCGGAAAGGGCGACGGCCAGCCCTGCTCCGCGTGTGACAGCCGGATTGACCCCGTACATGTCGAGTACGTGCTCGACTTCGGAGGCGGGCAGATCATCAGCTTCCACGCGGATTGTGGGGAGGCCTGGCGAAGGGAAACTCGGACTAGTCTTACACGCTCCCCTGCCGCCGGTAGTAGCTCACTCGACGGCATTGGCGATGCACGCCCCGGAGTGTGTCCTCCTAGAGCGCCGAGCGACTCCTGGCCGGGCTCCGAACAGCCCTTGGTGCCGCGCCCGGGGGCACCCAAATAACTGCGGTCGTTCCTACAAAGAAGCGTCTGGAAAGCGAGGAGGACACTAGATGTTGCGCAAACAGATCCTGACGAGAGATTCCACCATGTCGCGTCCTAGCGCTGCCGAAAAGGATATCGCCGCCCTGGCGACGGTGCTCGTGAGCTCTGAAGATCCGGAGCATCCCATCGATTGCGCCTTCGACGGTCAGCGAGGACCGGGAGCAAGTCGCTGGATTGCCCAACAGCCGGGGGAACAGACGCTGATCCTGGCGTTTGATGCGCCACAAACAATCCGCAAGATCCTTCTCGTGGTCGAGGAGCCGGATATCAGCCGCACGCAAGAGATGGCCCTCTCGATCTCGCGTGACGGAGGGCGGACCTATCAGGAGATCGTGCGCCAGGAGTACAACTTCAGCCCACCGGGGACGACGCTGGAGCAGGAAGAGTGGTCCATCAAGGGCGACGCGGTCAGCCACCTGCAATTGAGGATCAAGCCGGACAAAGGCGGCAAGGTTGGCCGGGCCACGCTCACGACGCTCGCCTTGGAGTGACCACCGCGGCGACGCCGTGCTCCACGCTGGGTGGTCGGCGGCGGCGGGACGTGTCGTCGTCGGACATCCCAGGATGGTAGCTGATGGCACCCGCAAGCCGTCACTCGCATGGGGGCCCTCCTCGTGAGGATCTCGGCAAGGCTGCTTCACCGGTCCCGCGATCGTAGCGGAGGGCTACGTCATCTGCACGGCCTACACGATCCCCCGGCGCGGCGTCGGCGGGCGCTTCGCAGGCGTGAGGCCACGCGCCCTGGAGACACTCGGTCCGCTCCCCGGACTGCCGGGGGGAGCGCAGCCCGCGTCGTCGGGCCGAGGCCCGGCTAGCCCCCGACCAGCTCTCTCATCTCCGCCTCCGCCTGCTCGAGCCAGAACGGCATGTCCATCTCGCGGTACATCGTCGTCGCGGTGGTGAGGTGCTCGCGGACCTCCCCGCGCTTGTCTGTCCGCCGGTAGAGCTTGCCGAGGCCGAGGTGGCAGTGGGCGACGAGGGGGTGCATGCCGAGCTCTTCCGCTAGAGCCAGCGCCTGCTCGAAGGACTGGCGCGCCGTGGTCAGATCAGCCCGGGCGCTGGCCACGGCACATTCGCCGAGGATCCTCAGAGCCTCGGCCTCGTTGCCCCGCTCCCCATGGCGCCGCGCCAGCTCGAGCGCTTCCTGCACCGCCTTTCTCGCATCGTCGGGTCGGTTGCCGAGGAGGTGCGCCTCCGCGAGGAGCCAGCGGTGCCGGGAACTGCCCGTGATGCGGCCGATGGCGGCCCACTGGGCGATCGCCTCCTCGATCAGGGCCAGGGCTTCCGAGTTGCGCCCCTGCAATGCACGAGCATGGCCCAGGGCCGAGCAATGGAAGCCGAGCCCGAGTGCCACGTCGCGTTCCAGCGCCACGGTCCGGCGCCGCTCCAGCAGGGGAGCGGCGCGGGACGCGTCACCGCGGATCAAGTACGTCGCGCCGAGGCCCACGAGACCAATGACCAGGCCCAAGGGTCGGGCCACGAACCCCGGGGTCTCGGCGAGGGCGACGGCCTCGGTTCCCCGAGCCACAGCCTCCTCGAACTCGCCAAGGGTCGCCAGACAGAAGGCCTGCGACCCCAGCATGTTCGGAAGCCGGATATCCGCAGTGCGGTGGAGCTGCTGCTCCAGCGGCACGGCCTTGAGCGCCGTACTGGATTCTCCCAGGAGCTGGGCGGCGGCCCGGTAGCGCCCCTGAGCGTTGTAGGTCAAGGTGAGCTGGAAGCTGGCGGCCGCCAGATCCACCGCGTCAGCCCCCTGGGACCGGAGCATGCCGAGGGCGCGCTCCCCGGCGGTCGCGGCGGCGGCGTTCTCGCCGCAGAGTGCGCAGGCACTCGCCGCGCCACGCCATGATCAGCGCGAGCCACCGCTCCTCCCCGAGGGCGGTGGCGTCGACGTCCATGGCCTGGAGGTGTGGAAGGACCGTCCGGAAATCGGCGAGCGGGATCAACGCGAGGCGTAGCCGCGCGCGCATCTCGAGTGCTTCGCGCGCGCGATCCTGACCTTCGGGGAGATGAGACAAGGCAACGAGCGCCTGCTCGTAGAGGTTCGCCGCTTCCCGATTGGCCCATCGCTCCCGCGCCCGGTCGCCGGCCTGGCGCAGCAGGCGCGTCGCCGGCCCCCACTGCTCGGCCCGGAACGTATGGTGCGCGAGCGCCTCGATCTGCTCCTCCAGACGCCCCGCATGCATCCGCTCCATGGCCTCGACGATCCGCGCATGCACCGAGCGGCGGCGCTCCAGAACGAGGCCGGCGTAGGCGACCTCGTGAGTGAGGGCGTGTTTGAAGGTGTACTCGGCCTCGGGAAAGAGCCGCGTCTCGTATAGGAACTCCGCGCCCTGGAGGCGTCCGAGAGCCTGCTGGAGCGGGCCCTCCTCCTCGCCGGCGACCGCCGCCAGCAGCGGGTAGGAAACGTCCTTGCCGATGGCCGCGGCGGTCTCGAGGAGCTGCTTGTCCTCGGCGGCTAGGCGATCGATCCGTGAGGCCAGCAGGGCCTGGACCGAGGCGGGAACCTGGAGCGCGGTGACAGGGTGAGTGAGGCGATGGCCGCCACGCTCGCCAGCCAGCGCGCCGACCTCGAGGAGCCCACGCACCGATTCCTCGAGAAAGAACGGGTTGCCCTGCGTGCGCTCGAGGAGGAGCCGCTTGAGCGCGTCGAGGGATGGGTCGGACCCCAGCAGCGCGCGGAGCAGCTCGTCCGCGCTCTCCCCGCCGAGGGGATCGATGCGGAGCTGGCGGTAGTAGGTGCGGCTGCCCCAGGCATGCCGGTACTCGGGGCGATAGTTCACGAGCAGGAGCACGGACACCGCGGGCAGGCTCTCGAGGAGGCTGTCAAGGATGGCCTGGGTCTCGCCATCGATCCAGTGGAGGTCCTCGAAGACGAGGACCAGCGGTTGCACCCGGCTCTCGCGGAGAAGGAGCGCCTTGAGCGCCTGGAGCGTCTGGCGGCGACGGTCGGGCGGCTCCAGGTCCCGGAAGGGGCTGTCCTCGGGCAAGGTGTCGAGGAGGGCGAGCATCGCCGGGATCGTCTCTTCCAGGGTCCGATCCAACATCAGGACCTTGCCGCCCACCTTTTCCGTGATCGTGCGGGCGTCGTCCCGGGGCTCGATCCGGAAGTACGACTTGAGGAGGTCGATGACCGGCAGGTAGGCCGTGGCCCTGCCGTAGGACACCGACGCGCTCTCGAGGACCAGCCAGCCCCGGGTCCGGTGGGAGCGGATGAACTCGTAGAAGAGCCGCGACTTCCCCACGCCGGGCTCCCCGACCACGGCCACCACCTGTCCATGCCCCGCGGCCGCCTGCTCCTGCGCCGCCCGGAGCTGCTCCATCTCGGCCTCGCGGCCCACGAAGCACCGGTGGGCGGCAGGGCTATCTGCTCGCCCAGGAGCTGGGGAGAGAACTCGAGGGCATTCTGGCCAACGCGCCGGCGATCTACTGGACGCGCTTTCAGACGGCACAGATGTGGGGTCAGATCCTGATGAAGGACCTCCTGGGCGGGCCGACGGCCGCGGCCAAACTCAGCCAGGCGACGGCCTCCGCCGTGGCGGCGTGCGATGCGGCCGACGGCGTGACGGACAGCGTGATCGACGATCCGCGCATGTGCCAGTTCAGCGCCACCGCCAACATCTGTGGCGCGCCGACCGCGCCGGCGACCAACTGCCTGACCTCCGCCGAAGCGGAGGTCATCGACAGGATCTGGGACGGACCGAGAAACACGGAGCGCCGGCGGATCTGGTTCGGCCTCGATCGCGGCACCAACCTCGGGGCGTTGAACGGCGCCAACCCGTTCTCCCTCGGCGTCACGCAGTTCCATTGGAACGAGCATGACCGCAACTTCGACTGGCGCACAGTCAGCGTCGACGAATATCCGCAGGTGGCCCAGGACGGCTCGCGCAACATTGCGGACGTGACCGATACTTTCGGCGATCTCGACGTGTTCCGGCGCCACGGCGGCAAGCTGCTGACCTTCGTCGGCGCCAACGACCAGCTGATCATGCCGCGGGGCGTCATCAACTACTACCGGGAGATGGCCTCGCGCTTCGGGCAGGGCGGCGCGCCGGACTTCGAGGGCCTGCAACCATTCTATCGCCTGTTCCGCGCACCGGGTGTCGCCCACTGCGGCGGCGGCACCGGCCCGCAGCCCCAGAACCTGTTGGGCGCGCTCGTGAATTGGGTGGAGAACGGCGTGGCGCCGACGCAGATCCTGGCGCAGAGCACGAGCGGCGGCGTCACGCGCACGCGCCCGCTGTGCCCCTATCCCCAGACCGCCATCTACAACGGCACCGGCAGCACGGATGACGCGGCCAACTTCCATTGCGGTGGCGACCTGGAAGCGCCGGACGTCGTCTGCGCCGACGTGCTGACGAAGTACAAGCACGAGGTGAAGGGCCCCCTCGACTTTAGCGGCTCGGGCGTGAACCACCACATCTGCTTTGGTGGTGCGCATCCGGATGGCTCGGAGGGTGAAGATTAGCGTCGCAATTGTCGACCACGAGCAGGAGGTGCTTCACCTCGAGTTCGCCGGCCAGCGTGCCGCGCCGGGACAAGGCGAATGCGGTCCCGCCTTCGCACACGCCTGCTTCGGACTCCCCCGGTTACGGGTCAGAACAGCGGGGTCGAGATGTCGCCCCAGCGCACGTGGGGCGGAGGCGTGTCGATGCCCGTAATCTCGCCCGACCTCATATTGACGCGAACCACGACGATCGGCTCGCGTCCATAGGCCCGCTTGACGATCGCCTCGCCGCGCGGGTCAGGATCGTGGCTCCGCGGCCGAGTGAAGAGGACGCGGTACCGGGTGCGATCGAAGTCGAAGGGGACATGGTGTCCGCGACCGGTCGCTGGCCGAACCCGGGCCGACGGAGGATCCAGAGGGAGGTCGGGGATCATCCACGCCTCGGGGAAGACGTAGACCAGCAGCTTCCCACCCTGTCCCATCGCGCTGAGCCGCTCGCCGACCGTCAAAACGGTTCCTCTGCTACTGGTGATGACGATATCGTCGGTCATGGGCGTTGCGGGCGCGGTCACGGCCAAGTAGTAGCGCAGTTTTGACGCGAAAGACTGGACGAACGAGACACGCAGCCAGCGGACGGAGCCGTCGGGCCATGTGGCGACGGGCTCGACCTGGGCCGGCACGCGCGCTCCGAGGCTGTCCACCACGCCGAGTGGAGTATCGGCCGCCAGCGCGCGGGTCGGAACGGCACGCCGAAGGTTACGGGCCAGCTCTTGACGCTCGTCGACCCCGGGTGTCGGTGGAGCTCGACGAGCGGTCTAGGAAATAGCGTCGGGGCAGTTGCCGCGGCGTCTTTGCTGGTGGCCGCACATGCCACCAGCCAAAGGAGCGTGGCACACCATCCCAAGGGGCATCCTCGGGGGAGCAGTCGGCCAAAATGTTGCGCGCGTCCTGGCGCTCTCATAATGCGAGCGCCGCGGGAAGCTAGACGAGTGATCACTTCGACTATTGCGGCTCTTTTGTACCTTGGCCAAGAGTCAGGGCACCCTATATCCGAACGACCCGAGTTTCATCCCGAGAGGTGGACAGACCTTCTATGGAGGCACAAAACATATTTATGCGCTCCAGGGCACGCAGTACCGTTTGAGAACGGTTGCCGAATTCTGTGGTTGAAGGAGCCGGCGACGGTGCGAGACGGCGTCGTTGGCGCCTACTCTAGGAGTGCAGCGGTTGGTAATCCGGTCATGCGATCACCTCCCTATGCGGGCTGACAGCTCTTACCGCAGGGTCACGGCGGCATCCGCTCGAGACGCAGGACAGCCTCCACGCCATAGTGATCGGAGAAGTAGCACCGCAGCGACTGGTTGGCCTCCACCCAACCGTCGGACCCCAGGTCGGGATCGAAGCACTGCCGCGTCCGCGACTGCTCACGAGGGTCGAGCGGGTCGCCCATCACAGCAATCGATACGAGCGTGAGCCGGAAGCCGGACCCGTCCAACACGCGCAGCCGCTCCCGCGTTGGGTTCTGCGGATCGTGGCCTCCCCACTGATTCGCGTAGGCGTTCACCCCACTGTCAACGGTGTAACCGACTGTAGCCCCGACTGTGAGCGGGTGGGCCAAGCGAAACAGGTCCGCGGCCGTCGTGCCGCCGAGTGCCGCAATCAGGGTGGGCAGCTCGGGGCCCGCGAGGGGCGGTGAGCCGACTTCGCCCGCGATGTTGTAGTCCCCCATGAACAGGAAAACAGGATGGGGTGCCCCATCCTATGAAAGAGGATGACGTGCGATGTCGAGCAGCAGTTTCTGGAGCTCGATAATTTCGGTACGGATCCCGCCGCGACTTTCCCACCACCGGTCCGGGTCGAATTCCGAGTGGGGCGCGGGCCGAACCGTGACTCTCGTAGGGTGCCCCCTCATAGCTCGACGCAGCACCCGACGTAGACGCCGCGAATGGTCGGCTGTGGTCACGACCACAACTGAACGGAACTGGTGTTGATCGCACCAGCCCGGAAGCACATCAGCTTCGCCCTGTGTTCCAGCGTCAGCCCTGGGAAGCTGCTCGATGGCCATCACGCCAAGCGACCTGAGTTGACGCGTCAGTCGTGCCGCCTCATCTTCGTAAGGAACTCCACGCCGGATGAACTCTCGATCCACCCGGCCGGGAGGGTCAGCAAACACTGCCACTCGAGTGGCGATACCGCGGCGAACGAGGTCGGCCGCCTCGAGCACCCCGGGGCCGTCGGCATCTGTCGCCACGACGATAATGTCCGCCGGCTCGACTGGCTCGTTGACAAGTAGCACCCATCCGGCGGCTCGAAGAAGCGATTCTCTGGTAGGGGGTGCACCAACGATGACGGCCCCTACGAGGAGGACCACCGCCAAGACCCTGGTCCAGCGTAGCCGCTGAGCGATCATGCCTTTGGATCAGTCTCCAAGAAGATTAGCCCACGTTCAGGGGAAGCTTCCACTACAAGTACCTCTTCTAGGACGCTGGCAACGCCGAAAATGCGGAGTACTCCTCTGATGCTACGGGGCATGAGCGACCAGATCATGCTGAATCTTCTTGCCACCCTCGGTGTTGGACCGCGGCACCACTCAGCGCAGACCGGCGCCTCGCTGGCCGCCCGACGGCGACGCCAACCGTGTGACCATCGGCATCCCGCTGTTTCGCGACCGTTTCGCCCCCGATAGCGATCGCGATCCAGCGGCGCGCAGGATAGGGTGACGGCTAGCTATCCAGGGCCGGAGCCCTCCCGCGCGCGTGACCCGACGCGATCGGCTCCCTTCTATAGGCGGCGTCCATCGCCAGGGGACCCGCCCCGACGACCTACACCACGTCGAGGGTATCAACCTCTTCTCGGAAGCGCCCCGGCGCCCGCGGATGCTCAGCAGGAGCCTCGGTCACCGGGACTCCTAAGCCAGAGCGAAAGACGCGTGTGTTCTGCAACGCCAGCGGCGGCGTGCTCACTATGTGAAGGTTCTTGCATTCTCCAGACTCGCAACTCTCACGCAATCGCACCCTTAGACCGGACAGGACCGTGGCACGGCCTATGCGGGCAGCCTCTGTGAGAAGGGGCAAGAGGCGAAGTCCCTAGGCTGGTTGGAAAAGGAAAGTCGTGCGGTTCGGCGCCGCATCGTCGGTGAAGTGATGCTATGAGCGAAATCTCCATCCGGCTTCGCCAGGGGGTGCGCCCAATGGCCATCGAGGGACGAGGGGCCCGACTGGGTGTTTACGGGAATGCGCGAACGGCGCGAGGACGCTTGTGGGTCTCCCCCGTTCGCGATGAACCGAGTCCAGCACGCGTGACCGCGGCGCCGTTATGACGGGAGGGTCAGCATGAGAGAGCTCGAACGATTGTTCCCCCCACGCCTCGCCCTCGCGCCAGTCGTCGCCGTTATCCTCCTTGCCCTGTTCCCCGTCGGGCGCTCCGCGTCGGCGGTCACGTACACCGTGATCGATCTCGCCACGCTTGGGCAGGGATCGACTGTCGTCGTGCGTGGCCCGAACGGAGCGGGCACCGCCGTCGGTGGCGGCCCGGTTGCCGGCGCGCGCCGAGGGCTCGTCTTCACGCGCGGAGGCCTGCAAGAGATCAGCGGGCTGGGTGGCAGTGACTACACGACGGTCTTCGGCATCAACGATGTCGGGGACGTCGCGGGAGGCTCAAACACGGCGACTGCCGTCAGAGCGTTCCGGAGTACGCAGGCTGGGGGCACGCGGGAGTTGCCTCCGCTGGCCGGCGACACGGGCAGCACCGCCTTCGCGCTGAATAAGCCGGGCCAGGCGGTCGGGTTCTCGAGCGGGCCCGGCGGCGAGCGCGCCGTTCTCTGGGCGGCCAACGGCACGGTCAGCGCGCTACCCGGCGCCTCGAGTGCCCAGACCAGTCGCGCGCTGGGGATCAATGAGCGGGGCGACGTCGTCGGCGCGTGGGACACCGGGTCTGGTCTACGCGCGATTCTATGGCCGCGCGGCGGCCCCGCCCAGGACCTGGGCACCCTCCCAGGTCACACCACAAGTGAGGCGGTTGCCGTGAACGCGCGTGGCGACGTCGTCGGCTATTCCGCCGACGTGACCGGCGCGCGCCGGGCAACGCTGTGGCAGGCGGGGGGCGGCAGCCTCGATCTGGGAACGCTTCCGGGCGGCGACTTCAGTCAGGCGATGGGGATCAATGACGCCGGCGACATCGTCGGGGCGTCGACGAGCAGCGTCGGCAGCCGCGCGGTCATCTGGACCTCCAACGGGCTTCAGGACCTGAACGATCTCATCGCCCCGTCCTCGATTGTGCTGACACAGGCGGTCGGCATCAACCCCCCCGGGATGGTCGTTGCGATTGGGCGCGACGCCGGTGACGAGGCCGGCACTGCTGGCCATGGGCATGAGGATCACGAGCTTCCCGTGCAAGTATTCCTCCTCCTGCCGTCGGGGGGGCGGCCATGACGCTCAAGCGACTCTTCACGCTCGTCCCGGCGTGCCTGCTCGTCGCGCTCATGTTGCTGTCGTCGGTGGCGGTGAACGCGCAATCCGACCAGGTCGGGCAGTGGGAGACGCTGACGACGCTTCCGTTCTTTCCGGTCCACGTTCACCTGCTGCCGACCGGCAAGGTGATGATCTGGCCCGGCGACGGAGGCATCTCGGGCAACGATCCGCGACGGTGGGACCCGGCGGACCAGGACCTGACGACGCTTGCGCAACCCGGGTATGACCTCTTCTGCAGCGGCCATGCCTTCCTCGCCGATGGGCGGCTGTTCGTCGCCGGCGGTCATATCCAGAACGGCGTCGGACTCCCGAAGGCCACTCTCTACAACTCGTTCTCGAACACCTGGGCCGCGGCGCCCGACATGAACAGGGGACGATGGTATCCGACGGTCACGACGCTGGCAAACGGCGATGCGCTCGTCGTGTCCGGAAGTATCGACAACACGGTCGGGGTGAACACGCTGCCCCAGGTCTACCAGGCTGAGACGGGCACGTGGCGCAGTCTGACGAGCGCGCAGCTCGCTCTAGACCTGTACCCGATGATGTTCCTCGCTCCGAATGGGAAGGTCTTCAATGCCGCCCCGACCCAGACGACCCGCTATCTCGACACCTCGGGCACCGGATCGTGGTCCTTCGTGGAGAATCGCACCTTCGGCGGCCGGAGCTATGGATCCGCCGTCATGTATGCCGACGGTAAGATCCTGGTGGTCGGCGGGGGTGATCCACCAACCAATACCGCGGAGGTCATTGACCTGAACCAGACGTCGCCGGCGTGGCGCTCCGTGGCGCCCATGAGCGTCGCCCGGCGCCAACTCAACGCGACGCTGCTGCCTGACGGCAAGGTGCTCGTCACGGGCGGTACGTCCGGCTCCGGGTTCAACAACCCGGACACCCCGGTCTACCCGGCGGAGGTCTGGGATCCGGCGACAGAAACCTGGACGACACTGGCGAGCGCGACGGTGCCGCGGCTCTATCACTCAGCAGCCGTCCTGTTGCCGGACGGGCGTGTGCTCAGCACCGGTGGAAACGGCCATCCGACGCCCGAGGCCTTTTCGCCGCCGTACCTCTTCAAGGGCCCGCGTCCGACGCTGTCTGCAGTGCCGTCGACCATCGGCTACGGTCAGAGTTTTTCGGTGCAGAGTCCGGAGGCAGCGAACATCATCAAGGTGACGCTGATCCGCATCGCGTCCGTGATGCACGCCTTCAACGAAAACCAACGCCTCAGCGTGCTGAGCTTCACGCTCGGGCCGGGCGCGCTCGACA
>JBKPAK010000304.1:0-11358 GCA_046726415.1 Candidatus Methylomirabilota bacterium
GTGGATCCTGCCGAATCCCAGCGGGCTCAATGCGCACTATCAGGCGGCCGACCTGACGCGGCTCTTCCGCCAGCTCCGCGAAGCGGTCCCGCGACGAGCGGGATGCTGAAGACATCTTCGAACCTCGCTCGGCCGGAGTCCACGCGGGTTGCACTCCGTGATTGATTGACCCCGGCGACGTCATCGCGCAACATGAAGCCGGGACCGCACACGGCCATGCGCTATCGACACCTGAGTTACCGCTACGCGATCGTCGTCTACTCCCCGCAGGCCTGGCCGTTCGGCGACATTGGGAAGAGCGATCGCCTGCGCCTTCTCGGACCCGCTCGCTGGCGGCCCGACGCGGATATGTACGAGACCGCCACCAAGGTCGAGGTCGTGGTGGATCTCGCCGGTGTCGCGGAAGACGACTTCGAGATCCAGCTGTTCGAGGACGCGCTCATCATCGAAGGGCACCGCCAGCTTCCGACGTGCGAGGAGGGGGCCGTGTACCACGCGGCGGGCATTCACCAGGGTCCGTTCCGGATAGAGTTGCCCCTGCCGGCGCTCGTGAACCCCGAGCACGTAGAACCGCGTTACGAGCGCGGCCTGCTGCGCATCACGCTGCCCAAGCTTGCGGAGACCGGTTGATGGCTGTCCAGTCTGGCCCTGGCCCAGGGGACTTCGTCATTCCCGATGCGCTTCCGGTACTGCCGCTCCGGGAGGGGGTGGTGTTCCCGTTGACCGCTGTCCCGCTCATGGTGGGGCAGCCGCGCTCGGTACGGCTCGTCGACGATGTGATGCGCGGCAACCGCCTGCTGGCCCTGGTGGCGCAGCGCGATGCCAAGGTGGAGCCGGCGAGCGCGGCAGACCTCCACCGCGTGGGGACCGTGGGAATGATCCACCAGCTGGCTCGGGGTCCCGACGGCAACGTCCGCCTCATGGTCCAGGGCATCGAGCGGATCCGGTTGCTGGACACCATCGGAACGGACCCGTACCTGGTCGCGCGGATCGAGGCGGCTCCCGATCAGATGACCGAAGCCACGGAGGTCGATGGCCTGCGCCGCGCGGTGGCGGATATCTTCGGCCGGATGGTGACCGTGTCCCAGGATCTTCCCGACGAGCTGGCCACCGCCGTACAGAACCTCGCCGATGCGCGCCATGTGGTCTATTTCATCGCCTCGGTGATTCCCCTCGACGTGCCCGTGCGGCAGGAGCTCCTCGAGCTGGATCCGATCACCGCCAAGCTTCGCCGACTGGTCGATCTGCTGCAGCGCGAGCTGGCCGTGCGCGAGCTGGGCCGGAAGATCACGACGGACACCGAGGAGCGGCTGTCCAAGAAGCAGCGGGAGTTCTATTTGCGTGAGCAGCTCCGATCCATTCAACGGGAGCTCGGCGAAGAGGAGGGCGGCGACACGCAAGTCGCCGAGCTCCGACGCCGGATCGAGGAAGCCGGTCTGCCGGACGAGGCTCGGCGTGAGGCGGAGCGCGAGCTGGCCCGCCTCGCTGGCATCCCGCCCGCCTCCCCCGAGCACGGCATGATCGCCACGTATCTCGAGTGGATGGCCAGCCTGCCCTGGAGCAAGCTCAGTGGCGGAACCATCGACATCCACCGGGCCCGTCAGGTGCTGGACGAGGATCACTTCGATCTCGAGAAGATCAAGGACCGAATTCTCGAGTACCTGGCCGTCAAGAAACTCCGTCAGGAACGCGAGGACCGGACAGGCCATCCCGATCCGGCGGAGAGCCCGGTGCCCGCTGAGCCGCCGCGCGTCACGGGGGACCCGCCAGCGCGCGAGCCGATCCTCTGCTTCGTGGGGCCGCCGGGGGTAGGGAAAACCAGTCTCGGCCAGAGCATTGCTCGAGCCCTGGGCCGGCGGTTCGTGCGCATGTCGCTGGGCGGGGTGCGCGATGAAGCGGAGATTCGAGGCCACCGGCGGACCTACATCGGGGCCATGCCCGGCCGCATCATCCAGGGGCTCCGGAGAGCCGAGACCCGCGATCCCGTCTTCATGCTCGACGAGATCGACAAGATCGGGGCGGACTGGCGGGGCGATCCGTCCTCGGCGCTCCTAGAGGTGCTGGACCCGGCCCAGAACAACACGTTTGTCGACAACTACCTGGGGGTGTCGTTCGACCTCTCGCAGGTCCTGTTCATCGCCACCGCCAACACGCTCGACACGATTCCCGGACCTCTGCGCGATCGGATGGAGATTCTGACGCTCTCCGGGTACACGGATGAGGAGAAGATCGGGATCGCCAAGGAGTATCTGATCCCCAAGCAGCTCGCCGCGCATGGCCTGGCCAAGGACGAGCTCTCGTTCGAACCCGAAGCGCTTCGCCAGATCGTGCGGGGGTACACCCGTGAGGCTGGGGTGCGGAACCTGGAGCGGGAGATCGCCGCCGTGGCCCGGAAGGTGGCCCGTCGGCTGGCCGAGGGACAGCGCGAGCCAGTCCGGATCACCGCCGACAACGTCGCCGAGTATCTCGGCCGACCGCGATTCTTCGACGAGGTGGCCGAGCGGACCACGCGGCCCGGAGTGGCCACGGGCCTGGCCTGGACGCCGACCGGAGGCGATGTCCTGTTCGTCGAAGTCACCATGATGCCCAGCAGCGAAGAGCGGCTCGTGCTCACCGGCATGCTGGGGGACGTCATGCGCGAGAGCGCGCAGGCCGCAGTCTCCTACGTGTGGTCCAACGCGGAGGCGCTGGACATCGATCCCAAGCTCTTCGAGAACAAAACCATCCACGTGCACGTGCCGGCGGGGGCGATTCCCAAGGACGGGCCCTCGGCCGGAGTCACCATCATGACGGCGCTGGCTTCGCTGGCCACGCGGAGGCCGGTGCGCCGCGACGTGGCCATGACCGGGGAGATCACTCTTCGCGGGAAGGTGCTTCCCGTGGGGGGCATCAAGGAGAAGGTCCTGGCCGCGCATCGGGCGGGCATCCGTTCCGTGATCTTGCCGAGCCGGAACGAGCGCGACGTCGAGGACGTGCCACCGGAGCTCCGCGGGCAACTCTCCTTCATCTTCGTCGAGGATGCGGAAGAGGTTCTGCGACACGCCCTCACGTCATCCGAAGCCGAGGTGAGCCGCCCGGCACGGTGAGGAGCGCCCGGAGTCGAAGCTTCGCATGATCCGCGCGCTGCTCCTCGCCTTCATTCCCCTGTTACTCGCGATGATGCTGCTGGTGGTGGTGTCGCACGGACACTTCCTCCGTCTCACGCTGCGGCGGCGAGTACTCGCCGGGGGCCGGATGCGGACAGAAAGCCGTGTCGTACGACTGAACAGGACATGCCCACGTTGCGAGGCGCTCTCAGCCCGTCTGATCAGCTCATCGCGGCATTCAGGACCAGCGTACGGGGGCTTCTGATCGCGGCTCGGTGAGCGGTTCTGCTTCCAAGGCCGGGAGCGCTAGCATTGGGGGACCCTACCCCGGCCCGGCCCGCCGGCTCGATGTGGCACTGAGGACCTTCAGGGCCGCACGAGGAGTTCGGCGGCGCCCGTTCGTTCCAGCAGCTCTACCGCCGCGTTCTCCCTTCCGTGGGAAACTCGAATGGCGACGCGCGAGTCGCGGAGCCGCAGGCCGTGCAACTCCATCCAGCCGAGCCACGGAGGAAGCCGAGGGGAGTTAAGTGTCAACCGATTTCGCGCGGCTTCGGCGCGGAGTCCCAGCATGGCGTGGACAAGGTGGAACGCCACGCCCGCCGACCACGCCTGTGGCGAGCAGGCGACGGGAAATCGAGTGGGCCCCTGGCCCTCCACGCGGTCAAGCCCGCAAAACAATTCGGGCATCCGCAGTTCGTCGAAGTGTTGCACGGCCTGGAAGAGGGCCGTCGTCAGAGTGACGCAGTCATCGCCGAAACCGTAGCGACGCAGGCCGGCCGCGGCCAGCGCCGTATCGTGAGGCCACACCGAGCCGTTGTGATAACTCATGGGGTTGTAGCGCGGCATTCCCGCGGACAGGGTTCGCAGCCCCCAGCCCGTGAACATGTCCTCGGCCATGAGGCGCCGCGCAAGCTTCGGGGCTCGATCAGCGCTCACGATGCCTGTCCACAGACAGTGCCCAGGGTTGGACGTCACGACTCGACATGACCCCGCCGCGTCAACGGCGAGGGCGTAGCATGTCTCGTCTTCCATCCAAAAGACCCTCTCAAAGCGCTCGCGCAGATCGTTTGCCCGAGACCGCAGGGTCGTCGCCATCGCGCCCTTTCCGATGAGGGGGGCCACCCCGGCGATCCCGAGAAGCGCAGCGTACTGATAGCCCTGGACTTCCGCGAGGGCAATCGGCGGCTGAGCGAGCTCACCGGAGGCGTGCATGATGGCGTCTCGAGAGTCCTTCCAACCCTGATTCTCGAGGCCGACCGGCGAGCGCCGTCGATACCGGAGGAACCCCTGCGCGTCGCGGGCGTCACTGTCGAGGAGCCAGGCGAGGGCTCGCTCCGCCGCGGGCCACAGCTCGCGCAGGAAGGTGAGATCGTGCGTCCAGCGGACATACTCGGAGAGGAGCATGAGGAAGAGCGGGGTCGCGTCCACCGCGCCGTAGTACGGGATGTACGGAATCTCGCGACAGGCCGCCAGTTCACCACCCCGATATTCGTGAAGGATCTTGCCGGGCTGCTGGTCGGTGAACGCATCGTCTTCGGTCGCCTGGTGGCGCGCGAGAAAGCGCAACGTCCCCCGCGCGATCTCGGGCTCGAACGGGAGGACCTGCAAGGCCGTGATCAGACTGTCCCGTCCGAAGGGTGCCACGTACCAAGGGATGCCGGCATCCGGCACGAAGCCTTCGGGGGTCTCCGTGAGGAGCAGGTTCAAGTCCCGACGCGCCCGCTCGCACCACAGGTTGAACAGGCCGTGATCGGTCACCACGCGAGCGGCATCGCCCTGGAGGCGGTTCACGACGTCGCGACGACCGGCCACCGCCGCCGTCCAGTCGAGCGACGGCGGCGGCGTCACTCCGGAGTGGTGGGCCATCACTCGCATCGTGATCTCCACGCGACCGCGGGGCGCCAGGGACAATACATAGCGCGGGCTGCCCGCCTCGAGGGTATGAGGGGGCGGATCGAACTCCAGTCGGGTGATGCGGACGACGCGGTCGAGACCTTGGTAGGAAAGTTCCAGGGCGGTGCCGTCCGCCCGGACAGGCAGCAACGTGCCACGTCGCGGGCGCCGGTGTCCCCGCACTTCAAAGACGTCCACGAAGTCGGCGCCGAGGTGCCAGGCCAGGACGAGATCGTACAGCCGGGCCGCGAAGTTCTCAACGCGGACGACCTGATGGAGCTGCCGCTGGTAGACGACGAGCCGCCGGGACATGCGAAGCGACTGTCCGGGCAGTATCACCTGTGTGCCGTCGAGAATGTCCGGATTGGTGAGCTCGATAGCCCCCTCGAGCGCGTCGTCGGAGACGGTCGCGTTGAGGAGCAGCGGACGCCAGCCGTGTACCCGGAGCTCGGCCTGCTGCAGGAAACGCGTCCCGTCGGCGTAGAAGCCGAACTCTGCGCCGGACACCCCAAGCACGTCTCCGCCCGGCACGCCGAGCACGTCGCCGCGGCGATCGGCGACGAGGAAGGCGTCGTCGTGCTTGAGGGTGAGCTTGGGAAGGTCGGCGGCGAGACTGGCCCGCAAAATCGGATCGAGGGGCTCCGACTCGCTCACGCGGCCTGGTCTAGAGAGACGAGCTGACGATAGAGCCGCTCGTAGTCGTCACACATCCGCTCCACCGTGAAGCGCGCTTCGACATGGCGACGGCATGCCTCGCGTTCGATGGTGTCGACGCGCTTCACGGCCTCCACGAGCTCGTCGAGCGTGTCGCCGATGAAACCCGTGTGACCGGCGACCACCACCTCCGGGACCGATCCGCACGATCGCGCGATGACGGGCGTCCCGCACGCCATGGCCTCGATCATAACCAGGCCGAATGGCTCCGGCCAGTCCACCGGAAAGAGCAGGGCCAGCGCCTCCCCGAGAAACTGCGGCTTCGCCTGGTCGTCGATCTCACCGACGAACTCGACGAGCGGATGATCGAGGATCGGGCGGATCTGTTGCTCGAAATAGTTCTGGTCCGCCGGATCGACCTTGGCCGCGACCTTCAGGGGAAGCCCTACCCGCTGGGCCACAGCGATGGCCAGGTCGAGCCGCTTCTCCGGTGCGATGCGGCCAAGGAAGGCGAGGTAGCGCCCGGGGCCCCGGGAGTAGGGGTACCGATCAAGGGGAATCCCGTGGTGGATGCTCGCGGCCCAGGGCAGCCGGAGTCCGGCAAGGGGCGTCCGCTGGGCATCGCTGATGGACACGAGGGGGACTCCGCGGAAGAACCGGAACACGGGCACGAGAAACGGCAGGTCCAGTCGCCCATGGAGCGTGTGAAGCGTGGGTGTCCGGATGAGGTGCGTGAACGGGAAGGCCAGATAGTCAACGTGGCTGTGGATGACGTCGAATCCGGCCGCTCGCTCGAGCACCTGCCCCAGCTCCACGATGTGGGCGCTGAGCGGGTCGGGGGATGTCGGATCGAGACGCAGAGCCTTCGCACTCGGGCTGACTAGCCTTGCGGTGGTTTGCGAATCGCCGCTCGCAAAGAGCGTCACGTCGTGCCCCCGCCGGACCAGCTCTTCGGTGAGGTAGCCGACTATTCGCTCCGTCCCCCCATAGAGGCGGGGTGGAACGCGTTCATACAGTGGTGCGACTTGTGCGATCCGCAAGGCCTTCTCCAGACTTCACTGCCGCGGGTCTCCACCCCGGCGTCTTTGGTTCAGGACTTCTCCTAGGCTTATAGCAAACGATACCACCGCCGCGACTCACTCCGTGTTAGCCGCGCCTCATACGGTGGTAGGGCAATCCGAATGCCGACGAGGCGCAGGCCGCGTCGGTGAGGACGATCATCGTCTCGGCCCAGAGCCTTCGAGAGATGACGGCGTTGTCTCGCGCGGGCTGCACCCAGGTGAGCGGGTGTCGTCTTACTCGACGCCGATCATGCGAGCGGGCGACGTCAGTGGGCGTCGTCGGGTCTTGCCCTGCCTCTACCCGTTTGGGTGGGTCTTCACCCGATTCGATTCTCCGTGTCGGATGCCAACGCGGCAGCACCGGCGAAACAGCGCGCAACGAGTCTGGCGCCGCTCTTGCACTATACGAGCCGTAACGGGGCGTCTCTCCATGTTGACCCTCGCAGAGACTACAACTCGACGAATTCGACGGACGCGGTGCACGGGTCCTCAGCGCGTACCTGGATCTGGACCCCGCGCGGCAGGTTCGACGTCTCATCGGATCGCGTTCGCAGATCTGGTCAAGGAGCGTGCGAGCGGCTGGAGGAGCCCACCCGAGGCGACCTGATGGGCGAAGCGATCCAGGCCGAGGCGTCCCGCGCTTAGCCCGCATTATTCATGAAGCCTCGTGGAACCCCGACAGTCTGGGGGCTCCGCGCTTCGTTCATGAATAATGCGCGTTAGTCGTCGGCCAAATCGCCTATGCGTCGCGTGGCGTCGGTCTTGCTCCACACCCACTGGAGGTCGAGGGCGAGATCTCGATCCGATCTGCTCTCACCGATCGGAATCAGCGCGGACAGGTGAAAGGGGAGAAGCATGCGACGCCGACTCGGCGCTGGCCACTGAGCGGCGAGTACCCGCCCATCAACGTCACGCGGGACGACAAGGGCATCACCCTCGAGGCCCTCTGTCCTGGTGCCGACCGCGCGACGCTCGACATCAGCGTGGTCGGCGAGGCGGTGACCATCCGCGGGGAGCGCAAGCCGGAACCGGAAGTGCCCGAGGAGCGCTATCACCGGCGCGAGCGTCAACTCGGCCCGTTCACCCGCACCATCGGCTTCGGCGAGCGCCTCGATGCCGACCAGACCAAGGCCGGCTACACCAACGGCATCCTCCGGGTGCAGCTCGCGCGGCTCCCCGAGGCGACGCCGCGGAAGATCGCGATCCAGAACTGATGCATCCAGCGCGATCTCGAAACTAACGGACCAAGGAGACATAGCATGGCGACCCTGACGACGACCCAGGCCCCGGCCTCCCGCCGTGAGACGCCGGAACGCGCGCTTCGGACGGTCTCACCGCGCGTGGACATCTACGAGACCGACAAGGCGTACGTGCTCGTGGCCGACATGCCCGGTGTGGGGCCGGACGGCCTCGACGTGGAGGCCGAGCGCAAAACCTTGACCATCCGCGGGCGCGTCGAACGCCCGCCCACGCCTCCGGACTATCAGGAGTTCGAGCTGACCGATTTCCATCGGGCGTTCACCCTCACGGAAGACCTCGACACGGACGGCATCAAAGCCGCGCTCCGGGACGGCGTGCTGCGGGTCGAAATCCCCAAGTCCCTGCACGCGCAGCCGAAGAAAATCCCCGTTCGCATGGAATAGCTGGGAGGCAGGTCATGGGTATCATCGACAAAGTCAGCGCACTGCTGCCGTGGCGCAGCGACCGCGCAGAGCCGCCTCCGGCGCGCCCCGAGGTCGCGAGCCTCCGCGACGATCTCGACCGCTGGTTGCAGCGGCTCCTGGAAGAGCCTGGCTTCCCAGCTTCGGGGGGTATCGGCTGGACGCCCGCGGCGAATGTGCACGAGACCGACCGCGAGTTGGTCGTGACCGTAGAGGTCCCAGGGCTGGAGCGGGGCGATCTCGATCTCATGATCACGCCGGGCAGCCTGGTCATCCGGGGCGAGAAGCACGAAGTGCGCGAATCGCGCCAAGATCGCGACGACAGGCGCAGGGGCTTGTACCTCGCCGAGTCTCGCTACGGAAGCTTTGTGCGGACCGTCCCCCTTCCCCCGGGACTCGACCTCGACCGGGCCGAGGCTCGCATCCGAAATGGTATGCTAACGGTCAGATTCCCGAAGATCGCCGCGCGCGATGGCACGCGGCGAATCCCGCTCGCAACGTGAGCTGCCATGCCTGAGAGCCCGGCAGGCCCGCCCCCCAGGAGGACATCATGGGCAAGGTGATCGGCATCGATCTCGGCACGACGAACTCGGTGGTCGCGGTGATGGAAGGGGGCTCGCCCCTCGTCATCCCGAACCAGGAGGGCAGCCGGCTAACGCCGTCGGTGGTCGCCTTCACCAAAGAGGGCGAGATTCTGGTCGGCCAGGTTGCGAAGCGCCAGGCCGTCACGAATCCGGAGAACACCGTCTTCTCGATCAAGCGGTTCATGGGCCGCCGATACGACGAGGTGCTGCAGGAGATCAAGCTCGTCCCCTACAAGGTCGTGAAGGCTCCCAACGGCGACGTCCGTATCGAGATCCGCGGCAAGCCGTACTCGCCGCCGGAGATCTCGGCCATGATCCTGCGCAAGCTCAAGGAGGCGGCGGAGGCCCACGTCGGCGCGAAAGTCACCCAGGCCGTGATCACCGTGCCCGCCTACTTCAACGACAGCCAGCGCCAGGCCACCAAGGACGCCGGAAAGATCGCGAACCTCGAGGTCCTCCGCATCATCAACGAGCCGACCGCCGCCGCGCTGGCCTATGGCCTCGACAAAAAGAAGGACGAGCAGATCGCCGTATACGACCTGGGGGGCGGGACGTTCGACATCTCCATTCTAGAGATCGGCCAAGGCGTCTTCGAGGTCAAGGCCACCAACGGCGACACGCATCTGGGCGGCGACGACTTCGATCAGCGCGTGATCGACTGGATCGGGGAGGAATTCAAGAAGGAGCACGGCGTCGACCTGCGGCGTGACCGCATGGCCCTCCAGCGCCTGAAGGAGGCGGCGGAGAAGGCCAAGATCGAGCTCAGCTCGACCCTTCAGACTGGGATCAACCTGCCCTTCATCACCGCCGACGCCAGCGGCCCCAAGCATCTGGTCATGACCCTCACTCGGGCGAAGCTCGAGGCGCTGGTGGCCGACCTGGTCGAGCGCACGGCTGAACCGTGCCGTCTGGCGCTGAAGGACGCCGGGCTCTCGGCGTCGGATATCGACGAGGTCGTGCTCGTCGGCGGGCAGACGCGGATGCCCAAGGTCCACGAATTGGTGAAACAGCTCTTTGGCAAGGAGGCGCACAAGGGCGTGAACCCCGACGAGGTGGTGGCCGTCGGAGCCGCCATTCAGGCCGGAGTCCTTGCCGGGGACGTGAAGGAAGTCGTGTTGCTCGACGTCACCCCTCTGTCGCTGGGCATCGAGACGCTCGGGGGCGTCATGACGGTTTTGATCCCGCGCAACACGACGATCCCCACCAAGAAGAGCGAAGTCTTCAGCACGGCCAGCGACAACCAGACCTCGGTGGAGGTCCACGTCCTGCAGGGCGAACGCCCGCTGGCCAAGGACAACCGGACGCTCGGTCGATTCCACCTCGTTGGTATCCCCCCGGCCCCGCGCGGGCTGCCCCAGATCGAGGTGACGTTCGACATCGACGCCAACGGCATCCTCAACGTGTCGGCCAAGGATTTGGCGTCCGGCAAGCAGCAGCAGATCACCATCACCGCATCGTCGGGCCTGAGCAAGGACGAGATCGATCGGATGGTGAGGGAAGCGGAGGCCAACGCCAGTGAGGACGCCCGGCGCCGCCAGGAGATCGAGCTGCGCAACCAGACGGACTCTCTCGTGTACTCCACCGAACGCGCGCTCTCCGAGCACGGCGCGAAGCTCTCCGAGGACGATCGAAGAGCGATCGAGCAGGCGCTCAACGAGGCGCGAGAGGCGCTCAAGGCAGAGGACATGAAACGCATCCGTCGGGCCCAGGAGGAGTTGACGCGCGCGTCGCACACATTGGCAGAGGCGATGTACCGCGAGACGAGGAGCGGCCCCGGTCCCCAGACCTCGGGTGGGCCCGCGGAGGGCGACGTCGTCGACGCCGAGTTCGAGGACACGAGCGACCGGAAGCCCTAGCGGCATACTTCTCTCACGACGATCGATGAATGGCTCGCGGACTTCGCGGCGTCCGAATGATCGCGAGGAGGCCTCAGCGGCCGATGTGGGCGATCGCCGCGTCGAGACTGAGGAAGTCGAGGGCCTGCGCCGCGCCCTCGACGAGGCCGAGCAGCGCCATCTTCGGCTGCTCGCCGACTTTGACAACCTGCGGCGCCGCATGGCACGCGAGCAGGAGGCGGCTCGCCGCGAGGGCCGCCGCGCCGCGCCGCTGCCCCTCTTGCCCGTGCTCGACACGCTCGAGCGGGCCCTCGCGGCGGGCTCCACCGACCCGGACTTCTACGAGGGCGTGGCGGCCACGCACCGCCTCTTCATCTCCGCCCTGCGCGAGGCCGGAGCCGAGCCCGTCGAGGCGGTCGGAGGGCCCTTCGATCCGAAGCTCCACGAGGCCATCGCGACCGTTCCGGCCTACGACGTCCCGGCCGGGACGGTCACGCGGGAAGTGCGTCGCGGCTGGCGGTTCGGGGACGAGTTGCTTCGCCCCGCCCAGGTGGTGGTGGCGGCGCCAGTGGAGGCCGCTGATC
>JBKPAK010000305.1:0-23220 GCA_046726415.1 Candidatus Methylomirabilota bacterium
CGACGCTCTACGTGGTGATCGCGCGGCTGGCCGGGGGCCGGAAGCACGTCGCGGTCCCGACAGCGGCCGCGGAGACCGCGCCACCATCAGCACCACCCGCCCCTCGGCCCGTCGGGGGAGGGGAGTCGTGATCGCCGGCCCCGGGATGGCCTGGCGTGGTCTGGCGACGGGCGCGCTCGCGCTCGTCCTTGCCGGCTGCCTCGTCGGACCCGACTACAAACGCCCGCAAACGGGTCCGCCCGCGCAGTTCCGATTCGCGTCCCCGCAAGAGCTCGAACGGGCTTCGGTGGCCGACCTCGCTTGGTTTGAGCTGTTCCGGGACGACGCGTTGCGCGAGCTGATCCAGACGGCACTGATCCAGAACTACGATTTGCAGGTCGCGACCACCCGCGTCCTCCAAGCTCGGGCCCAGGTCGGGATCGTGAGGTCGCAGCTGTTCCCGACCATCGGGGCCAGCGGCAGCGGGGAGACGCTCCGCTTCTCCCAAAACGTGTTCAACTTCCCCGCTGCCCCCGACCCCATCACCTTCGGCACGCTCGCGCTCGACATGACCTGGGAAATCGACGTCTGGGGCCGGATCCGCCGCCTCACCGAGTCCGCTCGGGCCGAGCTCTTCTCGAACGAGGAGACGCGGCGCGCCGTGTTCATCACGTTGATCGCCAACGTGGCCACGGCCTATTTCCAGCTCCGCACGTTCGACCTCCAGCTCGCGATTTCCCGCCGCACCATCGAGGCCCGCGAACGGGGCCTGAAGCTCGTCCAGACCCAGCGCGACCTCGGGGTGGGCACCGGCCTCGACGTGGCACAGGCGGAGGACCTCCTCTTCACCGCCCGCGCCGTCCTCAAGGACACCGAGCGCCAGATCGCCCAGACCGAGGACCTTCTGAGCCTCCTCCTCGGCCAGAACCCCGGCGACATCATCCGGGGCCGGACCATCGACGAGACCGCGCAGGCGCTTCCTCCCGACATCCCGCCCGGCCTCCCTTCGGCCTTGCTCGAACGTCGCCCCGACGTCCGGGCCGCCGAGCTGAACATCGTCGCCGCCAACGCCCAGATCGGCGCGGCCAAGGCCCAGTACTTCCCCCAGATCTCGCTCACCGGAATGCTCGGAGTCGAAAGCAATTCCCTCAGTAACCTCTTCAAGAAGTCGTCCCTCGCGTACAACCTCGCCGGCACCGCCGCGGTCCCCATCTTCACCGCGGGGCGGATCAGCTCCCAGGTGGACCTGGCCAGGGGACAGACAGAGGAAGCGCTGGCGGCGTACCAGCAAGCCGTCCGCACCGCGTTCACCGAGGTCTCCGACAGCCTGATCGAGTACGCCAAGCGGCGTGAGCAGCGGAGCGAGCAGGAGTCGCTGGTGGGGGCCCGCGAACGCTCGGTCCGGCTGTCGCAACTCCGCTACGAGGGGGGCCTCGATACCTATCTCCAAGTTCTGGACGCCGAGACCCGCCTCTTCGACGGCCAGCTCCAGCTCGCCGATCTCAAGCGCGACGAGCTGACCGCCGTCGTGCGGCTCTATCGCGCACTCGGGGGTGGCTGGTCGTTGAGCGCGAGCACGGCGAGGAACGGCGAGGTTCCCCCCCCGCCTTTCCCGACTCGCTGACGAAGGCTGGTTCTCGAGGTGGTGGTGATATTGGTCGGCATCGGTGGGACGTTGAGCGCGCTCCTGATCCAGGGCGTGACCAGCGCCTTGGGGACGGAGACGATCCTCGGTCTCCTCATGAGGCGAGTCGTCGGTGTCCATGTCTGGGGCAATGTCCTGGCCATGCTCGGGCTCATCCTGATTCTGTTGGCGGGGCACCTGGCGCAAACGGCCGTGTGGGCCATCGCCTTCATGGCGGCCGGCGAGTTCGCGGAGTTCGCCGTCGCCTTCTACCACTCGGCTGTCAACTACACGACGCTTGGCTACGGCGACATGGTCATGTCTCCGCGCTGGCGACTGCTGGGCCCGCTGGAGGCCGCCAGCGGTATGCTGGCCTTCGGCTGGTCGACGGCCGTCATCGTGACGGTCGCGATCCGGTTGGCGCGTGTCCGCCACCGTGCGCTATACAGATCGAGTGCTTCGCCCCGGTCGACGACAAGGGGAAGGTTCAGCTAGTGCACCACCAGATCGGACGGCGTGGGCGAGCCCCACGCGGGTCGCACGGACGGAGGGACTGAAGTCGTCCGGCGCGTTGGACGGGGAGGGAAGGCGTCATGACGTCAGAGGCGGCAACGGGAGTCGATCCGCTCCGTATCGTGTCAGCGCTGACCGAGGCGGGGCACGTGGACACGGTGTATCGCGATGTCTATCTGGAACGCGCGCGGAGCCTTCTGGGCGGGGTGTTGCCGCTCGAGGAGTTTCGCGCGTTGGAGCAGGCGCGGCGCAATCTCGCCGAGCAGCCACTCGGCATAGCGCGGGCGGTGGAGAAGGCGAACTGGCCCCTCGTCAAGCAGCTTGCCGAGCGCACGCAGGCGCTCCGGGAGTCGGTGGAGGGCAAGCAGAAGCTGATCGAGGCCGCTCGTGACGTCTACGCCGTCAAGGACGTCAGCCTCGATCCGTTCTCCCCGGGGCTGCAAGCATTCGCGAAGCTTGCTCCCGCGGATCTCCCAGCGCTGCGGGACCGCACCGTCCAGCGGCTCACCGCGCTCGAGCGAGCGGACCCGCCCGAGCGCGACTTCTATGCCGCGCGGCGCGCCGCGCTCCAGGCGCTCGTCCTGACGGTCTCCGAGGGGACGAGTGCCGCGGCGGTCGCGAAATCGGGCGTCGATGCCCGGGAGGCGGCGTCACGGGTCCTGAAGGCCGGCGACATGAGAGGGCTCGAGAAGCTCGCCGACGAGCTGATGGCGGCGGCAGGCGGGAGACCGGAGGGACCGGGCGGGCCCTCGCCCGCACCGACCGCAGCCACCGGTTCGGCTCCGGCGTCGGCGCCGGCCCCGGCGGATCTCCTCGTGCCCTATTCCCCTGATACGCTCGCGGGGGCGCGCCGGCTCGGGCTCGCTCCCCGCCACCTGGAATCGCGGGCCGAGCTGGCCGCGTTCCGCCGGTACGCCTGGAATCCGCTGTTCTCGGACGAGTCCGGCCACGTCGCGATCAAGGACGTGTCCCTGCCTCCCGGCACGCCCGAGGGCATGCGGGATCGACTGGAGATGCTCATGATCCATCCGCTCGTGAACTCGGGCGGGGCGCGCCACCTGCCGAAGCTCGTCGCCGAGGACGTCCTGGTCGAGGACTTTCCCGATCCCGGCGAAGGCGATGCGGGTCCGGCGTCAGCGTTGCTCGCGGCCCTCGAGCTTCCCGCCCGCCGCGGGCTCTCGCGCATGGCCATCGAGCAGGCCTTGCTCACGCACTGCGCCCGGGTTCTCGAAAAAGAGCTGGGTCTCGACCCCAGGGTCTTCCGTCTCGTGTGTATCCCTTCCGACGTCCACCTCCGACTCGGCGAGGCGGAGGGCTGGGGGCGTCAGCCGTCGTGGACCCACTTCGACGGTTACCTGGTGATGGCCGATGGGCGTCTGCGGGCACTCGCCGGAGGAGACGCGCGGTTCGGCGGGCTCTTCGACCTCCTCGGCGTGGGCCGGGACTACGACTCGGACAAGCTGGTGGCGCGGTTTGCCGTAGTGCGCCGCGATCGCATGGTCGCGTGGTGATCAGAACATCGGAGGGAAACCATGAGCACGCTCACGAGAACCCCCCAGGTCGCTCGCCCCGAGGCGGCGATCTCTGCGTACGGCCCAGCTCGCTCCACGGTCAAGGGATCCCCCCTCGGCCGGATGCCCCGGTATCGCGTGACGGGGTCAAGCGTTCTCGAGGCCCTGCTCGACCCGCAGATCGCGCGTGAGAGCCACGTCTACGAGTTCGGCGTGGATCCGGCCCACATCAGGAGCTGGCAGTGACCGTTCTACCGGGGGGACCACCATGCTCGACGAGATCAGGCGTACATTGGCTCCTCGAAGGGCGCGCGATCGAGGCACCATAAATAGACTCGCGCGCCACACGCCTGTCGGCCTGCTTGCGACCTCCTGCGGGCTGCTTGCCTCGTGTGCGGTAGGACAGGCTCCCGGCCAGAGCGGGGGCGATCTGCCCGAACGGCTCCGCTCCCAGGTTGCCTCCGGACCGGCCGCGCCCTGGCGGGCACCGGACCTTCGCGGGTACTCCAACGCGCTCAGGCCGACGGAGCGAGCCCTCATCGATCCGGCTCGCCAGTACGACCTGCTCGAATTGATCGACGTCGCGCAGCGCGTGAATCCCGAGACTCGTGTCGCATGGGAGCGTGCTCTCCAGGCGGCCATCGGCGTTGGGCTTGCGGAAAGCGAGTACTTCCCGATCCTCACGCTGGCAGCCTTCGGGGGGTACCAAAGCCTCCCCCTGCCTGCGCCACAGAACCTCATCCCGGAGGGCTTTTTCCGCATCGACCTTGCTCGCGTGGCGCCGGGCCTTGGCCTCAAGTGGCTGCTGCTCGACTTCGGACGGCGTGGGGCGACCATGGACGCCGCCAAGGAGCGGCTACTCGCGGCGAACCTCGGGTTCAACCGCCGCCACCAGGATCTCGCGTTCCGTGTGCAACGCGCCTTCTACGCCCTGACGAGCATTCGGGCCCGGATCGCCGTGGCCCAGGCCTCGCTCGACGCGGCTCGGGCGGTGCAAGGGGCCGCAGAGTCCCGGTTCGGGCAAGGGCTCGAGACGGTCCCGGAAGTCCTGCTTGCCCGGCAGCAAACCGTGCAGGCGGAGTTCGAACTGGAGGACGTTGCCGCCAAGGAGCGTGACGCGCGGGTGGCGCTCGCCGAGAGCATGGGCATCCTGCCCACGACCCCGCTCCAGGTGGTCGATTTCGCGGCCCTGGCCTTGCCGCCCGCGCTCGAGGACTCGGTCGAGCGGGTCATCGATCGGGCGCTCGAACAGCGGCCCGATCTGATCGCCAAGGTGGCCGTCGTCCGCGAGAAGGAGGCTGTGGTCCGCCGCGCTCGTTCCGACTACTTCCCCACGCTGGTCGTGGTGGGGGACGTGGCCGGCGAACTGGCGAGAACTCGGTTCGATGTGGGAGGGCGCTCCGGCGACTGGTTCAACGTGGTACAGCCCACCTACGGGGCGGGAGTTCGCCTCGAATGGCAGCTCTTCGAGGGAGGGGCGCGCGCACGCAAGGTTGAGCTTGCGGAGGCTGAGCGACGCGCCGCGGAGGAAGAAGTCTCGGCCGCTCGCGATCGGGCGATCAACGAGGTCTGGAAGGCATACACCGACGTGCGGCTGGCCTTCCGGCGACTCGACGTGGCGAGCGCTCTCGTCAAGGCCTCGGAGAGCTCGTACGAGGCCATACTACGGTCGTATCGGCTGGGTCTCGGGACCCTCGTCGATCTTCTCGCCGCGCGGCGGGAACTCAGCCGCGCGCGCTTCCAGGAGGTCGACACTAAGCTCCAGCTCCTCGATGCGTCGGTGGCGCTCGCCTTCAGCACGGGCGAAGTCGCGCCATCGTCACCCCCGGGGAAGGTCCGGTAGCTGGCATGAGCGCCGCGGAGACGGGCGGGCTCGCGTCGCGCGCTCGGGGTGGAGCCGCTCGCAGCGCCGTGATGGCCGCCGCCGGCGCGGTTCTGTCGGGCTGCCGGCCAGGCCCGGACATCACCGTGGCGGGCTCGTACTTCCCATCCTGGATGGGGTCCCTGGTCCTCGGCGTCCTGGGAACCATCCTGTTCTGGCAGCTCTTCACGCGTACAGGGCTCGACCCCTACCTGGGCCCGCGCATGCTCGTGTATCCGGGTCTGGTGATCCTCATCACCCTCGTCCTCTGGTTGAGCGTGTTCCGTGGCTGAGCCGACCGCCGATCCCGAAGAGGCGCCCTCCTCCGCCTGGCGTCGCATGCTGGGCCGCACGGTCGGGGCGCTCATTCTCGTGGGCGCCGCGGCCGCCGCGGCCATCACCGTCTGGCAATGGGAGAACCGTCCCGAGACCGACGACGCCGCCGTGCGGGCAAACTTTGTGGGCATCGCTCCCAAGGTGAACGGGCACATCATCGACCTTCCCATCCGCGACAATCAGCAGGTCCAGCAAGGGGAGCTGCTCTTCGTCGTCGACCCACGACCGTACGAGATCGCCCTCGAGCGGGCCCGGGCCGCGCTCGCCCTCACGCGCAAGGAAGTCGACGCCCTCGGCAAGGCGGTGTCGACGGCCGATGCGGGCGTGACGCGAGCCGGAGCGCAACTCGCCGCCTCAGTGGCCGACGTCACGCGCCGCGAGACCGATCCGGTCGCCGCCGATGCCGAGATTGCCCGGCTCGAGGCCCAACGGGTGTCGTCGGAGGCGGCCATGCAGCGGGCCGCGGCCGAGCTGAAGCATGCCGAGGACCACCTGAAGCGTGTGGAACCGCTCCTCCCGGAGGGCTTCGTGACGGCGGACAAGGTGGAGGAGCTCAGGACCCGCCGCGTGGCCGCGGCCATGGCCAGGGAGCAGGCGCGCACCTCCGTCGAGGCGGCGAGCGCGGCCCTGGCTGAGGCGCGGGCGCGCAAGCGAGCGACCCTGGCCGCCCTGGATGCGACGAAGGCGCAGCATGCCGCGTCGGTCGCCGCGCTCGCGCAGGCGAGGACCGAGCGCGCGCGCGCCGAGGATACCCTGGGGCAGGTCGGCAACGTCAACGCGCGCGTCGCCGCCGCCGAGGCCGCAGTGCATGCCGCTGCGCTGGATCTTGCCTATTGCCGGGTGACCGCGCCCTTCAGCGGGCGCGTGGTGAATCTCGACATCTCGGTGGGCGCTTTTGCGCGGGTGGGGGTGGACGTCTTCACGCTCGTCGATACCAGCACGTGGTACGTGATGGCGAACTTTCGGGAAACGCAGCTGCGCCACATCGCCGCGGGCGCGCCGGCCGTCATTCACCTCCAGTCGCAGCCCGGCAAGCGCTTCCGGGGCACGGTGGTCGGTCTCGGGTGGGCGGTGCTTCCGGAGAACGCGACGAGCGTGATGGGGCTGCCGCGCGTCGAGAAGTCGATCGACTGGGTGCGCCTCGCCGCGCGGTTCCCGGTGCGCATCAAGGTCGAGGACCCTGACGAGTCCTTCCGGATCGGCGCCTCGGCCATCGTCACCGTCGACGAGAAATCCGCTCGCTCCACGGCGGGACGTTGAGACCATGAGCAGGCCCGGGCCGCGTCCGCCGGGACGGGCGAGCGCCTCTCCTCTGGTCGCGTTCCTGCGGCGCGAACTCGCCCCCACGCCCGGCCGCCTCGGCGCGACGCTGCGCCTCACCTTGGCGTGTACCGCGGCCACGGTGCCGATCATGATCCACCACATCCCCCACGGGCTGGTGGTCATGATCGTCATGTATCTGATCACCAAGGAGGACACGACAGCCACGCTCCTGGGCTCGGTGTTCGGCCTCCTCGGCGTCACCCTTGGCTTCGTACTCGCTCTGCTCGCATGGCAGATCGCCCTGGAGACCGCGTGGCGGCTCGTCTTCGTCTTCCTGTTTGCCGCTGCGGGACTCTACATAGGACGCATCATCGTCCTTGGCGCCCTCGGAAGCGCCATCGGCGTGCCGGCGGCCCTGGCCATGGTGCTGCCGGACATCCTGCCCGTGCCGGATCCGGAGGCCATGACGGAATTCGTGCTGTGGCTCTGGTGGTGTGTCGCGCTCGGCCTCGCGGTCAACCTGGGCGTGCAGCTCCTGCTGTCGCCGGGCGACCCGCTGGTGCTCCTCCGTCGTGCGCTCGTCGAGCGGCTGCGGGCGGTGGAAGAGGCCGCGCGGTCACTCGGTGGTGATGTCGCAAGCAGGCCACATCCTCCCCGGCCGTCACTGACCTCGCTCACTGTCGCCGGCACCTCCGAGATGCTGACGCACCTCAAGATGGCCTCGCTCCGCCATGCGTGGGCGCGGCAGCACCGCCCGCAACTCGGGGCGCTCATCAGCCTCATCGACCAGCTCGTGACGGCCGCGGCGGCGCTGGAGGCCACCGGCCTGCCGTCCCCCAGCGGAGATACTCGCGAGCGGCTGGAGTGGGTGGCCATGGCGTGCGCGAGGACGGCACGAGCGCTCGCGAGCACATCGGCATCGTGGCCCGACGAGCTGAACAGTGTCGAGCCGTCCGCGGCGGCGATCCCCGCTCTGGCGGCAATGGAGCGCGTGCTCCGGGACATCGCCCTCGCGTTGCCTCGTCGAGCCGCGCCGCGTTCTGGACAGTCCGCTCCCGGGCCGGCGAGACGGGCTTCGCTGCTCCTGCCCGACGCCTTCACGAACCCGGAATATGTCCGCTTTGCCATACGCGGCGGGTTGGCCTGCCTGATCTGCGACGTGCTCCTCGTCGGCTTCGCCTATCCGGGCATCTACACCTCCGTGATCACCTGCTTCGTCGTGTCCCTGTCCACGGTGGGGGCAAGCACGCAGAAGGGGGCCCTTCGCTTCGCCGGCGCGGCGGTAGGCGGCGGAATGGGCGTCTACGCCTTGATGTACATCCTGCCCCACGTGGAGACGTTGGGGGGGTTCTGGGCGGTCTTCGCCCCCGGTACGGCCGTGGCCGCCTGGGTGAACTTCGGAAGCCCACGCGTGTCGTACGGCGGGTACCAGATCGGGCTCGCGTTCTACAAGGTTGTCCTGCAGGGCTGGGGCCCGGTGACAGAGCTCACGGTCGCACGGGACCGCCTGATCGGGATCGCCTTTGGCCTCGTGGTGTTCGGAATCCTCGAGCACGTCCTCTGGCCGGTCCGGGCGAGCGACCGCAGGCAGCGGCGCTTTGCCGATGCCCTGCGCTCCCTCGCCGCACTCGCGCGCCTCGGTGCCCGGGACCGCCCAGGCGCGGGACGCGATGGCGAGCTCGACGACATGCGCCACCGGATCGCGCAGGACCTGGCCGAGACGCAGCGGCTGCTCGAGGAGTCGAAGTTCGAGCTTCAGGCGGGCGAGCTGGAGGCCTTCCAGCGCCGCGTCGGCGACGCCCAGATCATCTTTCTCGTGCTCCTCTCGCTCGCGTATCAGCGACGCGCCGCCGGGGAGCTGCTGGCGAGTCTGCCCGTGGCCGCGCACCAGCTCGAGGACGCCGTGGCGGAGAGCCTCGAAGGGCTTGCGGATTCGACGCGAGGCCGCGGACAGCGCCCGTCGGCCGACCTGGATGCCGCGCTGGCGGCGGTCGAAGCTGCGCTCGCTCCGGCGCCGCGTGGAGGGCCCACAGACGAGACGGTGGTCGCGGTGGAGCAGCGCCGGCAGCTCTACCAGACGCTCGTTCGGCTCGTCTTGCAGCTCGATCCGTGGCAGGTGGATCGTTCAAAGTTCCCAACGACGCCGCGGGGCGCTGATCGCGGTCTTACCGAGGGGGATGGACAATGACGAGTTGCGGGCACTTGTGGGCCATCGGGTATGACGACATGGAGCGGGCCAATCAGGTTCGCGACAAGATCACCAACCTGGGGTGGGACAAGCACTACCTCACTCTCGAAGACGTGGCGGTGGTCGTGCGGCACCCCGACGGATCGTTCACGCTCGACCGAGAGCCGTTCCCAGCGGCTTCCAACGTTCTGGGCTGCACTGCGGTGGGCTTCCTCGCCGGCCTGGTGCTCGGCGCGCCCCTGGTCGGCGCCGCGATCGGCGCCATAGCGGGGGGCGTCGGCACCGCGGTTACGGCTGCGGTTGGGATCGGCGACGACTTTGTCCGGGAGGTGGAAGGGTTGATGAAGCCAGGGACGTCCGCCCTTTTCGTCCTGGACAGCGAGGGGGATATGGACGTGATCCTGCACGCGATACGCGGCCTGGGCGGGACGGTGTTGAAGACCAACGTGGACCTGGAGCGGGCGCAACTGATCCAGTCCACCATGACCGCGGCTTCGGCCCAAACGAGCAGACCGGACGGCGAGTGAAACTGCAAGGAGGCGAGGCGATTCTGACCTCGATCGAGCGATTCTCGAGCGGCATTCGATACGGAAGTTCCTGTCTCTCCCGGTGCCCTCGCCTTGGCCCAGCATGCGCCCTCGAACTCCAACATCCAGCCGTGGCGGCTGGTGTTCGTCAGCGGGACCGCCCGCGATCGCCTCAAGGACGCCCTGTTCAGGGTGGCCGACCACGAGGCGCCGCACATCCCCGCGCTGCCCAAAGCGTTCGAGCATTACCGCTATGAGCTGGGGGCGGCGGTGTACGGCTCGATGGGTATCACCATTGCCGATACGGCGAGGCACGCGGCCGCCGTGATGCGCAACTTCGAGTTCTTCGGCGCACCCTTGGCCGGTATCGTCTGCATGCACCGGGACCTTGGCCCGGCCGATTCCCTGAGCGGGGGCATGTATCTGCAGACTCTGATGCTGGGCCTGACTGCACGGGGGCTGGGCACGTGCGTGGAGGTCTCGGTGGCGGGGTATCCGGACGTCGTCCGGGCCGAGCTGAAGATCCCGCCGGAGCTCACGATCATCTGCGCCCTGGCCGTCGGCTATCCCGACCCGGACTTCCCGACCAACAAATTGCGCATCGGGCGCGACCCCGTCGAGAAGAACGTCGTGTTCCACAGCGACTGAAATGTGGCCGTAACCCAGGGCAGACATCCGCGCCGAGCGCCCTGACAGCGCAGGTGCGGCGACACCAGGAGGAAGCACGGCGATGAGCAGAAAGGATGCGGCGGCTCCTCGAGCCGCAACGGCAGCGGAGGCCATGGCTGCGATGCGCCGGCAATACGGATGCGGTCCCGTCGAGCTCACGGGTACCGCGCATGCGCTCTACGAGCGGCATCTGCTCTTCGACAACGTCGCCGACCCGGCGACCGCCCGAGCGCGTCAGCGCTACGAGGCCCTCGCCCGCTCCATCCGGGACATCCTCTCGCAGCGATGGGTCCGCACGGAGCAGACCTACGAGCGAGTGAACCCCAAGCGCATCTATTACCTCTCGATGGAGTTTCTGATCGGCCGCTCGCTGACCAACAACATCGCGAATCTGCTGCTCAGTCCCCTGGTGAGTGACGCCGTCAAGCAAACGTCTCTCGATTGGCTCGGCCTGCTCGAAGAGGAACCCGACGCCGGGCTGGGCAATGGCGGCCTCGGGCGGTTGGCCGCGTGCTTCCTCGACTCGATGGCCACCATGCAGTTGCCGGCCATGGGGTACGGACTCCGGTACGAGTACGGGATGTTCCGGCAAACCATCGAAGATGGGTGGCAACACGAGCAGCCCGACAACTGGCTTCGCCGCCCCGACCCGTGGGAGGTCGCTCGGCCGGACGACAAGGTCGAGATCCCGCTGAACTCCTCGTTCGAAGTCCGGGAGGGAGCGCTGCGCCCCGTCGTGGGCCGGCTGTCCACCTTGATCGGCATTCCCTTCGATCGGCCGGTGGTGGGCTACGGGGGCAAGACGATCAACACGCTCCGCCTCTGGGCGGCCGCTGCCCCCGACTACTTCGATTTCCCGGCGTTCAGTCATGGCGAGTTCGTCGGCGCCGTGGCGGAGACCCTGGCCGCCGAGTCCCTCACGCGGGTCCTGTATCCCGACGACTCGACGATTCGGGGCCAAGGGCTGCGATTCGTGCAGGAGTACTTTCTCGTCGCCTGTTCGCTGACCGACCTGGTTCGACGGTTTCGGCGCACCAATGGAGACTGGAACGCGCTTCCCGCCAAGGTCGCCGTCCAGCTCAACGACACGCATCCGGCCATCGCCGTCTCCGAGCTCATGCGGACCTTGCTCGATGAGGTTCACCTGGGATGGGATCAGGCCTGGGACCTCACCCAGCGGACGCTGGCGTACACCAACCATACGCTGCTGCCCGAGGCGCTGGAAAAGTGGCCGCTGGCCTGGTTCGAGACGCTCCTGCCTCGCCATCTGGAGATCATCTTCGAGATCAACCGCCGATTGCTCGATGCCGTGCAGCGCCGCTTCCCCGGCGATGAGGGCCGGCTCGTGCGCACGAGCCTGGTCGAAGAGGGCCCGAGCAAGCACGTGCGCATGGCCCACCTCGCCATCGTCGGCTCGCACAGCACCAATGGCGTGGCGGCGATCCACTCCGCGCTGCTGCGCACGGTCACCGTAAAAGACCTGGCCGAGATGTTCCCCGAGCGCTTCAGCAACAAGACCAATGGGGTGACGCCGCGACGCTGGCTGCTGCTGGCCAACCCCGCCCTCGCCCGCCTCATCACCGAGGCTATCGGCGAGGGCTGGATGACCGACCTGGCCGAGCTGGCCAGGCTCAAGCCGCTCGCCGAGGACCGCGGTTTCCGCGACGCGTTTGGCGCGGCCAAGCGGGCGGCCAAGTCGGCCTTCGCGGACTGGCTCCGATCGACCTCGGGGCAGACGGTGGATCGGCTCACCATCTTCGACAGCCAGGTCAAGCGCATCCACGAATACAAGCGACAACTTCTCAATGCGCTGCGGATCGTCGTGCTCTACAACCGATTGCGGGAGAACCCGACCCTCGAGATGACGCCGCGGACGTTCCTGTTCGCCGGCAAGGCCGCGCCGGCCTACCACCTGGCCAAGCTCATCATCAAGCTCCTGAACAACCTCGCCGCCACCATCGACGCCGATCCGTCCGTCCGCGGGCGACTCAAAGTGGTATTTCTTCCCGAATACTGCGTGTCGTTGGCCGAGGGGCTGATTCCGGCCACCGACGTCTCCAATCAGATCTCGACCGCTGGCTACGAGGCGAGCGGCACGAGCAACATGAAGTTCATGATGAACGGCGCGCTGACCATCGGCACCCGCGATGGGGCGACGATCGAGATGGCGCACGAGGCCGGCGAGGAGAACTTCTTCCTCTTCGGCCTGACCGCGGAACAGGTGGCTGGCAGCCGCGGCTGGTACAACCCGCACTGGCACTACGACCACCAGCCAGAGATCCGGGCGGCGCTGGACCTGGTTTTCTCCGACCACTTCAGTCGCGACGAGCCGGGCATTTTTGCGCCCATGCGCGATACCCTGCTCACGCGCGGCGACTACTACATGCACCTGGCGGACCTCGCATCCTACCTCGAGGCCGACGCCAGCCTGTGCGCGCTGTACGCGGACCCGGACGCCTGGGCGCGCAAGGCCATCCTGAACGTGGCCAGCTCCGGGAAGTTCTCGAGCGACCGCACCATTGCCGAGTACGCGACCGACATCTGGCACGTCAAGCCGTGCCCGGTGTCATGAAGGAGCTTGCGCTGATGGAACCTGCGATGGTCCACGATATGAAGGAGGCGGCCACGATCTCTCCGCTGGCCGGCCACCCCGCCCCGAAGTCCATGCTGGTCGACCTGGCCCGGCTCGAGCGCGAGTACTACGAGCTGAGGCCGGACGTGGCCGATCCGACCCAGCTCGTCAGCTTCGGGACGAGCGGGCACCGGGGCTCCCCGTTCCGCGGCTCGTTCACCGAGGCCCACATCGCGGCGATCACGCAGGCCATCTGCGACTACCGCCGCGGGCAGGGGATCGACGGCCCGCTCTACATGGGAAAGGACACGCACGCCCTGTCGGAGCCGGCCCAGCGCACCGCCCTCGAGGTGCTGGCCGCCAACGGCGTCGAGACCATCATCCAGCGCGACGCCGGCGTCACGCCGACGCCCGTCATCTCGCGGGCCATCCTCGTCTACAACCGCGGCCGCCAGGAGCACTTCGCGGACGGCATCGTCGTGACGCCGTCACACAACCCCCCCGAAGACGGCGGCTTCAAGTACAACCCGCCCAACGGCGGACCGGCCGACACGGACGTGACCGGGTGGGTTCAGGACCGCGCCAACGCGTTGCTGCGGGCGGGCAACGCCGGCGTGAAGCGGGTGCCGTTTGCCACGGCCATCAAGGGGCCGGGCACCCACCAAGAAGACTTCGTCCTGCCGTACGTCCAGGATCTGAGAAACGTCGTGGACATGGACCTCATCCGGGGCGCCGGCCTCGAGCTGGGCGTGGACCCGCTGGGGGGCGCCGCCGCGCCGTACTGGGAGCCGATCAACTCGGTCTACGGGCTCCACATCGCCGTGGTGAACCCGGCCATCGACCCGACCTTCTCGTTCATGACGGTGGATCACGACGGCAGGATCCGCATGGACCCCTCGAGCCCGTACGCGATGGCGCGGCTCGTCGGGCTGAAAGATCGGTTCCGCGTCGCCTTTGCCAACGATCCCGACTCGGACCGACACGGTATCGTGACGCGCTCGGCGGGGCTGATGAACCCCAACCACTTCCTGGCCGTGGCCATCCGCTACCTGCTCACCCACCGGCCCCGCTGGCCGGCCCACGCGGCCGTCGGCAAGACACTGGTGAGCAGCAGCCTCATCGACCGCGTCGTCGAGAAGCTCGGCCGCCGGCTCGCCGAGGTGCCGGTGGGTTTCAAGTGGTTCGTGCCGGGCCTGTTCGACGGCTCGTACTGCTTTGGCGGCGAGGAGAGCGCCGGGGCCAGCTTCCTGCGGCACGACGGCACCGTGTGGACGACCGACAAGGACGGCCCGATCGTGGACCTGCTGGCCGCCGAAATTACCGCCCGCACGGGCAAGGATCCCGGCGAGCACTACCGGGAGCTGAAGGCAGAGTTCGGGACATTCTATTACACGCGGATCGACGCGCCGGCCACCCCCGAGCAAAAGGCCCGACTGCAGAAGCTGTCACCCGACGCCATCAAGGAAGAGACGCTCGCCGGCGAGCCGATCACCGCCAAGCTGACCAGAGCCCCAGGCAACGACGCCGCGATCGGCGGACTGAAGATCGTGACGGCGAGCGGATGGTTCGCGGCTCGGCCGTCGGGCACGGAGAGCATCTACAAGATCTACGCGGAGAGTTTCAGGGGTGAGGCGCACCTGGACGCGCTCGTGAACGAGGCGCAGGAGCTCGTCTCCACCGCGCTAAGCGGGGGCGTTTGAGCCGACTCTGTGCCCGGATCTCTGACGGGGACGCGCGTCGGACATGCGGCTACCGCCGATGCCGCCACCGGCCAGGGAGCTCCGGGGCCGCCATGAGCGACGGCCTCGCGCAAGGCAGCAGTTCGCCTCTGGGGGCAACGCCGTCGGGGAACGGCGTCAACTTCAGCGTCTTCTCGAAACACGCCACCGCGGTGCAGCTGTTGCTCTTCGATGGGGTAAACGATACCAAGGCCGCGCGTGTGGTTCGCCTCGATCCCTCGGCCAACCGCACGTACCACTACTGGCACGTGTTCGTGCCGAACGTACGCCCCGGCCAGCTGTACGCCTATCGGGTCGAGGGCCCGTTCGATCCGTCGCGCGGGATGCGCTTCGATCCCACCAAAGTTCTCCTGGACCCTACAGCCGAGGGGTCATGGTTCCCGAGACCTACGGTCGCGACGCCGCGCGGCGCCCCGGCGACAACGCGGGGACCGCGATGAAGAGCGTGGTCATCGACGTCGTCGGCTACGACTGGGAGGGCGACGCTCCCCTGCGGCGGCCGTCCGCGCGGACCATCGTGTACGAGATGCATGTGCGCGGCTTCACGCGCCATCCGAGCTCCGCCCTCGCGCAAGAGACCCGTGGCACGTTCGCCGGTCTCATCGAAAAGATTCCCTATCTCCAGCGACTGGGCATCACCGCGGTGGAGCTGCTGCCCGTGTTCCAGTTCGATCCACAGGACTGCCCCCCCGGCCTGGTGAACTACTGGGGGTACGCGCCGGTGTCGTTCTTCGCGCCCCACCAGGCCTACAGTTCACGTCGAGATCCGCTCGGTCCGGTTGACGAGTTTCGCGACATGGTCAAGGCGCTACACCGAGCGGGCCTGGAGGTCATTCTCGACGTCGTGTTCAACCACACTGCGGAAGGTGACCACGGCGGGCCGACGCTGAGCCTCCGCGGACTCGACAACCCGACGTACTACATGCTGGAAGCGGATCGTTCGCGCTACGCGAACTACAGCGGCACCGAAAACACGCTCAACGCCAATCATCCCATCGTGCGCCGGATGATCCTGGACAGTCTCCGCTACTGGGTCGGCGCGATGCACGTGGACGGCTTCCGGTTCGATCTGGCGGCGATCCTGGAGCGCGACGAGTCGGGCAACGTCATGCCGAGCCCGCCGGTGCTGTGGGACATCGAGTCGGACCCGGCCCTGGCGGGGACGAAGCTCATCGCCGAGGCGTGGGATGCGGCCGGCCTGTACCAGGTGGGCACCTTCATCGGGGACAGCTGGAAGGAATGGAACGGGCGCTTCCGCGACGATGTCCGCAGCTTCTTCCGCGGCGAGGAGGGCACGATCGAGCGGTTTGCCGACCGCCTGATGGGCAGCCCATCGCTCTACGGCCAGGAGCAGCGGGAGCCGGAGCAAAGCGTCAACTTCGTGACGTGTCACGATGGTTTCACCCTCAGCGATCTCGTCTCCTACGACAGCAAGCACAACGAGGCCAACGGGGAGAACAACCGCGACGGCGCCAACGACAACCGGAGCTGGAACTGTGGAGTGGAAGGCGCGACGGAGGATCCCGCGATCGACAAGCTGCGCACGCGCCAGGTGAAGAACTTCTTCACCGTGACCATGCTGGCCCCGGGGATGCCCATGATGCTCATGGGCGACGAGGTGCGGCGCACGCAGGGCGGCAACAACAACGCCTACTGTCAGGACAACGAGACCAGCTGGTTCGACTGGACGCTCGTCGCGCAGCGGGCCGACGTACACCGGTTCGTGACCTTGCTCAATGCGCGCCGGGTACGGCGAGACGTCGAGCACGAGCGGCCGCGGGTCGCCCTGAATGAGCTGATCCGGCAGGCCGATATTACCTGGCACGGCGTCAAACTGGGCGAACCGGACTGGCGCCCCTCCTCGCACAGCATCGCCTTCACGGCGAGGTTCACGATGGCGCCCTACCACGTCATCCTCAACGCGTACTGGGAGCCGCTCGAGTTCGAGCTCCCGCTGCTCGTCCACGGCGCTCGAGAACCATGGCGCCGGTGGATCGACACCGCCCTCGATTCTCCTCACGATATCGTCGAGTGGGAGCGGGCTCCCTCGGTTTCCGGCCATCGTTATCGTGCGCAATCGCGCTCCGTGGTGGTGCTGTTCGCCGGCTTCGAGCCAGGGCGCCGGTCTTGACCTCGGAGTCCACAGCTTGACCCAATGGCTGACCGCCTCATGCGGCACGACGTCGCATCCGGCTTCGCTCGCCCCGCGAGCGATGAAAGGCCTGCGCCGCCACGCGGGGGACCGCGGGCGCTTGGGTTGACAGTCCTTTCTGCTGACCACGTCGTCGTCCTTGCCCCCATCTTGCCCTCGCTGCACCGCACCAGCGATGACGTCGGGGGTGGCCAGCTCTCAAGGTGCCAGCCAAGACAGGGGCCGGACCGCGAAGCTCAAAGTGCGTTTCCATCACCCTCCAGAGCGAGAGATCACTGATCGCACGAAAACTCCGAGCGCTTGACCGTCGAGGGGAGCCGCCTCGGTCGGTGGTCGAGACCGAGAGGAGGCGAGCATGAAGCGACTCTGGATCGTGTTGGCCGTCGTGTTGACCTTCGGCTTCACCGTCTTGGGCTGGGTGGGCAGCCGGATCTACCAGGAGATGCCTCCCATCCCGGAGCGGATCGTCACGACCGACGGCCAGGTGGCGCTCCCGACGGGACCATTCGCAAGGGCCAGGCCGTGTGGCAGACGTTGGGGGGGATGGAGGTGGGCTCGATCTGGGGTCATGGCAGCTACGTGGCGCCCGATTGGACGGCCAATTGGCTGCATCGCGAGTGCGAGCAGATCCTGGACGACTGGGCGCGGTTCGAGCACGCCAGGCCGTACGCCGCCTGGGGCGGAGCCGCAGGCCGCGTTGCGCGAACGGCTGCGGCTGACGTTGCGGGCCAACCGCTACGACCCGGCCACGGGAACGCTGACCACGGCGCCCTCTTCGGTGTCTACGGCACGCTGGGCCTGGGTCTGACCCTGATGTGCCTGCGCGCTCTCCAAGCCGACCGCGATTGGAAGGAAGGCTTGCTCGGGTTCTCCTTCTGGGCGATGAACGGAGGCCTCATGGCCATGATCGCGCTGAGCCTGCTGCCCGTAGGGCTTCTGCAGACCGTGGCGTCAGTCAAACACGGCTACTGGTATTCCCGCAGCGGCGAGTTCCTCGGCCAAGGCCTCATGCAGACTCTGCGCTGGCTGCGCATGCCGGGGGATACGCTGTTTGCGATCGGGGCGATCGGGTTCGTGGTCTTCGTCTTCGGTCTGGGCTTCGGATACTCCCTCGCGGACAAGGGGCGAATGAGGGATGAATGGTTCTTTCTCGGCGATTCGAGGTGTTGCCGTGGGCGCGGCGCTCGTGGTGGTCACGGGCGGCCGGCGCGACAGGGCTTTGAAAAGCCTACGCCTCAACGCCAGGCCCTCCGGTGGCGGCCGTCCCCTCCGTGCCGCGGTCAGGGTAACGCAACGTCCCAGACTCGGACGGACGCTGGCGGCCCGAAGGGCCGATGCCACAGCGCCCCGCCGGTACATCTAGACCTCCCGGCACCAGGACCTTCTCGATCAGCTGGAGTCTTGCATGCGGCAGTCGGGATCGGTCAGCGCGAGCGAGGTCATATCGTTGGGCCATCGTGTTGAGGATTCTGTGACCCGTTCGCGGCGGTCAGTCGGGCTGATTGTCGCGTGGTCGTGCTCGCTCAGATGCGCCGAACGTCGGACCAATATTATGTGGCGACAAAACCCGCCGGCAGACCGTCGCTTTTGGCCTCAGTGCCCCTGACGTCATCTTGCCAGACTCGACTTTGACGACGTCGTAGCGGCTCCGGCCCGCCGTCGATCAGCAACCGATATCGTCGTCAACAGGATCAGCCTGCTCTTTTCAGGGCGCTCGATCGCCTCCGCTGTCGCTCCGACTGGAGTCGGCGCTTCTCGACGGCGACGTGAAACAAGTGGGTCAGCCGACGCTGCGCGTCAGCCCAGGTCTTCGTCCCCAATTCGCGAAGGACTCTGTCTTGCGCCTGAGTCCATAGCGGCCGCGCGACCTCCAGGGTCCGCCTCCCCTTTGCCGTGAGCCGCATCGCCCTGATGCGTCGGTCTGGGTCCGACGCGCGCTCGATCACGCCATCGCGTTCCAAGAGGTTGAGGCTGCGCGTGAGCGTCGTTTGATCGATGGCCAGCGCGGCCTCGAGCTGCTTCAGGTTGGCCTCGCCTCGACGCGCGATGGTTGCCAGGACGCTGAACTGCGTCACCCGAAGGCCGCTGGGCCGCAGGACTTCGTCGTACAGCTGCGTCACCGCGCGGGTGACCATGCGAAGCGTGCTGCAGACACAGGGCGACAGCCGGGCCGGGTCACGTGCACCAGTCAATCTGGATGTTCGTCGCGCCATGGCGCCATTTTACCCTATCAGCCCTCGGACCATGGAGCCGAGCGATATGCATGTGGCGCATATTGAACATGCTCATACATTACAGTTGGGGCCATCGACGGAGGCTCACCGGCGTCCAACGAAACGGGAGCCGGGCTCCGGAGGGCGATATGGCGGACCACGGGTGGAAGCGGACGGCGTGCATTCTCTGTTAGGTGAACTGCGGTCTCGAGGTCGCGACCGAGGGCCGCGCCATCGTGCGTGTGTGCGGCGACAGTGCGAACGAGCGCTCGCACGGCTACCTCTGCCAGAAGGCGCAAGGCCTGAACTGGTATGGCAATCACGCCGACCGATTGACCACCCCGCAGACCGCGGTGCCCTGCACGGCAGGGCGGCCTAGCTCCTCACCGAGGTCCCGAAGCTCGTCCCGATCGCCCCCGTGCTGCTCTACCAAACCATTGGCGCGACCTTGCCTGCCGGGGCGGCGGCGGCCGCGCCCCTCTGGGCAGCCTGCCATCGGACGGCCGCCGATCATCCATGCGCCGTGCAGCGGTCGAGACCAGGACCGGTCGCATCATCGCTCGCGTGGAGACCGATGCATCGATGCGCCGTGGTCTCGTCGCCCTGCCGCACGGCTACGGCCAGCAATATCCACGGATGGTATCAACCGCCATCGGACTCCCGCTTGGCACCAGGCAGTCCGCGACCTGACCGACGGCCGGGGCGCAGATCATGTCCTCGAAATGGCCGGAGGCGACAACGTTCAGAAGTCCCTGGAGGCAGTCGCGGTTGGCGGCCGCATCTCGCTCGTGGGCCTACTCGAAGCAACGGACTTCCGGATGTCCATCCTGCCGCTCCTCTTCAGCCGCGATCGTCGGAATTGGCGTCGGTCATCGCCGGGCGCTGGAAGACATGGTGCGTGCCGTGGACCGGATCGGGCTCAAGCCCGTGATCGACTCGCGGTACAGCTTCGCCGACCTGCCCACAGCGATGACCCATCTTCGTCGGGGCGCCTTCGGCAAGGTGGTCGTTCAGGTGCGGGATCCCGGAACTGAAGCTTGAGAAGGAGCAAGGACCACACGCCATCCTGATGCAAGACCCTTCGCCCGTGTCAGTGCGTGCGCCGCCGGCTGCCCGCTCCGTCGCGCTCTCTTGCGGCAGTTTCCGCTTCGTTCATCTCTTCGGAGCCGCAGAGGCCCAGAAACGGAGTGACACCATGTCGCGTGAGGATCCGAAGGTCGATACGTGGCTCAGTGATGCTCAGCTCGCCGAAATGTGCCAGAGCTGATACTGATCCGTTCCCGTCACCCATTCCCACTCAGATCGTGTCGAACGGCGAGTGGATGCCGATGCCGCAAACCGAGGAACAGCAGCGCATCGAGGCGCGCACGAACGAGCTCGCGGCCGCCGCCGCCAAGAAGCTCGGCATGAGCCGCCGGAAGTTCCTGGCGACCACCGGAGGCATGGCCGCCACATTCCTGGCGATGAACGAGGTCTTCGGGCGCCACTTCAACGTGAGCCGCGACGCGTTGTACGAGGGCGAGGCGTTCGCGGCGGACGGTCCTCCCAAGGACCTGTTCATCTTCGACGACCAGCTCCACATGATCCGCCAGAGCAAGACCGAGGAGAACCGGGCGCTGCGGGCTCTCGCGCAGGGACATCCCGGGGCGGCGGAGTCCCATACGAATCCATTCAACCCACCGCTCGGGAGTCTCGCCGGCACCGCCCAGCTGCCCGACGAGCTCGCGTTGCGCGGCAACCTGGACGACTCGAACGGTTTTTGGAGAAACTGGAACCCGGCACTGATCGGCGATCCGATGGACCACGAGATCTTCCACCTTCAGGCGTTCATCAAGTCGCTGTTCCTCGACAGCCAGATGACGGTCGGCCTGCTCAGCAACATCACCGGGTTTCTCCCCGTGTTCGTCTCCGGTCCAGAACCGAAGAACGTGTTCGACGCTCGCAGCATCGAAGTGCTCACGGCTGACCAGACCGTCGGCGTGAGAGATTTCGTCAACAAGCTCGCCGGCTCACAGCGTCTCTACGCCCACGGGCTCCTCTATCCGGGTACGGCCAACCTGTTCGAGATCCAGCGGCAGATCGATCACAACCAGCCGGACGCGTGGAAAGGCTACTGCGTGTCCCTGGCCGCCAAACAGATCACGGATCCGGCCGGCGACTCGATGAAGCAGTGGAGGCTCGATGACGAGCAGGTCATGTATCCGACGTTCGAGCTGATCAGGAAGTTCCAGAACATCCTGAGGCACGAGCGGCCGGGGTTCGGCAACATCTGCGTGCACAAAGGATTCGCCCCGCCTCCGCACGACGCCGCACACGACAACCCCGAGAACGGGAACCCGGAGGACCTGCCGAAGGCCGCACGCGACTGGCCAACCTTCAACTTCATCATCTACCACTCGTGCATCAGGCCAGTCCTCTTCTACAACCCCACACCCCTCGCCAACCTGCTCAGTGCGCAGCCGGTTCTCCGCGAGGGTGTACCCGACATCGAATGGACCACGCGCTTCGCTCAAGTCTCTCGGAGCCTCCACAACGTCTATGCCGAGGTCGGCTCGACGTTCGCGTCGACGATCATCACCTTCCCTTCGGTGTGGGCGCACATCATCGGCCAGCTCCTCCAGAACATGGGATCGCACCGAGTCGTGTTCGGCTCGGACTCGCTGTGGTACGGCTCGCCACAGTGGCAGTATGAGGCCTTCTGGCGGTTCCAGATTCCCGAGCAGCTGCAGGACAAGTGGAACTACCCGGAGATCAAGGAAGCCGACAAGCGGAACATCATCGGCCTCAACTCCGCGCGCCTGTACCACGTCGCCCCCAGGCTCCCGAAGAAGTTCGGGGCGATCGCGCAAGACTGGGAGAGTAGGCTTCCCGCGGACCTGGCAAGCCTCAGGACGCTGCTCGAGTTCCCCCACGCCTCGGACAACATCTCGAAGATGCGTGAGCGCTATCTCGCCGAGGGCGCAAATCCCGATCACAAGCGCTACGGCTGGATCCGGACACTGGTCTAGCAAAAGCGATCGGGCAGCGACGGGCGCGGCTCCCGGCGGGGCCGCGCCCGTCTCCACGCACTGAAACGTTCGTCGCGTTCGCGAGTCGCGGTCGCTGCGAGAGCGGACGAATGATCTCGAGGCGCGGAGCCGTCCCGTCCGCGACGTGCAAGTTCGGTGGTGGCCCCAAGGGGATACGTCACCTTTTGCAACGGTCCTAGTCCGGGGCGTCGTGTACCGGAAGGCCGCGTAGACGCTCGTAGTTGCCACACCCCGGCGGTGCCGGCCGCGCGGGGTGTCTTCGTGTCTACTCCACGCGAACCGGCTTCGCCGACGCGGGGAGCATTACGATGAACTCCTCCTCTCCCTTCCGGTTGGTGTAGGCGAGCACGTCGCGCTCGCAGATCGTGACCTCGTACACCCCTGGCTCGGCACGCCATCGCGTGCGGTCATGCGCGAATGAGCGTGTCACCTCGAGCGATCGCGTCCATGACAGTCCTCGAATATGGCGCTCAGGCTCAACGCCGGCAACTCCGCGATACAGGGTGAAGGGCCAGGGTGCGGGAGCGATCGGATGCCGCACGCAGGCGGTCACGATCGGCGCACTCAAAGAGCCTTCGGAGGTTCCGCAAACTCCATTCTGCGTGGTCGATCTTGACAAACACTCCGAGGAGTGCGCGTTCATACAGTGTCCCGCCTCGACGAGGGAGGACGTGGGAGCGGACTGAGAGCGTGGGGAAGGAAAAGGCGGCTTATTGCGCGAGCTTGATGTCGACGCCTCCGGCCGGGATGGCGAACCTGACGCCCTGCGCCGTAGCTGTCAGCACTAACTCAACGCCGTTTTGGTTACGCATCGCTGCCGCACCGGCCCCGCCGCCCACTACGGCCCCGGCGGCCGCTGCCACGTAGTTGCCCGAGAAGTCTTCGAGCTTGTTGAGCTTGGACACTTCCCCGTTCGCCGTCACCTTGGAGACGCCAAGATCGAGCAGGTTTAGCCCTTTGATGGAGAATTTGTACGCCCTGCCGCGGTACTCGAGAGTCCCGTCACCCCAGCTGACGCCAACGCCCAGCGCGATGGACGTGCTC
>JBKPAK010000306.1:0-10935 GCA_046726415.1 Candidatus Methylomirabilota bacterium
GCCACGCTGGAGCGGTGGCCCCGCGGATCGAGCGGGTGCTGGCCGGAGGAGTCTATGACCTGACGGTCTTCAAGGTCCACTTTGGCCGCCTGACCTTGAAGATCTACGACAAAGGGGCACGGGTGCTGCGGATCGAGGTCATCGTCCACAGTGTCAAGGAGCTCAGGTGCGGGAAGCGCCTTGAGAAACTCGCGATCATGCTGGCCCGGCTCCAGCGAATGGTGATCGACTTTCTCAACGTGGTGCACGCCGCCCACCTCGGGGCCCTCGACCCGGCAGCGCTGGACACCTTGCCGCAGCCGACGCAGCGCGGAGCCCAGCGGCTGGCGGGCATCGACATCCAGAAGCCGCGTATGCGGGCGGTGCTCGAAGCGGTGCTGAACTTGGCGCCCACGCCAGACGGGTTCACCGCGGGCGAATTGGCGATACGAACCGGTGCCCTCCTGCAGCAGCCGACCTACACGCCCCGCCACGCCGCCTACGACCTACGCAAGCTGCGCGGCAAGGGATTGATCGACCGCGTCGGAACGACCCGGTGCTATCAACCCACGACGCCTGCGATCCGCACCGTGGTGGCCTTGCTAATCCTGCGGGAAAAGGTCATCAAACCCGTTCTCGCTGGCGCCGGCCGACCCAAACCGGGTCGCCCGCCGAAAAACCCGCATCCGTTGGACGTGCACTACGAGAACCTCCACCGAGAAATGCGACAGACCCTTAACACGCTGGGCGTGGCGGCGTGAGCCGTGCAGCCTCGAACAACATGTTCGTCATGGTCGTGCGCTAAGCGGCCAATTACATTCGCGCCATCGGCCAGGGCATCGATCCTGCGGACGTTCGGGAGGCGCTGGGCCGAGCCTAGCACCGCCAGGAGACTCTAGCGGCACGCCTGGAAGCCTTGGACCGACCGGTGGCGCCGGTGGACCCCACGCGGCGCCCTATTGGCGGACTGGCGAGAGCTCCTCCGGGCGGCGCCGGAGCAGGCGCAGCGATTCCTGCGGAAACTGTTTCCCGAACCGATCCAGGTGACGGCCGTGCCAGCCGGCTGGCACTGCAGCGGGCAGGCGTCCTTCACCGACTTGGTCGCCGGGCTGATCCCGGGCACAGCCGCTGTAGCTGTTGGTGCCCCGGGGTGTCACGCTCGAACTTCCAGACCTGATTCCCTTCCGCGCCGGGTGGCGCCGGGTTGCGTGAGTCGGGCGCGCACGTACTTCCGCACGTGGTCTGACCCCCCTCCAACTATCGAATAGCTCGGGAGCGGCACGTTGCCGAATGCAGCAGATCGACGCACCGAGGCGCATTCGAGCGCCTCGTTACTCGCGGCTTGTCAGCGGCGACTGGCACCTACGTGCCCGGCAGCAGTAAGCCGTGCGGCCCTGCGGAAGCCAGGACGCCCAACGAAGAGAGGAGGTCATCGCGGTCCCGATCGGAGAAACGGCCGGGCCCCCGGCACGGGCGATGGCCGCGCACGCCTCGCCGAAGGCCGCGGCGTGGCCGTCGCTCATCTCAGAGCTTCAGATGCGGATCGAGCCAGTCGCGGAGGGCGTTGCCCATGAGGTTGATCATGAGCGTGGTGAGGAAGATGGCGAGGCCGGGGAAGGTGGCGATCCACCACGAGTTCAGCATGTAGACGCGTCCCTCGCCCAGCATGTTGCCCCAGGCCGGGGTGGGCGGCTGGATGCCGAGGCCGAGGAAGGACAGGAACGACTCGGCGATGATCACCTGGGCGACCTGCAGCGTGGCGATGACCACGATGACCGAGCTGAGGTTGGGCCCGATCTGCAGGAACATCAGCCGCAGGTGGCTCATGCCGAGGGCGCGCCCGGCCAGCACGAACTCGCGCTCGCGGAGCGCCAGCGTCTCGGCGCGCACCACGCGCGCGTAGATGGGCCAGGCGGCCACACCGAGCACGAGGATCATGTTCTTGAGGCTGGCCCCCAGCACCGCGATGACGGCCAGCGCGAGGAGAACGAACGGGAAGGTCAGCATCACGTTGACGACCGACATGATGAGCCAGTCGATGTTGCCGCGGAAGTAGCCGGCCGTGAGCCCGAGCAGGACCCCGATGCTGGCGGCCATTAGCACCGCGGTGATGCCCACCACCAGCGAGACACGGCCGCCGTAGATCATGCGCGAGAGCAGGTCGCGCCCGACCTGGTCGGTGCCGAGCAGGTGCGCGGAGGTGCCGCCCTCCATCCAGGCCGGCGGCGCCAGCCGGTGGCGGATGTTGACGGCCAGCGGGTCGTGCGGCGCGATGTACGGGGCGAACACGGCGGTGGCCACGATCAGCAGCAGGACACCGGCCGCCACCAGTCCCCAGCGCAGCCGCAGCAGGCGCCGCAGCGTGGCGTATCCCACCTCCGGCGCCGCGACGCGCGCCTCCTGTAGCTCGGCGCTGACCGTGCTCATGCCGTGTGGATCCTCGGGTCGATGAGGCCCACGATGAGATCGATCACCAGGTTCACGCCGACGATGAGCAGCGCGAGCAGGATCACCGCGCACTGGACGACCGGAAAGTCCTGGTTGCGGATGGACTCGACCGTGAGCGTGGCCACGCCCGGCCACGCGAACACCGTCTCGGTGATGACGGCGCCGCCCAGCAGCTGGCCGAACTGCAGCCCGATCACGGTGATGACGGGAATGCAGGCGTTGCGCAGCGCGTGCTTCACCACGACCATCCCTTCGCCCAGCCCCTTGGCCCGTGCGGTCTTGATGAACTCCATGTTCATGATCTCGATCACGCCGGAACGCACTAACCGCATGGTGATGGGGGCCAGCGCGGCGCCCAGGCAGAAGGCCGGCATCACGAAGTGCTGCCAGGTGCCGTAGCCGGACGCCGGCAGCGCCCGGAGCCGCACGGCGAAGACGATGATCAGCATGATGCCGAGCCAGAACAGCGGCGTGGCCTGGCCGGCCACGGCCAGCGTGGTGCACACGCTATCCACCCACGAATGTCGTTTGAGCGCGGCCAGCGTGCCGAGCGGCAGCGCGATGAGCAGCGCGACGGCCAGGCCCGAGAACGTCAGGTAGATGGTGGGCGGCATCCGCTCCAGCACGAGCTTGAAGGCCGGGGTGTCCGCGTACCACGACTTGCCGAAGTCGCCGAAGACGGCCTTGGAGACGAACTTCCAGTACTGCACGTAGAGCGGCCGGTCGAGGCCGAGCAGGTGGCGGTAGCGCTCGAACTCCTCCTTGCCCGCGTTCTGCGGAAGGAGCAGGAGGACCGGGTCGCCGAGGACGTGCAGGATCATGAAGGCGAGCAGCGAGATGCCGATGACGACCACGACGAGCTGGACGAGCTGCCGGGCGATGTAGCGTCGCATGAGGCCGCAGGGGGCCCGGGCCTGGAAATGCCAGGCCCGGGCCGGGACCGCTCCTGCCTACTTCTTCCGCGGCGTCACGACGAACAGCCGGTCGATCTCGTCGCGGGGCGCCTCGTACTCGATCCGGTTGCTGATGCCCCACACGCCGCGCAGCCCCCACTTGTAGAGGTAGGCCGCGTCATCGTGGAGGAGCTTCTGCGCCCGGGCATAGATCTCCGTGCGCTTCTTCGCATCCAGCGTGGAGCGGCCCTGGATCACCAGGTCGTCCAGCGCCTTGTTGCAGTAGTAGCTGTAGGGCTGGCCGCACGTCATGACGTCGTACAGGATGGCGTCGGCGTCGAAGACGGAGTAATAGCCCCACGACCAGGTGAACATCGGCTCGGCCTTGTTGTCACGGACGAGGTTCGTGAACGGCCCCACCTCGCCGATGAACTTCTGCTTGGTCTTGATGCCGGCCTTGGCCAGGTCGGCCGCGATCGCCTCGGTGGTCTGGATGAGCCCCGGCTCCACGGTCGGTCCCGTCGTGAGGAAGCCCACCTCGAAACCGTTCGGGTAGCCGGCCTCGGCCAAGAGCTTCTTGGCCTGGGCCAGGTCCTGCTTGTAGGGCTTGACGCTCGCGTCGAAGCCGAAGGCCATCGGGTTGACCGTCGTGGCGACCCGGTCGCCGAGGCCGTTGATGACGTGCTTGATGATCGCGTCCATGTCGACCGCCATGTTGGCGGCCTGGCGGACCTTCTTGTCCTGGAAGGGGTTCTTGCCGGCCCGGCCCGACTGGTCGAGCTGGATCATGGCCGTGCGCAGGATCGGCGAGGTGGACGTCCGCGCCGCGCCCGACTTGTTGATGACGTCCATCTGGTCGGGCGGGACCGCCTTGATGAGGTCCACGCCGCCCGAGATCAGCTCCGCGATCTGCGTGGCCTGCTCGGGGATGATGCGCACGCGCACGTACTTGAAGTGCGGCTTCGTCCCCCAGTAGTCGTCGTTGCGCACCAGGACATGCTCCTGCTTCTTCGTCCACTTCTGGAGCTTGTACGGCCCGGTGCCGACCGGGTTCTCCTGCAGCCACTCGTGCCCCTTCTCCTTGATCGCCTTCTCGGACTGCACGACCTGGGCGGTGAGGCGCTCCACGAAGAGCGGGTAGGGCCCGTCGGTGTGGAACTTTACCGTGAGGTCGTCGACGATCTCCACGCTCTTGATCTTGGCGTGGTTGCCGCGCGCGGTGAGCTTGAGGTTCGGGTCCAGCACCCGGTCAAAGGTGGCCTTGACGTCCTTGGCCGTGAACGGGGTGCCGTCGTGGAACTTCACGCCCTTGCGGAGCTTGACCTCCCACGTGGTGTCGTCGAGGTTCTTCCACGACACCGCCAGGCTCGGCCCCACCTTGCCCGTCTTGAGGTCACGGGCTGCCAGGTGATCGAAGACGTGGTAACCGAGGATGATGCTCTCGCGGAGCACCGAGTTCGGTGGATCCCAGGTCTGGACGTCGCTCTGCAGTGCATAGACGACCGTGTCGTCCTTGGTCTGCGCGAGGACATCGGCAGGCGTGAGCAGGGCGAGGACGAGCAGGGGGACCAATCCCAGCGTGGCGGCGCGAGCCATGACACCCTCCTTGTCCGGGTGAACCGTCGGTGGGCCGGAGCGAATGGCGCACATCCTAGCCGCGGGGTGGGGGCGGCGTCAAACGCCCCCGCCGGCGACGCCGGTATGACGGTGTGCTCGCGTGACATCATGCGGCCGCTGGGCGACCGAGGGCGTCAGAATTCCAAAAGCCCCTTCGCCGCCGCCAACTCTCCCCCTCGCTCGCCTGCCGGGCGCCACGATCGCGCCCCCGGAGGGCGAAGTCAAGCGCCCGGCAAGGGCCATGCCCCTCGGTAGGGCTCAGACGGGCGGCGAGCCGGCGACACCCTTGCCCTCGTTGAGAAGCAAGCCGGGCGCGGCCCGAGCCAGAACGACGGCGGGAGGCAGACGACGGCGAGAGGTGCGGAGCGCGTGGGGCCGAGGGAATGCCGACGAGGGGTCGTGGTCGGTTACGCTCCCCGCCGCGGCGGCGAGCGCGAGGCGGCCGGGGAGGGCGATGCGCTGACGAGCCCGAGCCGCTCGAGCAAGACACGAAGGCGCTCGCCTCCGGTGTGCACCCCCACGATCCGCCGCCGGCGGCCGCCGCGCGGACACGGAAAGACGTCCAGGGCGAACACCCGCCGCCGCCGCACCGCCCCCGACGACCTCTCACCAGGCGTACCCAACGACCCGGGCGACGGCTCCGCCCGCGGCCCCCGCCCCTCGCTTCGCCCCGCCCCCGGGGTTGCTTCATCGACAGCATCGGAACCCCGGGGAATGACCGCCGACCGCCCCGCCGCGCGCGGGCCGAGCAGCCCCTGAAAGCGCCGCGGATGAAAGCGAGGGGAGGAATCAGGAGCGCCATCTTCTCGATCAGCTCCAGCGGCTCCCGCAGCCGATGCGTGGTTCCGTCCGCCCGCGGATGGGCCAGCTCGAACAACAGCGGCCCGTGCGAGCTCTCCGTCAACCGCTCCCGCGCCAGACGCACCGTCTCGAGCGCGCGCTGGTACTCGTCCTGCTGCGCCTTCCGCGCCGCGAGGACGCGGTCGGTCAGGTACTCCACCGCGATCAGATTGCCGCTCGGCGTTCGTCCCGGCACGATTTCGAAGTGCCCGGGCGTGACGGACGCGATGCTGAACGGCATGGTCGCGGGACGCTCGCGGGTGAGGACGGCCAGGTCGATGTCGGACCGGGAGTGAGGCTCCTTCGGCCAGCGACCCGCCGAGGCGCACCACCGCATCGGGCGGGAGAGGAAACCGCGACAGCAGTTCATCGGTCGACGTGACGTATTCCTGGAAGACCGACGAGAGCGCCTCGGGCGTCACCGGCGCCGGCCGCGGCCGGTAGGCCGCGTCTGGAAGGCTCGTGCGGGTGGTCGGCGTGAGGTCGTTGGGGATCCAGTGCGCCGACAACGCCACCACGCAACGGAACAGCCAGTGCTCCCCGAGGAGGTCGTCCACCCGCGCACTGAAGTCGCGCAGCCAGCCGATGTGCGCATCCATGTTTTCCGGCGCGACGAAGAGGCCGCGGACGAGATCGGCATACAGCGACGGGACGTGCACGCGGCTCCATTCGAGCAGCGCACCCTCCGACGGCAGCACCGTGCCATGAAAGTTCCCGATGGTGCGTCCCATGAGGTTGACCGTTTCACGGCTGATGACGGCCACAGTGCTGTCCATGTGATGGCCGAACAACCCTTCGACGTCCTCCATGCCGCGCTTGTAGTAGATGAAGAGCAACGTCGTGAACTGGAACGGCAGCTGCCAGCGGTTGAGCGCGCGCCACAGCCGATCGCCGTCGGGCAGGGGTCTGACGGGCCGCCAGCGCTGCAGACGGGAGATCACGGCGAACTCGCTGGGCGTGAGATACGACACCTCCACCCGTGCGGGGCGCCACGCCGCGAGCGGGCGAAACGCCGCGGTCTCTCCCGGCGAGCAGCCCCCACACCGGTCGCAGCGGCCCGAAATTCCTCGCCAGCTTAGCGACGAGCGCGTCAAGTCGCGCTTCGGCGCGATGTGGACCTCGACGCGTTCGCCGTCAACGACGACAACCGCATGCGAAGGCCGGCCGTCGCTCGCACTAAGCCGGATGACCAGAGCCACGAGGGTGGTCTCGTTCGACTTCCTCGACGAACACCGCGTCCCCGACATCCGCGCTGCCGTCGGCACGCAGCCGTTCCGGGAATGCCGCATCGCTCGTGCGTGCGCGGCTGTAGGGGGGCGCATCTGGAAGAGGCGCTCTACTCGATCTGTGATGGGAAGTATGCGGCCTCGGCGCCGCGGTGTCGTAACCGGACGATGGGGGTTCGAAGCGATCCTTACACGGTCTCGATCACACGGTCTCGATCATCTGCGACCGTTCGGGGCCGACGGACACGAAGCGAATACGCGTCCCGACGAGCCGCTCGATCGTGCGGACATATTCCCGGGCGGCCGACGGGAGGTCGTCGAAGCGGCGGCACGCCGTGATGTCGCCGGTCCAGCCGGGCATCTCCAGGTATACCGGCTCGGCCTCGTCGAGCAACGAGTTGAGCGGAAACGTCGTGGTCGATTCGCCGCGAATGCGATACGCCGTGCAGATCTTCAGCGACGGGAGACCCGACAGGCAATCGAGCTTCGTCAGCGCGATCTCCGTGGCGCCCTGCACATACGCGCCGAAGCGCGACGCGACCGCATCGAAGTGCCCGATCCGCCGCGGTCGCCCCGTCGCCGCTCCGTACTCGAACGCCACCTCACGGAGCGTGTCGGCGACCTCGGCTTGCATCTCCGTGACGAAGGGGCCGACGCCGACGCACGTCGAAAACGCCTTCATCACGCCGACCACACGATCGATCGGATGGCCGAACAAGCCGCTGCCGACGGGCGCGAAGCTGGCCAGCGCGCACGACGAGGTCGTAAACGGGTAGATGCCGAGATACACGTCGCGCAGCGCGCCGAGCTGGGCTTCGAACAACAGCCGCTTCCCCGCCGCCGCCTCGCGCTCCAGCACGACGCTCGTGTCGAGCACCATCGGTGCGACACGGCGTGCGAACTTCTCCACCCATGCGCGCACGTCGGCGAACGACACGCCCTCGGTCTTGCCATACGCTCCGCGGGCCACCAACTGCTTCCACGTGACGATCGTCTGCAGCTGCGCGTCGCGCCAGGCCGGCTGCAGCAGGTCGCCGATCCGGATGGCTTTCTTCAGGTGCCGGTCGCCGTACGCCGGTGCGATCCCGCGCTTCGTCGAGCCATACGCCTGGTGACCGAGCCGCTCTTCCTCCCACTCATCTTCCTGCCGATGGAACGGAAAACAGACAGTCGCGCGATCGGACACGACGATGCGATCCATCGACAGGCCGGCGGCGCGCAGGTTGTCGATCTCGTCGACGAGCGCCTCCAGATCGATCACCATGCCGGGCCCGAGCACGTTGAGAACGGATGGGCGGAAGATGCCGGACGGAATGAGATGCAGCTTGAAGGTGCCGAACTCGTTGACAACGGTGTGCCCGGCATTGTTGCCGCCCTGATACCGGACGACGACGTCGGCATCCTTCGACAAGTAGTCGACGATCCTCCCTTTTCCTTCGTCCCCCCAGTTGACTCCACACACGACCGTCAGGCTCATCCGCACTCCTCAAGCGATTGGTCGAGAGTACTCCGCCGCTGCCGCCCGGACCCGTCACGCCGATACACATTCTAGTCGACGGCATCCGCGCGCGGAGCACCACCAGCGGCGTCCCTACCAGACGAACGGCACGAGGCGGTATCGAACGCGTCCGGCGTAGGCGGCATCGCCCGCGAGCTCACGAATGAGGGTGACATCCTCCGCACGCGCGATTGGTCGGGGCCCTGCAGCGGGCGGGAGCGGAGGTCGGGACCGTCGTCACCCCGACCGAGCTACTGGAAGCGCTCCACGAGCGCGGGTACGCGTGGGTCAAGAGCACGCGTGGGCTCGCGGGGCTCCTGTCTCCCCTTGGGCTGGTGGCCCGGCCGGCGCGTCACGGGGGCCGGCAGGGACGGTTCTACCTGCTCAATGCAGCGGTCCTGAGCGACCTCGCGACACGCTACAACCCGGCGGCGCGAGAGCCTGTGGGCACCGAACTCGATCCCGAAACCCGCCAGCAAGCGTTGACAAGCGTAACAACCGTATCAGCGCCGTGAAATCAGTAACTTACCGTCAGATTCGATTCGCAACAGCCCCATCGCGAGGTGTCTTGGAAGTGCGCGAAAGGCAAGCGTTGTTACGTGTTACGGTTGCCGACGGTAATTGGGAGACAACGCGCCAGCCGAGAATCCGGTGGAGAACCTGACCTCGACGCTTCAGGTGCTTGCCGCCCGTCTCGGCGGCGGTGACACCGATCGCCGTGACTTGTCCATGGCACGGACCAATGCGAGTCCTGGAGCCGTGGCCGTCGACGCGCTGATGTCGCCGCTGATCGCCATGCCCCTCGACGTCTTCGCCCGCGACGGCCAGTGGCTTGAGGTTCGCGTCCCCTGGGTGAAGGTGACGCTATGGTTCGTACCCGAAGAGCGCGATGCCGAGATGCTCGGCGGCGAAGGCGTGCATCGCGGGCGAGTGTGGACCGCGAGGGAATTGATCGGCGTCATGGCGATCACAGGTCGGAGGGAAGCATTGCCGAGTATCACGCTGGCGAAGCTCACGTTCGACGGTGACATCGCCGAGGCGATCACCCCGAAAGGACAGTGAAGGGATCACGACCTCCGCACGACGCCTCGATGGATGCACGGTCGGGACGGGACGCTCTTCCCCGAAGCTCGGCAGGCCGAGAGCAACGGGGATGCCCCCAGCGCTACGTCATCCGGTGACCCAGCTCCGGGTCTGCTTCACGTTCACGCGCTTTTCCTGCCGCCGGACATCGACGCAGCGCTGGACCGGCTCCACCGCGACTACATCGCGTGGTGGATTGCGAAGGACAATCCTGCGTGGCGGCGTTTTCCGTCGCGCGAGATTGCGGTTTGCCCGTCACACGACTTCGTGAGGGTCACGGTGTTGCGAGAGCATACGGACTGGTGCCGCGGACTATTCGGCCCGATTCTGCCGCTCAGCTATAGCCCTTGGAGACTCAGGACCGAGGCGGAGGCGTGGGCGGTGCGGCAGCTCCAGGCCATCGTCGTGGGCGGCGACGCGATCTGATACTTCCGGGGGCAAATCCGGCGGGGACTCCGTGGTCGATGGCGCAGCGCCAGCTGAGCTTCGGCCTGCTGTAGACACCATTCGCGTCGGCGTGCCCGTATCGCGTCCAACCCCTGGGCTCGGGTCCGAGTGCCGAGCCACATGGTCGAACACCGTATTATGTCGTAGCGCGGCCTGGCGGCCGCAACCAAGCCGCGGCGACTCGGCTGCGCCGTTTCGCCTCGGACCTACGGGGCTTGTCATCTGGTGGCCGGCCAGGACCATGATCGAATATCGGTGGGCGTCCTTGGATCTAGGCGGCTGATCTGGACGCGGCGATCAGGGACCTGAGGGGAACATGCATTTCGCCGAATCCGTACCGGGGAAGGATCGGAGGTCTTTCTCGATCGAGGACTCGAGCGAGCCGAGTCGGTAGGGGGTTGCCTTCTCGCCTGAGTTCGTGTGCGATGCGCGAATGGACCAGTTCATCGCCAAGCACGCCGACAAGCTCCAAGGCACCCTCTCGTGCTTCGATCGGGTGTTGTTCCGCGGCTACCTGCCGTTCTTCAGCGGCTACGCCATGGCCAGGTTTCTGGAAACCCGCGGGGTCTATCGGCGCGACGTGAAGCGGTTCGTGCTGACCCAGGCGTATCGGCTCAAGGACTACGCGCGGCAGCTGGCCGTGCGCGAGGGGCGGCCGTACCAATACTTCGGCGAACGCACCAGGAAGGAGGACCTCGCGCGCCAGTTGGCGGAGCGCGAGGGGATCACAGAGGGACTGGTCGGCGTCTTCGCGACGGTCGAACCCTGTCGCACGTTTTCCCTGCAGTGGCGCGAGGGGGCGGCCTTCATCCAATCGGCGCGGCGGAAGTGCCTCATCCTCTACTACTACTTCATGGATCGGGATCTGGGCCTCATCCATGTCCGGATCCAGACGTGGTTTCCT
>JBKPAK010000307.1:0-20007 GCA_046726415.1 Candidatus Methylomirabilota bacterium
CCTCCAGCGGCTTCTGGCGCGTGCCGCGGTTTCGGCCATCTGGGACGATCATGAGGTGGCCAACGATTTCGACAGCTCGTACCCGACCCTCGTCGAGGGGCGCACGGCCCTGCGCGAGTACTGGCCGATGCGCACGGCGGACCCGACGATTCTCTACCGCCGGCTATCCTGGGGACCCGCCGTGGACGTGTTCATTCTCGACACCCGTCAGTACCGCAGCCCCAACGTGACGCCGGACGGCTCGCGCAAGACGATGCTGGGTCGGCGCCAAAAGGACTGGTTCAAGGAGGAGCTGCGGGCCTCGCGGGCGCCCTTCAAGTTCGTGGTATCATCCGTCCCCTTCCTGGGCCCTTTCGGAATCGACAAGTGGAACGGCTTCGCCACCGAGCGCGACGAGTTGAAGCGCTACTTCAAGCGCGAGCGGATCGGCGGCATCGTCTTTCTCAGCGCCGACATGCACGTGGCCATGGACCTCGCCGACCGCGACGGCCTGCGCGACTTCATCGCCGGACCCATCGGCGCCTGGCCGTTCTGTCGCATCGCGCCCCGACGCGGCCCCCTCCGGAACACCGAGCGCTTTTCCCTCTGTGACACGTACAACTATGGGCTGGTGACCGTACGGCCCGAGGCGAGCCCTCCGGAGATCGAAGTGCAGATCCTCGACGGGCAGAACACCGTCCGCTACTCCACGCGCATCGCGGCAGCGATGACCGCACGCAACGCGTGAGGTCACGGTAAGCCCAATCAGGCCGATCGGACCTCTCACGCAGTATTCTTGTCGGACCAAATCCGGGACCCGCCCCTTCGACCTGCCCGCGGAGTTCGACCCGTACTGGCTCACAGTAGTGGCGAACCGGGTGACGTTGTAGCCGTGGGAATACACCTACGAGGCCCGGACCGACCGCGAGACCAGGACGGTCACTATGACCTCGGCCGTACGCTGGGTTCTGAGCTTCACCTCGGCGTACACGCTGTCCCTGACGAGACAGGCCCTAGCCAACAAAGGCGAGCGCCGCCCCGAACACATCAGCCAGTTCGTCGTCAACGCTCTCGTCGCCCAACTCGTCATCACCCACACCCCGGGCCTCACGCCGCTCCTGAACGACCTGCGCTACCAGCTCCAGACTGACCACGCCCCTGACCTCCCCAAGCTGCCCCCTCGTCACCATCACCTCAGGCCTGCCCTCATTCCGTCCCGCCGACGACATGATCATGGACGCCACCAGCTTCTCGGGCATCCCCGCCTTCATCGAGCTGGTCGACGTCCACGCCCTACCCCAGTTGCAGGACCCGCTGGAGGCTCGAATCGAGGAACTGCTGCGCTGAGACGGCCAAGCCCACACAACAGGGCTGGTCCCCGGGAAGCGCAATGGCAGCCGCTGGGCCTGCGCAGCAGCGTAGGATGTTCGAGATGCCGTCCTGCCAAGGCCGGTGCAGGAGGGCCCGCGGAGAGGACGCCACACTTTGTGTTATCGGACATGGAATCGCCCGGCTGGTCCCACTTGGCCGTCGCGTACAGCGCCATTGGAGCCTCCGGAGTTTCGCTGGGGGTGCCAGGCTCACGCCACTCCCCCTCCCCTCGGCTCGTCGAGGCGCACCCCGACCCCTACCTACGAATGTCGACGGAAAATCGAGCCGCCGGTGTGCCGACGTCGGCGAACGAGGTCACCCCTTCGCTAGTCAGGCCGACCTCCAGCATGTAGCGGCCGCGTGTTCCCGGCGCATCGATGCTCAGCTCTGTGCGGTACGTCTGCCCGGGGAAGACGTCATAGCGGATTCGCTCCGCATCGAGGAAGGGCAGGGGCGTGCCCCCCTCCGGTGTCCAGCGCCAGATGAAGCGAACCGCGCCGCGGTTCTGCGTCGCCCGGGCGAGCCACAAGGCGCCACCGGTGTTGCGCGCCTCGACTGGGAGCAGGAACGACTCGAAGGGCGCACAGACGAGGGCTGTGTTGGTGGAGGTGTACTGCGCGCCGAGCAGCCGAGGGCCCTCGGCGCTGGTCAGCAACGGGGCCTCACGGATCTCGAAGGCGCGCGCTCCTGCTATCAGGCCAATGGCCGGGAAGGCGAGCCGCAGGTCGTACACGCCGGGGGTCGACGGCGCGGTCATACGGACGGAGACTGCGGCCGTCTCGTCCGGCGCCACCGCGAACGGCAAGGCGACGCGGACCGTCTCGCGAACAACCCGCGCCGACCCGTGCTCCTTCCACTCGACGTCGGCGCGGGCGAGCCCCTGAGGCCCGGGATAGCGCCACGCACGTCCGGCCTCGCCGCGCAGGATCAGGCCGAGCCTCACCGTGCGGCCTGGCGGAAGCCAGGCGGGGGTGTCGAGACTGGCCAGGAGAACGGAGGAGAGAACCACAGGATCCACGGTCCCTGAGTAGACGACGTCGCCCTGAAAAGTGGCGAGCCTCCGCATCGCGCCCGCCCGTTCCGCGGCCTCCCAGCGCGCGCCTTCGTCGGCCGTCAGCTTGTCGCCGTGGACAACGATGGCGGCCACGCCCAGCGCCGCCGCCGTGCGTCGCGCCGCCGCCCCCGGTAACCCGCTCAGCACGGTCTGCAGCTCATCCAGCGCACGGGGCCAGAACCCGCTGCGCCCGTTCACGAGGGGGAGCCAGTGCACGGTGCTGAAGTATTGCCACCGAAGATCGTCCGTGGCGTTAAGTGGCAACTCCACGACGGGACCCGGACGCTGCGCGGCGAGCCAGTGATGTGCCGGTGACGGCGGAGGTACCGCGACCAGGGGGAGCGGCTTCGCGCCCAGCTCGACGAGGAAGAGACCAATCAACGCGAGCGCCGCCAGTGCGGGGTGCCGTGTGAGGGTGCCGACGCGTGCGGCCCCCAGGGCGATCAGTGGGATGGCGCCCAGGAGCGCCAGGAGCATGAAGCGGGCAGGCGCGCGCATGACATCCCATCCAGGCACGAGGTAGTAGGGGATCTGGTAGGGGAGGGGGAGAAGCGTCCTCCAACCCAGTACCGTGAGCCATGGGCCGAGGGCAAGCACAAGCGCGACGCTGATCATGATCCACGACGCGACCCTCAGCCGGCGGGCCTCCGCCGGCTGAAGCCCGTTAGCCGGGCTGCGGCTTCCTAGGAGCACGAGCGCCGCCGCGACGAAGCCGGGGAACAGGAGCGTCTCGTGGTTGGTGAACGGCAGGATGGGCGCGGCCATCCGACGATAGACGTCGTTCATGAGCGCCGGCGGAGCCGCGAAGCTCACGAGGTCTGCGGAGAAGGCGGCCACCGAGCTCAGAGCTCGCGTCGCTTCCCAGCGATGGGCGACGACGGTGTAGGCCAGGTGCACGGGTAGCAGAACGACCACGCTGACCGCAGCGAAGGCCAGGACCCGGGACAGCATCGCGCGGGCCCACCACGTTCGGTCAACGACCAGGACGTAGTGGCCGACGTAGAGGATGGCCCCGACGGTGACCATGTACGCGAGATAGCTTGAGGCCAGAACCTGGAGCCACCAGAAGAACGCGAAGAGCCCGAGGTCGCACCAGCGGCGGTGCCGCAGTGTGCGGTCAAGGAACAGCAGGGCAAGCGGGGCCCAGAAGAACCCGAGGAGCTGGAGATGCGCGACCTGGCCCAAACGCCACGGAGCGAAGCCGTAGAGGACGCCCGCCACCATCGACGGCCAGAACGCTCGTGTCCAGTACCGCGCGAGGCAGAACGCGGAGAGGCTCGAGATCGCGAACGACAAAAGGAAGAGCATGTTGTAGGCGGCGAGCGGGTTGCCGGTAACCAACAGCACGGGACCGGCGATGGGCAGGACTCCGAGCAGGTGGTCCGAGAAGGCAAGCGACAGCTCCACGGGGTACGCGATGTTGGCGTCGAAGAACCGGTGTGGATCGCCACCGAGTGCGCGCACGCCCCACGCCAGCACCCAGGCGTTGAAAAGCGGGTCCAGGAGATCAGAGGGGACGTGGGTACCGAGGTGCCGGGCCAGCGGGAACGTCTTGGCCACGGCGAGGACGAGAAAGAGGCCAGCGGCGACGACCGTGCTCGCCAACGGCGTACACCATACCACGCCTTCCATCGCGACGCCCCAGGCGCGGACGACGGAGCCTAGGACGGACAAACGCCACCTCCTCCTGTTCCCTCCCGTACCGAATGCTGACCTGCCACCCCGCGAGCGCCAACCTGCTCCCGGCGCCGGCGCCCTGGTGGGGGTGAAGGCAAGCGGCCGCGCCGTGATCCCTTGCTGGTCCCACGCCATTCTGTTCCGCCACGAGGTGGGAAAGGAATAGGGCGGAGCCATCGAGCCTCCTCGTCACAGTGGCGATAGCACCTCGACACCGCTCTTAGTGCACACTTGACGGACGCGATGGCTCTTCTGTCTCATCCTTCACGCCTAATCCGGGCTAAGCCCAGGAAGAAGTACGGTGAGGTAGACCGCCATGGTCGTCTGGCGGCGGTCCTTCGACGGCTGGGTTCAGCCTCGACGTCCGAGGGCGTCGAATCGAGGTTACCCGCCCAACACCCGTGCCTAGCCGCTTGGGAACTCAGGTCCGAGTGTGCTCCCATAGGTGCTGAGGAGGGCCATGGAAACGCAGCCATCGTCCGCAGCCTTTCGAGCGCCTTGTCGGCGTTGAGGGGAGCCCCGGGAGGGCCGTGTCCGCACGCGGCGACACGGCCGCCTACGCATCTTAGAACCAGGCCCCATCCGCCGGCGCCGCTGCCTTCTCGGCTGCGTCAGACACCGTTCGTGCTGCCTAGCCTCCGCCGTGAACAATACCGAAGCGGTTTGGGTAGTCGAGTGCGTATCCGCTAGGGGCAATCGCAAGCGCAGGAGAGATTGCCGTGCAGCCCTAAAGCTCGAAGCGACGACGGGTCCGAAGAACAATGTCGACGAATGGAAACAGATTCAATGGTCGGGCGATTCGGGCGACGCCGTGCAGAACTCTCCGAACCGCCGCAAACTATCGCTGGCCGCCAGCAAGAAGTACCATATTGAAGCCAAACTCGGCGGGGTTAGCGATTCGCTTGACGTCTGGGTCCTTCGCGGGCGACGCGTGAGCGCACGTCTGGCGGGATGCCGACGAACCCGATCGATGGCCGCCGCGGTCCTTGCCAACCGCGGGCGACGCGCCACCTGTGGCTCGGCAGCGCTATGCGGACTCTCCAGCTTCCCCTGTTCCTCCTCCTGCTGTTGACCCTGATCGTCGTCACCTGGGTTCAGCCCTACCGCAACAAGCCGCCCATCCGCTCGGACGGCGTGGGCTACCACATCTGGACCCATGCCCTTCTGACGCTCGATTTCAGGTTCTGCCAGCTCGCCGAGCGGGCTGGCGCGCAGGGGGCCATATCGGCCAGGAATTCCGCGACGGGCATCTGCCACAACAAGTATCCCCCCGGGGTGGCCCTCCTGCGCCTTCCGTTCATGGCCCCGTTCGCCAGCCGCCAGCTCGACGGCGAAGCGCGCAAGCCGCTGATCACCGCCTGGGAGCATCGGATGAGCCTCGCGCTGGGTTCGCTTGCCCTCTTTCTGACCGCGCTCTTCTCCTTCTGGACTCTCAGGCGACTGGACGTCTCGCCGGGGTGGGCTCAATGCGCCGTATTCTTCGCGCTGTTCGGGACGGGACTCTTCCACTACGGGACCTACGACTCGAGCTTCTCTCACGTGTATTCGGCTCTGCTCCTCGCCATCCTTTTGTGGGTGGTGCTCGGTCGACCCGATCACAACCTCGGGAGGGGAGTCGGCACTTCGGTTGCTCTCTTGGCCTTGCTTCTGGTTCTCGTGAGAAATACGAATGTTCTCCTCGTCGCGCTGGCGGCGGTGACCGCCTGGGGCGCCGGGGCTCGGCCCTGCCTCCTGCCCCTCGCCATCGGCACCGCGGGCGGCGCGACGGTCCAGATCGCCTACAACGTCCTGGCCACGGGCACCATGACCCTCTCGAGCTACGGAACGGAACGCTTCATCTGGAGCCGCCCGATGTGGGCAGCGGTGTTGCTGTCCTATGAGCGCGGGGTGTTCACGTACTACCCGGTCCTCGCGGTCGCGCTGGTTGCCGGACTGATCGTTCGTCGGACGCGAAGGGCGAGTCTCCTGATGTGCGGGCTCTTCCTTCTCGTCGCTGGCATCTATGGATTCTGGGCCAGCTGGTATCTCGGCGGCGGGTTCGGCCACCGGGGCTTCGTCGAGTTCACGCCGGCGGTGGCCTTGCTCCTCGGCGTGGCCCTCCAGGGGATGCGCCCGCGCGCGCGGACGGCGATCACCGCCGCCTGTCTCATGGCCACGTGCATGACGACGCACCTGATGTGGGGATACTGGCAGAGAACCCTCCCCTTTGAGCACGCCGATGGGAGACTCTACTGGGCGCACCTGTGGGGAGAATTCGGCCTCCCCGCGCGTTTCCACGCCGGGTTCGTCGTGCTCGCGATCGCACTGGCGGCCTACCTCGTCACGCTCATGGCATCGGCAACGGCTGCTCGCGCCCGCCGAGGCCGCCGCTCAGCACGCGACACAACCGGGGGCCACGCGGAATGACGATGGCCGCGGAGAGCAGCAAGACGCCGACAACTACGGTGTACCGGGGCACGGGCCTCAAGGCCTTCGCCCCACTCACCGCCGAAGCTCGACGACTCCGCGCTTTGCGAGGCCTTCGATTCCGAGAAGGCCAAGGCTCTCCTCAGAGAGGCCGGCTGGGCGCCCGGCTGATGCGTGACTGACGGCCGCCTGACTACTGGTACGCCAGTGCTGGGTCCGGTTGCGTGGTCGAGACGGTGGACGGCTCGGCGGGGCACGCCGGGTATGAGGTGGCCGTCGATGTACGTCAGCTGGTGGACGCCCGCGCCGATTCGCGCCGAGTGAGGGATCCCGGCCGACCGGCGCCGGGCGTGACGCCGACGGCGTCGACGGCCTACTTGCTCCCGAGCACCCAGACCGCTCCCCAGGGACGTTCCGGCGGGCAGGCGAGGAATCGCTGCGTGCGCAGCCATGATCGCCCCGGGGTCCCTGGCGGACGGGCGTACCGCCGGGGGCGCTCTCCCCGGCCTCTTCTTCCCCTCGCCGCGAGTGATCCTCGGCCGCGCTCAACACCCCGAGTCTTCTGGCCGCTTGCGATCAGAGGATCAGATCCGACCACAACCTTGGCCCGCGCGCCGGGCAGAGCGAAGCTCGCGCCATGCCCGGGCCGAGTCTCGTCAACATGATCATCGTCCTCGTGGTTGGCGGACGTCCCGTCTACACGCGGGTCATCCTGGCGGAGACGCTGTCGATCCGCGAACGCGAGTTCGTGGTGGCCGGTCGGTCGGGCCCTCGGCATGGGTCACCTGCGCGTCATCTCGTGGTGGATCGCCGCCTCCCCGGGCTCGCGATCTTCGTGACGACGCTCGCCATCAACCTAATGGGGAACGCCTTACGCGATTGGCTCGACCCGCACTTGAAGCTGTGAGAGGGCCCAATCCGGCGGATGAAGCCGTTTTGATGACGAAGAGGAATTCGTAGATTTTCCCAAGGTCTTCCGAGAACGAAGACGTCGAGTTGTGTGGACGGTAAGCCGAATGGCGGTACACGGGTGGCCGTCGACCAGGGTTCTGAAGCTGACGCCGCGTCAGCCGACGCACGGGGCTGTCATTGGAAAGGCTGCCATCCGTCGGCGCGGGCGGCCGCCCCGACGGCTCGCCGCCCCGCTCACCGGCCTCCGCGCCTAGGTTATACTGTCGAGCATCTCGAAACACGTGTGAGTCGGGAGGCGCCGCGGGGCATATCTTCACACGTCGGAGGAGACGATGCTCTGGGGTCCGCGAGTGGGGGCAACCGTTCACCCGGGACTGGTGCGGAAGTCCGCCCACCCCGTCTCTCTCTCCCGCCAGCCGCGTGCCGCGGGACTCCCGAATTAGTCACCTCTCTCGCGCACCCATCCGCCAGCGCGACTCGAGTGTTGTGATCGCCGACAACCCTTCGACCAACGTGATCGCCACGCTCGTGGCAACGGTCGCCGTGATCGGTTCCGCATCACTATTGCACGGCTGTGCCGGTTTACCCTCGGCGGCCGCAGCGCTAGCCACAGGCGGCGCTACTGCGCGGGCGACATCCGCCCACGCTCCCCAGAGCGGGACCGGGCATTGAGAACACTCACCGGCTTCATCCCATTCGCGGTACTCGTACTTCTCACTCGTCAACTTCATCGGCGATGGGATTCTTGGCGGGAGTCCATCCTGTCGGCCGCCATTGTCTGGGGTGTCGCCATCACGATCATCACCGAAGGGCTGAGCCTCTTCGGGCTGCTTTCCTTCGCATGGGTCCTCGCGGCATGGTTGGCTTTCGCCGTCGTTATCGCGACGTACTGGGTGCCGGCCAGACCCATCCGGCATGACACGCCGTTCGCCGCTCCGGTGGTGGGCCGCTGGTGGTCTGTGTTGGCTGGCCTGGCCGTCATTGTCTCAGCGGTGGGAGTCACGGCCGTGGCGGCGCCACCCAACACCACGGACTCCCTCGTCTACCACATGCCTCGGGTGGTGCACTGGATCCAGAACGGCAGCGTCGCCCACTACCCAACTCACGTCCTTCGGCAGCTTCACCTCGGGCCGTGGGCTGAATTCGCGATCCTTCAGCCGCAGGTTCTGAGTGGCGGGGACCGATTCGCCAACCTCATCCAGTGGCTCGCCATGCTCGGCAGCCTGGTCGGTGTGTCCTTGATTGTCCGGCAGCTCGGCGGGCATGTGCGCGGCCAGATTCTCGCCGCGGTCGTGTGCGCGACGATCCCCATGGGGATCCTTCAGGCGTCGGGGACACAGAACGACTACGTCGTGTCGTTCTGGCTGGTGTGCTTCGTATACTACGGGTGCGTTTTCACCAGGCCTGAGGGCGGCGGCGGTGCGGGGGCGGCTTGGTTGATGGGAGCCAGTCTGGGGCTCGCCGTCCTCACCAAGGCGACGGCCTACATTGTGGCCCTTCCCTTCCTGGCATGGATCCTGTTTAGCGCATGGACTGGCCCACTCCGCCGCGGGAAGGCGATCGCCATCATCGCACTCGCGGTGTTAGCCCTCAATGCGGGGCCCTACTGGCGCAACTTGCGAATCTACGGATCGCCGCTCGGTCCCGGTCGTGAGGGGCCCTTTGTTTACGCCAGCGAGGCGTTCTCTCCCGCTTCACTGGTTTCCAACGCGGTGCGCAACATCGCCCTGCATCTGGGCACGCCGAACGCACGTGTCAACGCCATGCTCGAGCGCGGAGTTGGGTGGCTCCACGATCAGGTCGGGGCCGAAGTTAACGACCCCAAGACGACCTGGCTCGGTACAGCCTTCCGGGTCGCCGCGCCCAGGCTCCACGAGGACTTCGCAGGCAATCCCGCCCATGTGGGGTTGATTGCCGTATCGTGCACGATGCTCACGCTGGTCCCTACTTTGCGGCGTCGCCTAGGCCTGCTCGCCTACAGCAGCGCCCTCGTCGCCGCCTTTCTGATATTCGCGATGTACCTGAAGTGGCAGCCCTGGCACAGTCGCCTGCACCTTCCCCTGTTCGTGCTGTGGTGTCCGGTTATCGCCGTGATATGGGAGCGCTATCGACGGGTGTGCGGCATCCTGGCCGTTTTTCTGCTGCTCCTGTCGGTGCCGTGGGTAGTCTACAACAAGTCGCGCCCCCTACTGGGACCCCACACCGCGATCGCGCGCAGTCGTGTAGACCAGTATTTTGTCAACCGCATGGACCTGCGCGAGCCCTACGCCGCCGCCATGCAAAAAATCCAAGAGGTCGGCTGCTCCAGACTTGGCTTATGGGTTGACGACACACCGGAATACCCGCTTTGGGTTCTTGCCGGTCAGAAGGAAAGCGCAACCAGAATTGAACACACCTACGTCAACAACGAGTCGGCGCGCTCATTTTCGGTCGCGGCCGCTTCATTCGACCCTTGCGCGATGCTCCTCATCATGGCCCATCCATCGATTCCGGCCACCCTCCCCTTCCGCGGGTCGGTTTACACGTTGCGGCTCCGCGTACCGCCCGTTAGCCTGTTCCTGCGGGACTAGACCACCACTCGGATGGTGAGGACCCCGCTTGGGGGCCACGCATTGCCGGCCGATCCTCCCTCCCCACGCTCGCTCTCTAGGTGACCGACCCTCGCGATCAATCTGATGGGAAACGCCCGAGCAAGTGGCTCGACCGGCACCACAACCGGTGAGTCTGCCCGACGTGGGATCCCGGGATGAGCCTATGTTCGCTACGCCGACTTGCTAGAATCTCCCGTAACCCGACCGCGTCGACCTCTGCGGCCGACAAGCCGGCCAGGCGGCTCCGAAACGGCCGTCGATCAGCCCTCACGCACCCGCAATTCTCCGGTGGAGTCGTCGTCGTGAATCGTTGGTGATGTGTGGACTGAGGCCGCTAGTAGCGTCGGGTGAGTGCCGCTCGCGGGCGGCCGCCCTGAGGTTACCAAGGTGAGCTGCGCCTCCACCCGGCCGGGGCGCCCACGCCGCTAGCGCCTGAAAGGTGTTCGATGAACTACCTTCTCTTTGGGCTCAGCCTGACCCTGGCCATCCTAGCAGGGCGACATTCCTCGCCGCGGCTCTCTCAAAGCGAAGGCGCCGGGTTATGGATCACCATTCTCGTGGGGCTCCTGTCCTTTGGTGTCACCGCCCAGCTGACATCGTTCGCCTCACTCTTGCGCCCCTGGGCCGTGCTGCTCGTGCAGGCCGGGCTCCTAGTAGGACTGTGGTGCTGGTGGAAGGTTCCGTCGGCGGTCACCACCCGCATGGAAATGTTTCGCCCCCTCCGAAATTCGGTGCCGTGTTGGGTTCTCCTCCTTCTGCTTGGCGCGTTTATGATCTTGAACGTCACCCACGTCGCCCTCGCTCCCATCCTCCACGGCGACGAGGTCAACTACAATGCTTCACGTCCAGCCTACTGGATCCAAGATGACTCCCTCCTGCCCCGACTCACGCACAACTATCGCCAGTATCTCTTCCACTCCGGCGGGGAGTATCTCTTTCTGTGGCCGCTTCTATTCACCCGTCATGAGCCAATCGGCCGGGTCTTCTTCTGGCTGTGCGTGCCCCTGACCCTAGCGGGTGTGTATCTCTTGGCTCGCAAGCTGGGCGCCAGTCGAGTATTCGCCCTTTCCGGAACCGTTCTCCTGGCCTTCGCGCCTCAGTTCCACGCGCACAGTATCGTGCGAAAGCCAGACTTGTGGACGGCTTTCTTTCTCTGCGGGGCCTCCTGGTTCCTCGCGGACGCCTGGCAGGAGGAGAAGCGCCGGACCAGCTCCTCTCCCGCCATCGCGGCCGCCTTCATTGGGTTGGCCTCCTCGACGCGGGTGCTCTACTCACCACTCATCCTGTTTCCCGTCGCCATCGCGCTTATAGGCCAGCCCGAGGCGCGCCGGCGCCGCCTGCTCGCCGTGGCCGGAGGATTCCTGGTGGCGGCCCTGGCCTTCGGCTATTTCTCCCCCTTCGTGTTCAGCTGGAGGGAATTCGGTCACCCGATAGGGCCAGCGAGCTTTCGCCAAGAGTATGGCCATCCCTGGGACTGGCCAACCGTGCGTACCTATCTCACGCGGGTCGGTATGGAGCTGCTGGAGCCGCCCCAATTGCCCGTTCCCAGGGCCCGACTGTGGTTACAAGACACCGGACGCGGGGTTATGAAGACGCTGGCCACCGATCACAACTTAAAGGGCGAGCGGGACGCCGGAGCGTGGCCGGGGACCTACGTGTTCCGAGTGACCCACCCGCCCTCGCGGTACGCTCTGGGCGGGCTTCTAGGCTTGATGAGTCTGCTCTTGATCCCCGCGAGCTACGTGGTGAGGGGATTTCGGCACTGCACTTGGAAGATGAAGTCTTGGGAGCTGATCGCGGCATTCGGGGCGCTGGCCCTGATTGCCGCGACCCTCTCGATTCGCTGGCAATCCCACAGCGAGATTCCCCTCCGCCTGATGGTGAGCCCAATGGCCGTGATACTGAGCGCGGGCGCGGCCTGGGCGACCCAACTGCTTCGGCAGCGGCTCGTGTGGTCCGCCTTGCTGTTGTTTCTGATCCTCTACAACGCCATGCCCATACTACGGTGGTCTTGCGTCATCGCCGTTGCCCGCCTTCGTGAGCCCGGTCCGGCCCTGAAGGAGCTGGAAGGGCCGTTCCATCCAGCTCTGCGCCACCTGGCGGAGGGTTCGCGAATCCTGTATGTGGGCGGCGTCAACTCCGCGGACTATCCACTCTTCGGGGCTTCCTTTGGTTATAGCCGCGTCGTAATACCGTGGGGTCCACATGCTTTCGACGAGCGCCGCTTGACGACCGTCCTTGAAAGCGAGCGACCAAGCCACGTCCTGATCGAAAACCGAAATGCTGTCCATATCGGCGTCGCCCCCGATATCAATACGGAAGCCATGGGTGCATGGTTGGCGACTCAGCCAAGATGGGAGGAGGTGCCCCTCACGGACTCTGAAGTGCGGCTCTTCCGACGCCACACGCGTCTTTGAGGGAAAACTGCCGCTGATGGTCCGTGACTGCCGGCTCGACCTCGATGACCTGCGCCACGGGCGTCGCGTGCGGTTCTCAAGGGCTCGTGGAAGGCGCCGGCCGGCCGACATCGTCAAGACCGCCTACTTCGCCCGCACGGCCCGATTCACCGGAGCGTGACTTTGGCGACGCCCGCGACCACACCGCTGGTATCTATAATCATTCCCGCCTACAACGAAGAGCGGTTCATCCGCGAGATCATCAAGCGGGTACGAGCAGGCTCGACCACTCTGTCGTGCGAGATCGTGGTGGTCGATGACGCCTCCCATGATGCGACCGTGTCGGTCGTCGAGCAGCTCATCGGGGAAGGGAAAGACGATCTCCGCCTGATCCGACATCCGGTTAATCGGGGCAAGGGAGCGGCCCTCCGCACGGGCCTGGCCGAAGCGCGCGGCGACATCATCATCATCCAAGACGCTGACCTCGAGTACGATCCCCGCGACTATCCCCGTCTCCTGGAGCCCATCCTGGAGGAGCACGCCGACGTGGTCTTCGGCAATCGATTCCACGGAGGCCCTCACCGAGTCCTCTACTTCTGGCACTACACCGCCAACAGGATCCTCACCCTCTTCACCAATCTCTTGACGGGCTTGAATCTCTCGGACATGGAAGTTGGCTACAAGGTCTTTCGCGCGGATGTTCTCCGCCGCCTCGACCTCACCGCCGAGCGGTTCGGCATCGAGCCCGAGCTGACGATCAAGGTGGCACGGCTGGGGGTGCGCGTCTACGAAGTGCCGATCCGCTACCATGGTCGCACCTACGCCGAAGGCAAGAAGATCACCTGGCGCGATGGCGCGGCCGCCCTCTTCCACATCGTGCGCTATCGCTTCTTTGGCTGAGCGCATCCCGCGCCTCCCGGCATCGGCACACGACCGTTTACACGCGAGGGGACCCAGTACTCTTCGCGCTCGACGTTCTTCTCTGTCCCAGGTGCGGGGGCCGCCCGGCGGATCGTGGGCGTGTACACCGGAGGCGAGAGGCTCCGGGCGCTGCTCGAGCGGCTGGGGCTAGGCGATTGCTCCGCGGCCAAGGGATCCCACGATCTCCTCTGCCGGCGTAATCGAGGGAAAGACCGGAGTGGTGGCCGAGAAAGTGGGTCTCCAAGAATTTCACCGGCTTCATCATGACGAGCGCATTTACCAGCTCGCTGCCCGCGGGCCCTCGAGCACCAGCTCGTAACGGTCCTTGGTCTCGGGGGGTAGGCCTTCGCTACCTGACGTCGTGGGAACCTGAGGCTCCCTACCCCATGTCCATTTCGCCCGCGCGTTTGATGCGATCGCCCGGGCGCATGTTGAGGACGGTTTCCGGGAAGAGATCGGCCAGCCAGCGCAAGACATCGCCACTGGTGATGACGCCGACGGGACGGCCGTCGGCGTCGACGATCGGGACGGTCCGATAGCCTGCCACGCTCATGCAGTAGACGGCGTAGGCTACGCGGTCGTCGGCGGTGAGCGCCTCGGGGGCCGGGGTCATGACCTCGCGGAGCGTCGTGCGGCCCGGTTCCAGCTCACGGCCGACGACGCGAGTCAGCACGTCGCGTTCCGTGAAGATCCCGGTCAAGCGCCCCTCGCCGTCCACGATCAACACGCCGGCCTGGCGATGGGCGAGCATCGCCTGCGCAGCCTCGTGCACCGTGGCGGTCTCGCGCAGGCACGGCGGCTCGACGGGCATCAGAGTCGCGACGGTGGCGTTGAGGGCCTCGGCGCTGATGCCCTTGATGTCGGGATCTGCGGTGTCGAAGTAGGCGTCGTCGTCCAGTTCACTCATGGGTGCCGCTCCTGATCGGGCCGCCGCGCGCCTGGCCCATTGTTCGCGTAGCGAGGCCCGGGCCCGCGGCGTTCCGTTGAGTCGAGCCGGATCACCCCGACTATACTCCGAGTCGCCGGCTCCTCGGTTTCACGCTCCGGAGAACTTCTGGCTGTTCCCCATGTGCGGCCAGGCGTAAGCCTGGACGTTGGCGAGAATCTGCTTGAGGTGATTGCGGTCGTGATGGACCCACTCGTGGAGGAGATCGCCCACGCGGAGATAACCCACCGTGGGATGCCGTCCGCCGCGCCCGAAGTCTGCCGCACTGAGTCGCCGAGCCAGGGCAATGCCATCGTGGCGCAGCGCCGTCAATTCCTCCAGCAGCGCGTCGACGTCGCGCGCATCGTCGCCGCGCGCCCGGGCTACCGCGTTCTGGTCCCACGGCTCGAGCGCGGGATCGTTTGCCTCGAGGATGATGCGGAGCCGGCCGGCGAAGCCGCGCCGCTCGGCCTCGATGAGATGGCCGATCACCTCCTTGACGCTCCACTCGCCCGGCGCGGGGTGCCATACGCGCAGCGGTTCTGCCAGCGCTGACGCCTCGACGCGAATGGCGTCCAGCGACGCGCGCAGGAGCGCCGCCACCATGGTCGGATCGAGGGGCGCCGCCCTGGCCGTCATCTCACGAGTGTCGACGAATCGAGAAGCGACACGGTTCCGCCGGTTTACCCACCACGTCGGGCTCCCCCTAGGGGGGCGGCCGCGGCCCGCAACACCAGCTCGCGGTGGTAGTCGGCGTCGCCGTATTGCACTTCGAGGGCCTTGGCGCGCTTGAAGTAGATGTGCAGGTCGTACTCCCACGTGAAGCCGATGCCGCCGTGGACCTGGATGGCCTCGCCACACACCTTGCGGGAGGCGTCGTTCACGTAGGCCTTGGCCACGGAGGCCGCCAGCACGGCGTCCTCGGCGCCCGCGTCGAGCGCCCACGCCGCGTAGTACGCGGCGGAATGAGCGTTCTCGACGTCCAGCAGCATCTCGGCGCACTTGTGGCGAATGGCCTGGAAGGATCCGATGGGCTGGCCGAACTGCTCGCGGACCTTCGCGTACGACACCGACATGTCGAGGCAACGACGGGCCGCGCCGAGCATCTCGGCCGCCGCGCTCACGGCGCCCCGGCGCAGCACGTCCTCCAGCAGCGGCCCGGCCCTCCCGAGGTCGCCCAACACCGCGTCGGCGCCGACGCGCACGCCGTCCAAGGTGACCTGGCCGAGTCGGGTGGTGAGATCGATGCCCGTCATCATGGAGACGCTGAGCTTGCCGGCGGAGGCCGGGTCCACCAGGAAGAGTGAGAGCCCCTCGGCGCTGCGCGCCGGCACCAGCACGATATCGGCGATGGACGGCCACGGGACGAACTGCTTCAGGCCCGTCAACACCCACCCACTGCCACTCGGTTCGGCCCGGGTGGTCGTCGCGTGCGGATCCCAGTCCAGCTCGCGCTCGACCAGGGCGATGGTCCCCCGTGCGCTACCGCTGGCGATGGCGGGGAGCCATCGCTTCTTCTGCGCCGGGGTGCCGGCGGCGTTGATCGCATGGCCGGCCAGCATGGTCGGCAGATACGGACCCGGGTAGGCGGCGCGCCCCATCTCCTCGAGGAGCACGGCCGTCTCCACCATGCCCAGGCCGCTGCCGCCGTGCTCTTCGGGCAGCGCCAGCCCGAGCCAGCCGAGCTGCGCGATCTCCTTCCACAGGGCCTCGCTGTCGCCGCGCGGATCGTCGAACATCGCGCGCACGAACTCCGGCTTGCAGTGCTCGTCGAGGAAGGCGCGCGCGGAATTCTTCAGGAGCTGCTGATCGGAGCTGAACGCGAAATCCATGGCGCTCTCCCTACCCCTTCATGCGGTCGACCCGCACTTCCTTGGGCAGCCCGAGCACGCGCTCCCCAATGACGTTCTTCTGGATCTCCGAGGAGCCGGAGTAGATCGTCCCCGCCCGAGACCACAGGAAGGCGTAGGCCCAGCTGCCACGCACTCCCGACGAGGAATCGATGTCCAGCGTGAACTCCTCGAGCCCGCCGCCCTCGGTGATCTGCCCGTACGGGCCGAGGATCTCCTGGCACAGCTCGTAGTAACGCTTCTCGAACTCGCTGTAGGAAAGCTTGGTGATCGACGAGGCCGCCCCGGGCTCGGAACCCTTCTCGAGGGCAGACAGGACGCGGAGCGCGGCGTAGCGCTGCACTTCCAGCTCGGTATACATCCGGCCCATCTTCGTCCGGACCACGGGATCCTCGAAGAGTGGGCGGCCGTGCCGCCTGAGCGTCTTCGTGGCCTGCACCAGCCGATCGAAGGCGGCCCTGTAGCGCGTGACGCGACCCAGTGAGTTGCCGCCGCGCTCGTACCCGAGCGTAGTCTGCGCGATCTCCCAGCCCTGACCCAGCCGGCCGATGAGGTTTTCCTTCTCGACCCTGGCGTTGGTCATGAAGACTTCATTGAACTCCGCGCCCCCCGTGATCTGCTTGAGGGGTCGCACCTCCACCCCGGGCTGGCGCATGTTGAAGAGGAAGCAGGAAATCCCCCTGTGCTTGGGCACGTGGGGATCGGTGCGCGCCAGGAGGATACCGAAGTCGGCGATGTGGCCGCTCGAGGTCCAGATCTTCTGGCCGTTCACGAGGAAGTGGTCGCCCTGATCCTCGGCCCGCGTGCGCAAGCTGGCCAGGTCAGAGCCTGAGTTGGGCTCCGAGTAGAGCTGGCACCAGATCTCCTCGGCCGTCAGGATCTTCTTGAGATAGCGCTGCTTCTGCCACTCGGTGCCGTGGATGATGATGGTCGGGCCGATGAACCCGATGCCCAGCCCGTTAATGGGGGCAGGAGCATTGGCGTGCGCCATCTCGTCGGCGGCAATGGCCATGCGCATCGGCCCCCACCCCTGGCCGCCGAACTCCTTGGGCCAGTGCATGCCCACGTAGCCCGCGTCGTACATCTGGCGGTGCCACTGCTTGCGCTCGTCGAGCGTCTTCAGCTCCTGCTGGGGAACGTTGGCCACCAGCCAGCGCCGGGTCTTCTCGCGGAACGCCAGATCCTCTGGCGAGTAGTTCAGGTCCATCGCAAGGCCTCCCGATCCATGGTATTCGCGTAGAGGATTCTCGGAGCATGGGGGCCCGAGATGGGCGCCCCTACCCTCACGGTCATACGGTCATAGGGTAGCCGAAAGGCGGAGGGAACGGGAGAGAGTGCGGCGCCGGCCCGCGATGTCAGCGGACCAACGCCACGACGTCCTCGAGCTGGGTGACCGCGCGGTCCAGCTCCTCCACGATGGGATGAGGGCCCGCCGCCCGGAAAGCGGTGACGAGCGCCCGGTAATACCACAGCACGTCGGCCGGATCGCCAGTGTAGCGCTGCCACACCCCGTCTCCGGTGATCCGGTAGTCCTTGAGGAGCGTGCGCACGTTGTAGAGCTTGTCGGCCGCGGACACCAGCCGTGCGTCGGCCGGCTCGTGGTCGAGGCGCGCCACGTAGGCGGCCTTGCGCTCGAGCCACGGCGGCTTGGGGGTCGTGTCCGCATCGGTGCACGCCCGCACGATCTCGGTCACGCGAGCGCCGAAGCGACGGTGGATCTCCTCGTACGACGTTCGCTGACCACAATCCTCGATGGCATCGTGCAGCAAGGCCGCGATGGCCTGCTCCTCGTCGCCGCCGTACTCCAAGACGAGGCTCGCCACCCCCATGAGGTGCGCCATGTACGGGACGGGGGTGCCCTTGCGGTACTGGTCCCCGTGCAGCTGGTGGGCGTACAAGAGCGCCTGCTCGAACCGGTCGGACAGAAGCCGCATCGGCGATCCTCCGTAGAAGCGGTGCCTCGTCTGATCATAGTCGGGATCCGCGCGGCGCGGGGTGTCGCTATAATCGCCCGCCATGAGCGCTTGGATCGCGACCTATCGCGGCACTGTGCATCGCTGGGAGCTCGACAACGTCGACCACTTTACCGTCGCCTTCTACTTTCAGCGCTTCGCCGACGCGACCTTGGGGCTCCTCGAGACCCTGGATCTGGGACCACCGTACATGGCCCGCACGAAGCGGGGGGCGGTCCCGGTGGACGCCTACGTCCGATACCTCCGCGAGCTGCGCGTCGGCGACCTTCTGCACGTCGAGAGCGGGGTGATCGCCGTAGAGGACGGCGACATCGTCAGCGGCCACAAGCTCTTCGATTCGGGCACCGGCACGGTGTGCGCCACCGTCGAGCTGCGCACGCGCCACGTGGAGCTGGCGGGACGCGTCCCGGTGCCGCTGAGCGCCGAGCAGCAGACGGCGGCTCGCGCCCGCCAGGTGGCGTGGGACGGACCGCCGCGGGAGCGACGGGCGGTGCCCAACAGCGACGCGGGCTTCGTGGAGGGCGTGCGCGAGTTCGTCAAGCCCTGGGAGATCGACGCATTCGGCCAGAGCGCGATGCTCTTCTACGTCCATCGCTTCTCGGCGGCCAACGGCCACGCGATCGCCGCCTTCGGGATGACGCCGGCCTACCAGCGGGAGCAGCGGCGCGGCTTTTCCACGTTCGAGTTCCAGCTCGAGTTCCTGGGCGACCTGCGCGCCGACGATCCGGTGGTGGTGCGCACCGGGCTCCTGCACGTGGGCACCTCGTCGCTACGCGTCTTCCACCGCATGTCCAATGCCCGCACCGGCGAGCTCGTGGCCACCCTCGACCAGCTTGGCGTTCACCTCGACATCGAGGCGCGACGACCCACTCCGCTCCCTTCTGAGCTGAAGACGCGTGCCCTCGCTCGCCTCGTCACCCCGTGACGATCTACAGCCGGGCGATGGCCTTGGCGGCGGCGAGGATCTCCGGGCGAGAGAGTCCTCGCTCGCCGGAGAACCTGCGCCGGGTGCCCGTCATGATCGGTCCAGAAAGCCCTCCGTCATGGCATTGACTTCGGGGATGCCGGTGCGGGCGATGGCGTTGATGCGCGCCTTCATCTCGGTGAGCGGGCGGACTGGCTTGGTCAGCAGCGCCTCGGCACACGCGCGGACCGTGGAGTGGAGCTCCGCCCGCGACGCGACCCGCGTGAGGAGCCCGAGGGCGTGCGCCTCCGCCGCCGTGTAGCGGCGGCACTCCATGATGATTTCCTTCGCGCGGGCGGGCCCCACGAGCCGCACGAAGCGCGTCGTCGAGGCCACGCCGAGCGGAACGCCGAGCTCCACCTCGGGGATCCAGAACTCCGCCTCGACGTCCGCGATGCGGAAGTCGCAGGCGAGCGTGAGCCCCCACCCGCCGCCCACCGCGTGACCGTTGATCATGGCGATGGTGGCCTGCTCGAGGTTCTCGAGGAGGGTTTGAGCCCGCTCGAAGAGCCGGCGGAACTGGCTCTTGCGCTCGGTGAACGCTCGACGGCGCTCCTCCGGCGACATGCCCGAGCGCAGACCGGCGTCGGCGCCGGCCGAGAATACCGGTGGCGCGCCCGTCACCACGACCACTCGGGTCGTCGCGTCGTCGCGCAATTCCGCGAAAGCGGTGCCCAGGTCGGTGAGCATCGCGTCACTCAACGAGTTGCGGCGATCGGGACGAGTCATGGTGACGGTGGCCATCGCGCCGTCGCGAGTGAGGGTGACGTTCTCGGTTGGCAAGGTCATAGTGGGGGACCGTAGCACACAGGGCTGGGACGAGCAACGCATCGCGTCCAGCACGAGCCGCTTGCGTCTTGCGCGGTCGCGGCTATAATCCTTCAACTTTCCCGATTTCTCGGCCTGGGACGATCCTGCCGATCGCGAAGACGCGGAGGGCGAGGCGATGACGCTCCGATCGCTGCCGAGACTGATGGCCTGCGAGGTC
>JBKPAK010000308.1:0-28823 GCA_046726415.1 Candidatus Methylomirabilota bacterium
CCAGGAACCCATCGACCGCGTCGGTCAGTCGACGCGCCGCCTGCGCCATGAACCACGCATCCGGGGTGGGCGTCGAGCCCACTAGCTGAACCCGTCGGCTTCGGAGATCGATCACGAAGAGCGTGTAGTAGGTGATCAGCCCTCGAGGGGTCCAGACCTCGCTGGTGAAGAAGTCGGCCCCCGCGATGGCGCCCCAGTGGGCCCGTAGGAACGTCCGCCAGGAGGTCAGCCAATCCGAGGCCGGCGGAATCCCGTTGGCCTTGAGCACCTTGGCCACCGTGCTCCTGGCCACGCCGTGGCCCAGGTTCTTCAGCGCCCCCTGGATGCGCGTGTAGCCCCACCCCGGATTCTCGGTGGCCATCCGCAGAATGAGCGACGAGATCTCCGGCATGATCCCTGGACGGCCTGGCCGCGTCGGCGTGAACGTCCACTTCCGGGCGATCAGCTGCCGGTGCCATCGCAGAATCGTGTCGGGGGTCACGATGGTCGCGACCTGCCGCAAGACCCGTCGACCGAGTCGGCGACCTGTCGCCGCGAGGCGTCGGCGCTGGTCGTCGGTGAGCCGGAGGCGGCGCCCCTTCACCTGCTCCTGGAGGATACGGTTCTCCTCCACCAGGTACTCGATAACGTGTTGTTGGTGGCGGTTGACCCATCCAGCGAGCGTTACGAGTAGCACCCGCAAGGGGTGGAGATCGGCCTTCATAGGCCGATCTTACCGAGCCTTACGCCCGGACCGGTACCGGGAAGGCCTCGACCGAATATTCGGACACTACGGGGTTGCGTGGAGGTGCTGGCAGACCGACCAGAACTGCTCCGCCTCGAAGAACCCGCTCCTCGGGTCCGCTTCCGTCAGCCGCTCCATCCGGCCATCACACGCGCAAGCTCGATCGCGACCGCGCTCACTCACCGCCCTCACTTCACGCTCTCCGGCTTGATGCTTGTGAGCGCCTCGGCGGAAAAACAGCCGGTGCTGCCTTGGAAGGGGCCGTCGAGAACCCGGACCGCCACCATGGGGCCGCACCCGTCATCCAGCCGTTCGACGCGAGTGGGAGCCTCCAGCTTGCCCACGATGGACTCCGCGCAGAAATCGACCGCGTCGTCGACGGGCTTCTTCAGGACCCTCGCCTGGTAGAGGCATACGCGGTACTCGGGATGGCTCTTCCACAGCAGCGCCAGGGCGCCCGGGACCACGTAGCGGAGATCGTCCTGGGCGTGGGCGAGACTGCCGAGCAGCATCAGTCCGAGAGCGAGCGCTACGATCTTTATGCCGCCTCCACTGTGTGAAAGCAGTGTGCAAGACAAGTCCCGAAACCCCCTCAAAACCCAGCACGACACGACTTGCACAGGAACAAAAACTCCCTGGAAACTCAGTGTTTTTCCAGGGAGTTCCGATCACACGCGAGGCTTCGGAGGCCAACGCTCTATCCAACTGAGCTACGGGCGCGGTACTTCATCGCCGGGGTTGTGGGGTGACCGAAGGGGATCGAACCCTCAACCCCTGGAGCCACAGTCCAGTGCTCTGACCAATTGAGCTACGGTCACCGCGACAAACGCAAGCGCAAACTCTACAGGAGCGCACGAAACAGTGTCAACCGACGGGGCGCCTGGGTCAATCGGTAGGGTGCCCGGACGGGCCCGCCGCTCACCGCGCCCGCGGCTTGGCGACCTCCCTCACCGGCTCCCCGCCCTCCCAATCGCCTCCCGCATCGCCCTCAAGCCCTCTGCCGGCCCCCGCAGCGGCGACGCCAGCAGCGCCCGTGCCCGGTCAATCCGCAGGCCCGCCCGCAGGGGCCGCGCGGCCCGTTGGCCGAGGGCCGACGTGGTCACCGGGTCCAGCAACGCTTCGTCGAGTCCGAACACCCGACAGGCCAGCCGCGCGAAGGCGTGGCGGTCGAGGGCCTCAGGGCCGGCGACGTGATACACCCCGCCGAGGCCCCGCTCAGTCAGCTCGACGCTGGCCGCGGCGAGGTCCGCGTTGTACGTCGGGCTGGAGATCTGGTCGTGCGGCGCCTTCATGCGCTGCCCGGCACGCCCGCGCCTGAGCAGCTGGTACACGAAGTTCTTGCCCTGCGGCTCTGGCCCGTACACCACCGTGGTGCGCACGATCGCCGCCCGCGAGTTCGCTTCGCACACCGCGCGCTCGCCCTCCAGCTTGCTCCGGCCATAGACCGAGATCGGCTGCACGGGGCTGTCTTCGGCGTAGGGGCCCCCTTCACCGTCGAAGACGTACTCCGTGGAGTAGAACACGATGCCGGCTCCCCGGTGGGCGGCGCCGCGCGCCACCAGGGCCGGCGCGTCTCGGTTCAGGCGAAAGGCCTCCTCGGGATGCTCCTCGCAGTAGTCGACGTGCGTGAGAGCGCTGGCGCAGAACACCCAGTCGGGCGCGGTCTGGTCAACGAGGCGCCGGGTGGCATCGGCGTCGGTGATGTCGAGAGGGAGCAACCCAGGGCGTGGCATGTGCGCATATGTCCCGATCCACTGATGCCCTCGCGCGGTCAGCTGTTCAGCGAGGGCCGCTCCCACTTGGCCGGAGGCGCCGAGGATGAGAGCTCGCATCAGGTTGCGCTCGCGCGCGCCGAGCGTCGGGGGGCAAGGGAGTCCCTCTCGAGGCCTCCCATCCCACTAGGCGTCGCCTTCACGCGGCGACGGGCCGCCATCGATGACGATGGTCTCGCCGGTCATGAACGCGGAGGCCTCCGATGCGAGGAAGATGCAGGGCCACGCGATCTCCTCCACCTTACCCCAACGCCCCATCCCCACGCGCGAGGCCACGCGGTCGTAGATCTCCTGGGCGTCCTTCTCCGTCTTGTGCAGCACATCGAGATACCCTTCGGTCTCGATGGGCCCGGGGGCGATGCAGTTCACGCGGACGCCCTTGCGCCCCCAGGCCACGCCGAGCTCGCGGGTGAGCATGATGACGGCCGACTTGGAGGCGCCGTAGTGGGACATCATCGTGGAGCCATACACGCCAGCGACCGAGGCAATGTTGATGATGACCCCGTGGCCTTGCGCCATCATGTGCTTGCCGGCGTGCTTGCAGCCGAGGAACACGCCGTTGAGGTTGATCTGAACGACGGTATTCCAGCCGTTGATCGAGATGTCCTCGACCTTCGCGCGGAAGGAGGCCCCGGCGTTGTTGACCATGACTTCGAGCCGGCCGAACTCGGCGACGGCGCGGTCGACCACGGCCTTGACCTGATCTTCCTGGCGGACGTCCACCGCCATGGCGAACGACCGGCGGCCCTGATCGCGGATGGCCTTGGCCACCGCCTCGCAGTTCTCGAGCTTGCGGCTGCACACGGCCACATCCGCCCCGGCCCGCGCGAATTCGAGGGCGATGGACTTGCCGATGCCGACCCCGCCGCCGGTGACGATAGTGGTTTTGCCCTCGATGGAGAAGGGGTTGTTCGTCATGCCGGGCACCATAGCACAGCGAGCGCGCCCTGGGCACGGCCCGCCGGTCAGCGCGGGAGCGCGATGCTCTCCTGCCGGCGCGGAGCTTCGCGCTCGATCCTGGCCCACACCCCCATGGGTGAGAAGCTGGCGCCGTTGTCGGATGCGCACTCCTGGAGCTTCTCGAGCACGACGCGGGCCTCCTCGAGGCGACGCCGGGGGGCCTTGGCCGCGCGCCGGACACCGTCGTCGCCCGTGCGCTTGGCCTCGACCCAGGCTTGCTCGACGTGCGCCACGAGCAAGGTCATGCGCTCCACCTCTCCGTCGAAGTGTTGGCGCCACTCGGCGCGCGTGGCGAAGCGTGGGCAGTCGCGATTCACCGCTTCCTGAAAGTGTCGGATGATCTGGTCAATTTCGAGCAGGTGATAGTCGACCCGACTTCGGGCGTCCTGAGCGGTCTGAGCGTGCGCCAGCGACGCGCTCGCCGTGATGGTGACGAGCCAGGCTACTTCGAGAGCGAGGCACAACCAGATGCCGAGCACGGGGGCTCAGTATACCGCCAGAGGGATCACGCCTTCGCTCCCTCGAGGGTCAGGTCGGGAGGCGCGAGCCCCTATCTCGGAGTCGGAGCGGGGGCCTGGTGGGGCGGAGCCTGTGGAGCGGGGGCCGGTGAGGCCGGGGCCCGTTGGGCCGGCGGCTGAGGGATCGGAGTGGTCTCGCGCAAAAGGTCGATCTTGCCCTGCGGTCCCCAGCTGAAGGTCGAGCTGCCGTTACCCGCGAGTCGGTTCGGCTGGGCAGCGGCGGTGTAGAGAACCAGCTCCTGGTCGCCGTCGGGGGGCGAGGCGTAGAGGACCAGCGTGGTGCGGCCAGTGTAGGACGCGATTCGCCCCCGCACCGCGGTCGACACGGAGTCGCCGCGAACCTCGTACGTGATGATGCCGGACAGCGTCGGTTCCTTGTCGCCCGCGATCACCGAGTCGATCGGGATCGGGCCGATGTTCAGGACCGAGGAACCATACTCCATGTCATTGGCGGTGAGGGTGATGAGCACCTGCGAGTTGCCCCACACGCCGCGCCATACCCCGCGGAGATCGGGGATCTTCGTTCCGGGAGGCAGGGTGTGGAGCCGGGGACCGCACCCGGCGACCATCGCCAGCAGGGCGAAGAGCGCGATGCGGTGGGCGCTGCAGCGCCTCCTCGGAGCCAGGCTCACCGAACCTCGCGCTTTAGGTTGATGGGCCCGGAGGGGCCCCACTGGACGGTCGAGGTCCCGTTGCCGGCGAGCTGTTCCGGCGTCACCGTAGTCAGAACCAGCTCCTGATAGTCGTTCCAGCTCCACCCCGGCTGCCCGGTCAGCACGAGGGTCAGGCGATTGTTGAACATTCCCATGCGCCCCGCCACCGCCACAGACATCGGCCCAGCCTTGCCATCGGTCGAAAGCGTGCCCTTGACCTCGGCGTCGTTCTCGCCCACTGCGGCCTGCGCGAAGTTGGAGTACCCGGACAGCGCCTGGCTGACGAAGCCCCTCTCGCTCTTCTTGAAGATCACGAGGGTGGTGGGTGCTTCGCCCCACGTGCCCCTCCAGGTTCCCGAAAGATCCGGCCAGCCCGGCGGCGTTACCTGGGGCGGCGGTTGCTGGGCATTCCCGGTACTTGCCGCGAGACCCAGGAGGGCAGCGATCAAGAGCGTCCGTCGGGGGACTGGCATGGGTGACCTCCGTTTCAGTGGTCGGGGTGAGAGGATTTGAACCTCCGGCCCCCTGCTCCCAAAGCAGGTGCGCTACCAGGCTGCGCCACACCCCGCCGCCTGAGAATTCTAACAGTTGGCCGACGCGGGCGCCCCAGGGAGATGGTGCTGACGCCGCTGACCGCTCGCCGCAGCGCGCCGTTCCGACAGAGTCGCTTACCTGAAGGGAGCTTCGTCAGTCCGGACCCCCACGCCGTTCACTTCAGTCCCATGCAGTTGGCATAGTACGTCACCGTCGCCGCCCAGTCGGAGAAGATGCCAAGGATGCCAACCTGCCTCGCCAACACGTCAAGCGTGACCAGGATGTCGCCATCGTTGTGCAGGGCGTCCAAGGTCGTCTGGTAGTAGAACGACGGGCTCGCAGTGCCCTGGTGGGCAGCACTTCCTCAACGATGCGGCCCGATCGCTCGAGCGTCCAGGTGATGATGTCGAGCTTGGCCGCCTTGGCATTCCGAGCATACTCGGAGGACGCAATCCGGCCGTTGCCGTCGACCGTCAGCAGCGCCCACATGGGCGGCCCCACGACGTTCACGCCCTGGGCGGCGAGCGCCCTCAGCTCCGCGAGGGTGGGAAGCTCGCTCGGCGTGTTGGCATCGTCGAGGAACACCGCTTGTTAGCCGAACTTGGGCTCGTTCTGATCCAGTAGAGGACAGCCGAGGTTGAACGATTGCGCGAACACGTCCTTGGGCGCGATGTTGGCCCCTTGTAGTCGTCGATCAGCGCCTGGGCGTAGAGCTCCTGGCTGCCGAACACGGTCTCGACCTGCAGCCTGGCGCTTCTGTTGGGCCCCTTGAGCTCGGGCGTGAACTTTGCGCCGAGCGACTTGATGAGCGGCGGCTCGTTACCGAACGAGGTCTCGGTTCGCTGGGAAGTGGCGAGAGACGCGGCGATGAAGCACGTGGTGCGCCGGGGCTCCACTCTGGCCAGCGCCGAACATGCTCACTCCGTCCACGTGACGGTGCTGAGCCTGGAGCCCGATCGCTGGTACTGGTACCGCTTCGATGTCAACCTCCCGAGGGGTGTCTCCGCCGGCCAGCATCTCTCAGCTGCGTTGCTCTGCGATGCCGAGGTGGTGAAGTCCCCGTGTCGCCACCGCGCTGCCCGGGTAGCCCGGCTCGGGGAACGGAAGGAGTTCGACACGGCCAAGCGATGGGCGATCCGGTCAGCTACGACGCGGCGGCCAGAAGCCTCCGCGCCGCGGCCACGGCGACCGCGCGATGGCTCACCCGCGCCTTCTCCTCCGTGGACAGCTCGGCGAACGTGCGCCCGAGCGCCGGATAGAAGAAGATCGGGTCGTAGCCGAAGCCGCCAGATCCGCGGGGGGCGTCGAGGATGGTTCCCTCGGCGCTTCCCTCTACCAGGCGCGCCCCACCGTCGGGCGATGCGAGCGCGATCGCGCAGCGAAAGCGCGCCGTCCGCCGGGCTGGCGGCACCCCGCGCAGCTCCTTCAGGAGCAGGTTCACCCGATCGCCGTAGGCGAGCCCCGGGCCGCCGTATCGCGCCGAACGGGGCCCGGGAGCGCCTCCGAGGGCGTCCACTTCGAGCCCGGAGTCGTCAGCGAGGGCGAGGCACCCGGTGAGCCGGGCCGCGGCGCGCGCCTTGAGAAGGGCGTTGCCGGCATATGTCTCTTCCGTTTCCTCGGGGGGGAGCCCGACGCCAGGCCAGTCGGCGAGCGGCTGCAGGTCGAAGCCGACGTCACCCAGTAGCTCCATCAGCTCGCGCGCCTTGTCGCGGTTTAGGGTAGCCACGACCAGCACGCGCTTCGCAGAATTCGGCACCGCCACGCCCAGCCTGCGGTTCGCCGTATCTGGCGCGTTCTTCACAGTACCGCGACCATCGGCGGGGAGACCGGAAAGGGATGCCCCAGAATCAAGGGACCTGGCCGCGGTGAGGCTACAGGGTCAAGGTGCGCTCGCCCCGCGCGGCGAGCGCGCGGCGCTGGAGCGAGACCAGCCGGCGAATTCCCGTCTCGGCGAGGCCCAGGAGCTGGTCGAGCTGGGCGCGACCGAACGGCACCTGCTCGGCCGTCCCTTGCACTTCCACGAAGGCGCCCGCGCCTGTCATCACCACGTTCATGTCGACTTCGGCGGTGGAGTCCTCCGCGTAGTTGAGATCGAGCGTGGGCTCGCCCTTCACGATGCCCACGCTGATGGCGGCCACACAATCGCGAAGGGCCGCCGGGAGCTGCGCACCGGGCATGCGACCGATGGCGTCGGCGAGAGCGACGAAGCTACCCGTGATGGCAGCGGTGCGAGTACCGCCATCGGCCTGGATCACGTCGCAGTCGATCCACACGGTGCGCTCGCCGAGCTTGCTGCGATCAACCACGGCTCGGAGCGCACGCCCGACCAGGCGTTGGATCTCCTGCGAGCGCCCGCTGGGGCCGCGGTTCTCGCGCGTGCTGCGGGTGTTGGTCGCTCGGGGGAGCATGGCGTACTCGGCGGTGACCCATCCCAGGCCTTGCCCCTTGAGGAAGGGCGGAACCTTGTCCTCTACCGAGGCCGTGCAGATCACTTTCGTCGCACCAAACTCCACCAGCACTGAGCCCTCGGGATGCACGAGGAAGTCGCGCGTGAAGGTGACGCGACGAAGCTGGTCCCAGGCGCGCCCGTCGATCCGCATCTACTCGAACCGGGGCCGCGGCATGGTGACGCTCGAAGCGTCCCGGCAAATTATGCCCTTCACGCCGTGGCCTAGCGAGCGGCGGCGCGCGAGGCGCGGCGGTCCAGGTCCTGCTTGTATTCGGCGATCCCGGCGAAGATGGCGCGGGCCATGTCATCCCGGTACTTTGACTCTTTCAGCTTGCGCTCCTCTTTCGGATTCGTCACGAAGCCGATCTCGACGAGAACAGCCGGCATGGCCGCGCCGCCCAGCACGTAGAAGCCGGCCTGCTTCACGCCGCGATTGGGGATACTCAGACTCTGGGTCATCGAGTCTTGCACCACCTCGGCCAGGCGCGAGGACTCCTGCTGGAATTCCGATTGGGCCAGGTCCCACAAGATGGCCTTGACCGCGTCGGTGCGTGATCCCCGTCCCGACGGCCGTTCAAGCTGGACCACACTGTTCTCGGCCGCGGCGACCTGGCGGGCGGCGTTGTCCGTGGCCTCTGAAGACAGGAAGTACGTCTCCACACCTTCCGAGGCCGCCTCGCGGTGGGCGTTAGCGTGGATCGACACGAAGAGGTCGGCGCGCTCGCGATTGGCGAAGCTCGTGCGCTCGCGCAGGGGGACGAAGTAGTCGCCCTTGCGGCTGAGCAGCACCTTGATGCCGGGCATGTGCGCCTCCACCAGGTTGGCCACCCGGCGCGTCACGTCGAGCACGAGGTCCTTCTCCATCAGGCCACCCGGCCCCACCGCGCCGGAGTCGTGGCCGCCATGCCCGGCATCGAGCACCAAGGTCCGGAGCGGCCCTGGCGCGGAAGCCGTCGCGCGCGGACTGGGCTCGGGGGCGCGGCGGAAGTCGAAGAGCAGCCGGGGAGGATCACTGAGCGTGCTCGTCTTCGGCTCCAGGCTGGTGCCGGCGAAGCTGATGCGGAGGACCGCATCGCGGTCGACCGGCTCGACCTGCACGGCCTCGATAAGGCCGTCGCGAATCGCCTCGATCCGGTGCGGCGCGCTCAGAGACGTGAGGCGGATGCGCAGCTCCTTTGGCGTCACCGCTTCCACGCGATGGCCCACCAGCGCCGACGTCTCGACGACCACGCGCGTGAAGGTCGGGTAGGAGCGGAGGCGCACATCCTCGAGCGTGGCGCCGGGTACGGCTGGTTTGATCGCTGCTGTCGCCACCGGCCCGGCATGCTTCCCGGGCTCGGGCATCTTCGCCACCGGCGCGGGCGTTTTCGGTACTTCGATCACACGCACCGGGGCCGTCGACTCGGGCGGCGCCTCCGTCACCTTCGCCACAGGAGGCGCAGCTCCCCGCGGTACCTCGATCACCCTCACAGCGGGCGCGGCCGCGGGCCTGGGTGGCTCCGCGGCACTCGCCGCGGTCGTCCAGGGCTTCGGTACCTCGATGACCATCGCCCCAGGGACGGGAGACTCGGCCGCGGTCGTCCCCGGCTTCGGTACTTCGATCACCGTCGTCCCGGGCGAGGTCGACTTCGGTGGCTCGGTCGACTTCTGGGGCGGCGCCACCTTCGCTGACTCAACCACGGTCGCCACGGCCGCGGCCGGCCTGGGCGGCTCGACCACTCGTGCGACCGGGGGCCTCGGCGACTCTATCGCCTTCAGCGCGGGTTCGGCTGGCTTCGGCGGCTGCGTCGCTTGAACCGCGTTCACCGGCGTCAGGGCCTGGCTCTCGACCATCGGGAGGACTTGCCGCACGAAGGCCTCGGGCACCAGCCACCGGTTCTGCTCGACGCGCACCGACGCCTCCAGCACCACGGGCTTGCCATCGACCTCCACGCGCGCCCAACCCCGGGTGAACACCACCACATGCCCTCGGGTGCGCAGGTAGATGCGCTCCGGCGTCCCCTCGAGCTTCGCTCCGAGACGAGCGGCGATCGCTGCGGCATCGATGTAGGCGCGTCCCTCGCGAACGACGGTCGGAAGACCGGCTTCCGCGCTAGCCAGGGCGACGAGCGCAAGGACCACCGACGCGACCAGGATGCGGCGAATCGTCACGATGACGGCGATTCTAGCAACGCGGGCCCGCCTTCTCGCGCTTTTACGATTCCTCGGCGAGCATGGCGAGCAGATACTCCCCGTAGCGGTTGCCCTTCATGGACTCCCCGATCCGTCGCACGGCCTCCGCGGTGATGTAACCCTTGCGGTAAGCGACTTCCTCGACGCAAGCGACCATGAGCCCCTGTCGCTCCTCGAGGGTCTGGATAAAGTTCGAGGCCTGCAGGAGCGACTCGTGGGTACCGGTGTCGAGCCACGCGACGCCCCGACCGAGCTTCTCGACGTGCAGAACCCCCAGGTCCAGGTAAGCCTGGTTGACGTCGGTAATCTCCAGCTCACCCCGCGCCGACGGCTTCAGGCCGCCCGCGATCTCCACAACGCGATTGTCGTAAAAGTAGAGGCCGGGGACCGCGTGGGAGGAGCGAGGGCGAGCCGGCTTTTCCTCGAGACCGATGGCCCGGCCGTCCGCATCGAATTCCACCACGCCATACCGGCCGGGATCGCGGACCCGGTATGCAAAAATGGTAGCGCCGCGGGTCTCACGCGCGGCCCTCTCGAGTTGCTCGGGAAGGCCGTGGCCATAAAAGATGTTGTCGCCGAGCGCCAGCGCCACCGCGCCGGACCCAATGAACTCCGCTCCGATCAGGAACGCCTGGGCGAGCCCCTCGGGCCGTGGCTGCACGGCGTACTGAATCCTCAGGCCAAGCTCGCGGCCGTCGCCGAGAAGTCGCCGAAAGGCCTCCAGGTCTTCGGCGGTGGTGATCACGAGGATGTCCTGGATCCCCGCCAGCATGAGCGTTGACAGCGGGTAGTAGATCATGGGCTTGTTGTAGATGGGAACCAGTTGCTTGCTGAGGGCCCGCGTGAGGGGGTAGAGCCGTGTCCCCGCGCCTCCGGCCAGGATGATCCCACGCATCAGTGCTGCGCACCTTCGGTCAGGATGATTCCGCGCATCAGGACCGCCCACCTCCGGCCAGCATGATCGCGCGCATCAGTGCCGCGCCGCCAGAATTTTCCCCGCATCAGCGGGGGGTGCCGCCCAGACCCAAGCGCTCTCGCTGATAGCGCCCCGTCTGTACCGCTTCGCACCACCCCCGGTTCTCGAGGTACCAGCGCACGGTCTTGGCGATCCCTGCCTCGAAGTCGTGCATCGGCCGCCAGCCCAGCGCCCGACCGATGCGGCTCGCATCGATGGCGTACCGGCGGTCATGCCCGGGTCGGTCAGTCACGAACGTCTTCAGCGCCTCGTACCGGATCATCGAGCGACCGGCCAGGGCCGGGTTTCGCGCCGCCGGCAGCGCTGCCTCCAGGGCAGCGCAGATCCGATCGACGACGTCCACGTTGGCCCGCTGGTCGCTGCCGCCAATGTTGTACTTCTCCCCAACACGCCCCTTCTCCAGCACCAGCATGAGGCCGGCGCAGTGGTCCTCGACATAGAGCCAGTCGCGCACGTTGAGGCCATCGCCGTAGATCGGCAGGGCTCGTCCCTCGACCGCATTCAAGATCATCAGCGGGATGAGCTTCTCGGGATGCTGGCGCGGACCATAGTTGTTCGAGCAGTTCGTGATCAGGGTGGGCAGGCCGTAGGTTTCGTGGTAGGCGCGCACCAGGTGGTCGGCCCCCGCCTTGGACGCGGCGTACGGAGAGTTCGGCGCGTAGGGTGTGTCCTCGGAGAACGCCCCGGTGGGTCCCAGACTTCCGTAGACCTCATCGGTGGAGACGTGCAGGAAGCGAAAGCGCTGGCGAGCCGCGGCTGGCCCGCGCGACCAGAACTCGCGCGCCGCCTCGAGGAGCTCGAACGTCCCCACCAGATTGGTATCGACGAAGGCCCGGGGGCCGTCGATCGACCGGTCGACGTGCGTCTCCGCCGCAAGGTTCACGACCGCGCGGGGAGCGTGGGACCGGAACACGGCGTCCATGGCGGGGCGATCCGCAATGTCGGCGTGCACGAAGGCCACGCGCGGGTCGTCGAGCACGCCCTCCAGATTGTGGAGGCTGCCCGCGTAGGTCAGCTTGTCGACGACCACGATGGGGGCGTCCGACCGCGCGAGCGCGAACCGAACGAAGTTGGAGCCGATGAACCCGGCTCCGCCAGTGACGATGATGGGCTCAGTCATCTGCCGCCGCTCAGTATAGCGAGCGTCGGCGCGGAACGGGTCGGTTTGACGGTCCAGGGCGGGCCGCGACGGCCCCCTTCCGGGGGATGTATCGTAGGGGCGAGGGATAATGAGCGCGCGCATCCTCGTGGTCGACAACGACTCCGAAATGCTGGACCTCCTCCACCAGCATCTCAAGAACGAAGGGTACGCGGTCAGCGCCTGCACGAGCGGAGCCGACGCCCTCGCTACCTTGGGGCGCGACGAGGTCGACGTCGTCCTCACCGACCTCGTCATGGACGACGTCGACGGCCTCGCATTGCTCCGGGCGGCGCAGGCCTCCCAGCCCGGCGCGCGTGTGATCCTGGTGACTGCCTTCGGCAGTCTGGAGACGGCCATCGAGGCTATGCGACAGGGCGCTTACGACTACCTGACCAAGCCCTTCAAGCTGGGCGAGGTCAGCCTCGCCGTTCAGCGCGCGCTGGAAGACCGCCAGCTGCGCGAGGAGAACCGCCGCCTGCGCGCTCAGATCGAGGAGCGCTTCGAACTCGATACGATGCTGGGCCGCTCTCCCGCCATGCTGGGGGCCTTCGAGCGGCTGCGCGCGGTGGCCGGCTCGGAGGCCAGCGTGCTCCTGCTCGGCGAGAGCGGGACGGGCAAGGAGCTGGCTGCGCGCGCGATCCACCAGAACAGTGCCCGGCGCGGCAAACCCTTCGTGCCGGTCAACTGCACGGCGATTCCCGAGTCGCTGCTGGAGTCCGAGCTGTTCGGCCATGAGAAGGGCGCCTTCACCGGCGCCGATCGCCGGCGGCGTGGCCTCTTCGCGGAGGCTGATAGCGGCACGCTCTTCCTCGACGAGGTCGGCGACCTCCCGCTGTCCCTGCAAGGCAAGCTTCTGCGAGTGCTGCAGGAGAAGGCTATCCGGCCCGTGGGCGCCAGCCACGAGATCCAGCTCGATGTTCGCGTCATCAGCGCCACCAACCGCGACCTGCAGGCGCTCGTGGGAGAGGGCAGGTTCCGCGACGACCTCTACTATCGGCTGGCCGTCGTCCCCATCCGCTTGCCAAGCCTGCGCGAGCGCCCGCGAGATATCCTCCCGCTCGCCATCCACTTTCTCGAGCGCGTGGGGGCGGCCAGCGGCAAGCGCTTCGAGGGCTTCGATGAGGCGGCGCAGGCGTGGCTCGCGCAGCATCGCTGGCCGGGTAACGTGCGGGAGCTGGAGAACATCGTGGAGCGCGCGGCCACACTGGCGCGTGGGCCACTCATTACCCTTGCCGACCTCGGAACGGAGTTCACAGGGGTGGCGGGCTTCGAGCTCGGGTTGCGACCCACACTGGCCGAGCTCGAGGAGCGCTACATCCGCCGCGTGCTCGAAGAGACGAAGGGCGATAAGGCGGCCGCCGCCCGCATCCTCGGCGTAAGCGTCAGGACCCTCCAGCGGCGGTACCGGTCGTAGTGAAATCGCCCCGACTAGTGACATGGGGGGCCCCGACATGGCCCCCCAAGCCCCCCGACGCTCGGGGCGCCCCGGCGCAGCCGTGGCTCCCCTCGATATCGCGCGGCGCTTGGGAGATCCTACCCAGCTGGGCGCCCCCCCTCGATGTCGCGGGCGCTTAGGAGGCCCTACGCCGCCGGGGCGCCCTCCTCGATATTGCGCGGCTTGGTAGGCCCCTGCGTAGCTGGACGGCCCTGTCGATATCGCGCGGCGCTTGGGAGGTCCTACGCGGCTGGGGTGTGCCTCGATGTGACTGATTCCCGGCCGGGGCAGCCGTGGCCCTGGTGCGGTGACGGATTCTCCGTCAGGACGCCGCGGCGCTGCCGTTCTTAGAGTCCGCGACGGCCTTCGCGTCGGCGATGGGCACTGACAGGCGCGAGAGATCGTCGAGCAGCAGGCTTGCCCACCGGTAGATGTTCTGCTCTTGCACGAGCCGAACCATGCGCCGCATGCGCGCCCGGCGCTCCTCGGCGGGCATCTCCAAAGCAGCGCGGACGGCCTCCGCCGTCTCCTCGAGGTCGTAGGGATTCACCAGCAGCGCGTCGCGCAGGTCGTGGGCGGCCCCGGTGAAGCGGCTCAGGATCAACATGCCGCCGTCATCATTGCGGACCGACAGGTACTCCTTGGCCACGAGATTCATGCCGTCGTGCAGCGCGGTAACCATGCAAAAGTCGGCGTGCCGGTAGAATGGCCAGATCTCGCGCTTATCGAAGTGGCGCTTGAGGTAGACGATGGGGCGCCAGCGCCGCGTCCCGAGCGCGTCATTGACCTCGTCCACCGTCTGGTCGACCTCGGCCTGCAGCTCCTGGTAGCGCTTGATGCGGCTGCGGCTGGGCGCGGCCAGCTGGACGAAGCTGAGGCGCTCGCGGTACTCGGGATGGCGCTCGAAGAAGCGATGGAGGGCGCGGAACCGCTCGGGCAGCCCCTTCGTGTAGTCGAGGCGCTCCACCCCCACCCCGAAGAACTCCACGTTCAGACCGAGCTCGCGGAGGAGCCCATTGCGGTCGACCTCGCGCGGCTGATCGACGAACTCGGGCGCCACGCTGATGGGGAACGGCTTCACATACGTGGCGTGCTCGCCCCGCACCACCGCGAAGCGCTCGCCGTCGATGCGCGCTTCCAGGGTGCGATCGACAGACTCGAGAAAGTTATTGCAGTGGTACTGCGTGTGGAAGCCGATGATGTCGGCGCCCAGCATGCCGAGCAGGATCTCCCGCTGCCAGGGGCAGATGCCGAACGACTCGAAGTTGGGCCACGGGATGTGCCAGAAGATCGCCACCCGCGCGTCGGGTCGCCGCGCCTTCACGAGGGCCGGCAGCAGCGCCAGGTGATAGTCCTGGATGAGGACCATCGGCTCCTCGTGTCCCTCCATCTCTTCGAACAGCGCCGCCGCGAACTTGCCGTTCACGATGCGGTACTGCTCCCAGTCCTCGGCGCGGAACAGCGGTCGCGCGTGTACCACGTGGCAGAGGGGCCAGAGACCCTCGTTGGAGAACCCGTAGTAGTGCCCCTCTTCCTCCTCCTTGGTAAGCCACACGCGCCGCAAGGTGTAGGCGGGGTCGTCAGTCGGAAGCCCGATGCGTCCGCGCTCATCGGTCGTTTCCTGATCGGCATCGCCGCTCCCGTGGGCCACCCAGACTCCTCCGCACGCGCGCATCACCGGCTCGAGCGCGGTCACCACGCCGCTGGCCGGAATCTCCGAGTGAACCGCACCGTCGCGCCAGACGTGACTGACCGGCTCGCGGTTGGAGGCGACGAAGAGCGGGCGCCCGTCGAAGCGCAGCCTCACGAACTGCTTGAGCCGCTCCTCCGTCCAGGTCGACTCCCCGGTCAACCGGAGCGCCGCCTCCCGCTCGGCCGCTGCTTGCGCGCGGTACAAGTTGCGCGCCAAGCCGGACACTTCCTGGGCCAGCGGTCCGAAGAGGTACGGGTCCGGGACGTTAGGCGGGGGAACGGGCTTGCCAACCTTGAGCGTTTTGGTCCACTCGGCCAGGGCCGTCATCGGCCGCATGATCGTCATGCGCAGGATGAGGAATGTGATGAGCGAGATCCCGAGGGACAAGACGAAAAAGCGCACGGCGTTGAGCTGCCACAGCTCCAGTTCGGCCGTGTCGAGTTGGCCGGCGTCCAGGAAGACGGCGAGGGCGCCGACCGTCCGGTCATCACCCTGGAGCGGTGTCACATAGACGTAGGTCTTGTGCCCTTCCAGCTTCTTGAACCCGGTGGTGACCGTCCCGCGACTGATGGCGTCGCTGATCTCGGGAATCTGCGAGCGCACGGCGGGAGCGGCGTCCGGGGCGGCCGCGATGGGGCTGGCGAACGCATCGTAGACCACGATTCCCCGGTCGGGCCGACCGAAGCGCTTCAGGGCGCGGAGGACCGCGGGCGTCGCCCCGCGCTTCACCGCAGGCTCGACCGCCTCCTTGAGGCTCTCGGCGAGCAGAGCGGCGCGGCGCTCGAGGTCGCTGCGCAACCGCCCGCGCTCGTCGCGGACCTGAAGGAATGCGAAGGCCGCCAGGATGATGAGGGTCGAGACCCAGATGGCGCCAAGGACGCGGACACTGATTCTCATAACGTCCTATGTCAATAAAAGCGCAACTTCGGTACCAGTCAAGTCGCTAGCGAAGCCGTCCAGCGATGCCTGGACTGATCGGCACTTGTGTGACGGGTCGGGCTCGATGTTCCCGCCCATCGCACCGTCACGCTGTCCGCCGGGCGACACCATGTCGCCGAAACTGGGCAGCGGGAAGCAGGTCCTGGGGCTTCAGGACGACCCCGGCTCTGAGGTGATCGGGCCGCGGGGCTGGATGTAACTCGTGAGGCGCGGCGGCGCCACGAATGTCGCGGCCGGCCCGCCGCGTTCCGCGAGCACGAACTCGCGCGACGGCAGCGCTGGAATCACCGCCATCGCGGCTGACGTCACGTGGGAGCGCAGAAAGCTCAGCTCCTCCGGAAGCGTAGTACGGGCGAGGATGAAGATGTCGATGGAGTCGACGACGCGCTGACCGAGCGCGCTCGGCCGGTGGGTGACCAGGCAGAATCCCTTCTCGGCGCCGCCGAAAGTCTCCTCCGACATGCGCCCCGGATGGAGCGCCGGATGCGCTTCGTCGAGCACGATCCAGTGGGGGAATCCGCGCTCTTCGCGGAGGGCTCGAAGGCGCCGGAGGCCAGCGTCCATCAGTGCGACCTTGTCGGCCAGTTCGACCTCGGCCAATTCGACCTTCGCGGCCGGGCGGGGACCCGACAGGTCGACCACCACCGTCGCCGCGGGATCATGGCGCATGGCCGCGAGCACCTCGTTCCAGTCGGCCTCCCGGCTCACCGGAAACCGCGCCACTCCGGGAAGGGCGGCGAGCGCGTGATAGCCGCCGTCGAGGTCGATGACGCAGGTTGCGTAGCGCTCGCCCACGAGCCGCTCGACTAGCGCTCCGGCCAGCCAGGATTTGCCCGAGCGCGGATCGCCCTGCACCAGGATGTTCGCCCCCCGGGCTGGGATCGCGACCGATTCCGCCGTCGAGGCCGCCCAGCCTAGTCGGATCCGATGTCGCGAAGTGGCCGGGATGAGCAGACGCCCGTCCGTGATCTGGCCGAGCGCGGCCGCGATGGCCCCGCCGTTGTCACCCGAGAACACCCAATCCGCACGCCCCTTCAGGTCGTCCACCGCGTTGCCGGGACAGCCGGCGAACCCGCACGCCTCGAAGAGGGCCACGTCGTTCTCGGCGTCACCGAGCGCGAGGACGTCCCGCGGGGACAGCCCCAGCATGCGGATGACGTGACGCACGCTACTGCCTTTGTCCACACCTTGCGGGAGCAGCATGAGCCCCTCTCGATTGGGGATGGCCGCAAGCGTCACTCCGGTCGCCATCAGCGCCGCCGCGACACCCTCCTCGTAATCCCGGGTGGTGCCGATCACCACGCGTCCGGCGTGGTAGGGAATCTCTCGGCGGTCCAATTCGCGCAGGAGCCTCCGGGGAGGCCCCACCGCCATGTCACAGAGCCGTCCTTCCGTCGGGAAATAGAGGACGCCTCCGTTCTCGGCCACCACCGCGTGGAACAGATCGAGGCGATGGCAGACGCGGGTCAGCTCGAAGAACGAGCGCCCGGTGACGAGCAGGAGGCGCAGACCCGCCGCGCGGGCCCGCTCCAGGGCCAGCACGGTCGGCGGGGCGAGGCGATCGTGGGACGCGAGAGTGCCGTCATAGTCGCAGGCGACCGCCTTGAATCTCATCGATCTCATTATCTCCCACCGACGGAACCGCCCAACTTCCCACCACCTCCGAGGCCTACGACCGACTGCGGGCCCTGCGCGGTCAAGGGACGTTCTCCCTGGACCTCCATGCGCTGCGCGACGACCGCCGATGATCGCCATCCACACCTAGAGCTGCCACGGTCAGTCAAGGAACTCGTGCCGGCGGATCTCGCGACGCCCCCGGCGCCGCGGCTGCGTCGCCGGACTGCTCAGCCAGCCCTCCTCGGCGCGGGCGCGCCAGCCGCCTCCACCCATCGCGGGTTGACATGGGTCTGGCTGATATGTATCTTTTAGATATATGAGACGGCTCAACACCAGCCGCTACGCGGTGCTCGGCATGCTCAGCCTGGGTCCGCAGAGCGGATACGACATCAAGAAGCTGGTCGAGCGATCCATCGCCCACTTCTGGAACGAGAGCTTCGGCCAGATCTACCCCATCCTCCGCCAACTGGAGGCCGACGGCCTGGCCGCCCGCCGGAGCGAGCGGCAGACCGGCAAGCCCGATCGCCAGGTCTACTCGCTCACCTCCAAGGGATTGGCCGAGCTGCGAGAGTGGCTCGGACGCCCGGCCAGCGCCGAGATCTTCCGGAGCGAACTGCTGCTCAAGCTCTTCTTGGGCGGCCACGTCCCCGTCGAGGCGAGCATCCGACATGTCGAGCAGTTCAAGGCGCGACAGGAGCAGTTCCTTCGCACCTACGCCGAGGTCGATGGCAGGCTGACAGAGGAACACACTGGCCATCCCGATCTGCCCTACTGGTTGATGACGCTGCGGTATGGCCAGCTCCGGGCGGAGGCGCTCGTCCGCTGGTCAGACGAGACGCTCCGGAGTCTGGGGCAACTTCGGCGCCGACCACCTACCGCGAAACCCCGAGGAGCAAAGGAGATCGGAGGCCCGGCGCAGGCCTCCCGAGCCCCCGACCCTCTTCTCGCCCAGCGAGACTCCGGGGGCTCCTCGATGAATGGACCCGCTCCCCGTAGAGCCGCGAGCGCGCCGCGGCGCGACGGGCGAGACGGTCCAATGCCCCGCGGCGCACGGAGGACGCGATGAGACTTCGCATGGTGCTCACGATGGCCCTGGCGTTCGCGATGACCGCCTGGGGCTGCTCCAAGCTAGCGGTGTGGTCCGCCCCGGAGAAGACTCCGAGCCCCGAGCGCACACCCGCGGCGCTGAGGGCCGACGCCCTGTTCTGGCAGAGCCTGCACGGCGGGGCCTACGAGAAGATCCCCGCGGCGCTCACCGCCCTCAAAGGGGCGTATCTGGAGAACCCGAACGATGCGGTCACCGCCGCTCACATCGGCTGGATGCACCTCTGGCGACTGGCCGAACGGGCCCGGCTCGACTCGGCTCCGCCCGATCCCGGGATCACCGACGACGCAGCGCTGGCCCGCAAGTACTTCGAGGAAGCCGTTCGCCTGAATCCGCGCGAGCCCCGATACCTCGGGTTCTACGCCTCGCTCCTGATGGCGGAAGGCGCCATCCACAAGGACGAGAAGCTACGCCGCCGAGGCTACTACACCATGCGCGACGCCATCGCCGCCTGGCCGGAGTTCAACTACTTCACCGCGGGGTACAGCTTCTCCGGTCAACCTCACGATTCCGAGCGCTACCGGGAGGCCGTCGAGTACCAGTGGCTCACCCTGGACGTCTGCGTCGACGAGAAGGTGGACCGGACCAACCCCGATTTCGCCAAGTACATGCGTCTGGAGACGCAGGAGGGTCCCAAGCGCGTGTGCTGGAACTCCTGGATCGCGCCGCATAACTTTGAGGGCTTCTTTCTGAACTTCGGCGACATGCTGGTGAAAGCCGGCGATCCCGCGACCGCCGTGAAGATGTACGGCAATGCCAAACACGCGCGCGACTACGCGACCTGGCCCTACAAGGACGTGCTGGAAGCCCGCATCCAGAACGCCGCCCAGAATGTGAGTGTTTTCCGGGGACCGCATCCGGCTCCCGGGGATCCCGCCATGATGGGGCGCTCGCGGTTCGCCTGTACCGGCTGCCACCAGCAATAACCGGCCATCGCTAGAGGAGCTTGTCCAGGGTGATCGGCAGCTGGCGGATTCGCCGGCCGGTCGCGTTGAAGACCGCGTTGGCGATCGATGCCGCGACGCCGGTGATGCCGATCTCGCCGAGGCCGCGGGCGCCCATCGGCGTCAACGGATCTGGGATATCGAGGAAGTGGACCTCGACGCTGGGCACGTCCAGGTTGACCGGCACGTGATACTCCGCGAGGGACGGGTTGACGATGCGCCCCAGGCGATCATCGAACAGCGCCTCCTCGGTCAGGGCCATGCCGATCCCCATCGCGATGCCGCCGCGGCACTGACTGCTGGCCGTTTTCGGATTGATGATTCGGCCACAGTCGAATACGCCCAGCGCCCGTGTGACGCGCACCTCGCCGGTCTCCTCATCTACCCGCACCTCGGTGAACTGCGCGCCGTACGAACCGAACGAGTGCCCCGTGTGCTCCACACCGGGTGACGCTTCTCCGTCCGCTTGGACCTTGCTCATCTCCAAGCGCTGCAGGATCGCGGCGAAGGTCTCCCCCCGCGCCGGAAGGTCTCGGCGATAGATGCCGCCGTCGCGGAACTCCACTTCGTCCAGGTATGTGCCGACGAGCGGGGACCTCTCATCCCCACGAACGAGCCCATGAATGGTCCTCTTGGCCGCCTCGCAGGCGGCGATGACCGAGGCGCCGACGCTGATGGTGGAGTTGGAGCCCCCAGCCACCGGTGCCTCCGGCAGGCTCGAATCGCCATACTCGAAGCGCACGCGGTCGAGCGGTAGGCCCAGCTGGTCGGCCAGGTTCTGCGCTTGGGCCGTCGCCGTTCCCATGCCCATCTCGTGCGCCGAGCTCTGCCCAACCGCCGATCCGTCCGCGTGAATCTCGACCCGGGCCGCCGACGGGAACTGGTATGTGGGATAGTATGCGGTGGCCACGCCATAGCCCACGAGAGAGCGTCCGTGGCGCATGGTGCGCGGCGCGGCGTGGCGGCGATCCCAGCCGAACCTCTCCGCGCCGACGCGATAGGCCTCTCGCAGATTCCGCATCGAGAAGGGCGTGCCGCTCGTGGGATCGCGTCCGGGCTCATTCCGCATCCTGAGCTCGATGGGGTCTATGCCGATCGCGTGGGCGAGCTCGTCGATCGCCGACTCGAGGGCAAATGTCCCGACCGACTCACCCGGCGCGCGCATGAAGGTGTTGGGGACGACGTCGAGGTAGACCACCTTCTGTCCGAGCCCGAGGTTGTCGCACGCGTAGAGATGGCGCGCCGGGAAGGTGAATTGCTCGGCGAAGTCGTTGTACTTGCTCGTCCGGGTGATGCCCGTCTGAATCAGCGCGGTCAGGGTGCCCGCTTCGGTGGCGCCGAGGGCAACGCGCTGCTCGGTGGGCGTGCGCCCGCCGACGGTGTGGTGGACTTGTTTTCGCGAGAGCACCAGCTTGACCGGGCGCTTGGCCACTCGCGCGGCGGCGACGGTCAGCGCGACGTGAGGCCAGGCGGCGCCCTTCCCGCCGAAGCCGCCGCCGACAAACGTCGCGATGACGCGCACGTTCCGCCGGTCGAGCCCGAACATCTTGGCGAGCATATGCTGCGTGCCGGCGACATACTGCGTCGCGTCGTACACGGTCAGGCGATCTCCGTCCTCGGACCAGTGCGCCATCGTCGCGTGCAACTCAATGGCGTTGTGGTTGTAGGCCGGCGTCCGGTAGATGTTGTCGACCGTGTAGGCCGCCGCGGCCAGCGCAGCGTGCGGGTCGCCTGTGGCAATGGTCGCCGGCTCGCCGAGGACGTTCGACGGCTCGACGGCCTGCTCCTTCTCCGCCTCGAATGACGTCTTCGCCGCGGCCGGCTCATACTCGACCGCGACGAGGGTCGCCGCGTGCTCGGCCTGCTCGATGGTCTCGGCGACGACGACCGCGATCGGCTGGCCGTAGTAATAGACCTGATCGGTGCCCAGATGCGGAATGCTCGACGCGGCCGCCACCGGCTCGGTACTGGTCGCACCGAAGACCTCGGTCGCCCGCATCGCCGGCGCGTTCTCGTGCGTGATGACGGCGATCACGCCCGCCGCGCCCCTGGCCGCCGAGATGTCGATCCGTTGAATCTTTCCTCGGGCGATGCGGGCCAGGACGAGGGCGGCGTGTGCGACGTTCGCGAGGTTGTATTCGGCGGTGAACGTCGCCTTGCCGGTGGCCTTCAGCAGGCCGTCGACCCGACTCACGCTCTGCCCAACGGCGCCCCGCTTCGCGCTTCCAGGACTCATCGGGACCCTCCTTCGTCGAGCAGGGCCTTCAGGACGCTTACCATCGTTCGCTGTGCGAGGTCGATCTTGAACGAGTTGTGCGCGTATCCCCGCGCGGCCTTGAGCTCTTCTGCCGCCGCCGCTTTGAACGTGTCTTCGGTCGCCCGGGCGCCGACGAGGGCCCGCTCGGCGGCGGCCGCGCGCCAGGGCTTGTGCGCCACCCCGCCCAGGGCGAGCCTGGCCTCGGTGATCGTGCCGCGGTCGACGTCGAGCGCGGCGGCGACCGATACGAGGGCGAACGCGTAGCTGGCGCGGTCGCGCACTTTGCGATAGCGCGAGTGCCGCGCGACCCGAAGCGCGGGGAGCTCGACGGCCGTGATCAGCTCATCGGGCTGGAGGTTCGCGTCGAGGTGCGGAGTGTCTCCGGGCAGGCGGTGGAAATCGGCGATGGGAATGGTTCGCCCGCCCGCCGGGCCTCGGACCAACACCGAGGCGTCGAGGGCGGCGAGCGCGACGCACATGTCCGAGGGGTGGGTGGCGATGCACGCGCTGGACGCGCCGAGGATCGCGTGGGTTCGGTTGAAGCCGTGCAGGGCGTCACAGCCCGTCCCCGGCGCCCGCTTATTGCAGCGGGCCTCGCCGTCGTAGAAGTAGCAGCAGCGCGTGCGCTGCATCACGTTTCCTCCCGTCGTCGCCATATTGCGAATCTGGGCGGATGCACCCATCAGGACTGCTTGAGCCAAGACGGGATACCGCTCGCGGACGAGCCGATTGGCGGCGAGATGACTGTTGCGCACGAGGGCGCCAATGCGCACGCCCCCGTCGGGTAGGTCCTCGATCTGGCCGAGGGGGAGGCCCGTCACGTCGACGAGATGACTCGGCTGCTCGACGTTCTCGCGCATCAGATCGACCAGATTCGTCCCCCCACCGAGAAACTTGGCGCCGGCGTGCTGGGAGACCAGCCGGATGGCCGCCTCCGCGTCCTCGGCGCGGGCGTACGCGAATGGTCTCATCGCCGCACCTCGCCCTCGAATGCCTGGCGGATGGCGCCGACGATGCCGACATACGCGCCGCAGCGACAGAGGTTGCCGCTCATGCGCTCCTTCACTTCCGCCTCGGTCAGCTCGATCCGCGCCGCGGCGAGGTCGGTCGTCACTGCGCTCGGCATGCCGTTCCTGATCTCGGCCACCATGCCGATGGCGGAGCAGATCTGGCCAGGCGTGCAGTAGCCGCACTGGAGGCCGTCGTGCTCGACGAAGGCGGTCTGCAGCAGATGTATGCGGTCGCCGCCGCCGACGCCTTCGATCGTGACGATCTCTCGGCCCTGATATTGCACGGCGAGGGCGAGACACGCGTTGATGCGTTCGCCGTCGACCAGCACGGTGCACGCGCCGCAAGCCCCCTGGTTGCAGCCCTTCTTCGTCCCCGTGAGACCGACGTGCTCGCGTAACGCGTCGAGCAGGGACACGCGCGGGTCCAGCCGAAGCTCGTGCTCGACACCGTTGATATGGAGCGCCACCGCGATCGCCCCGCGTCCGTCGACGTCCGTTCCGCTCATGTGAAGTCTCCTCACGTACCTACCGCGGCTGAACGACCGCTCGCCCCGCTCAGACGGTCCTCGGCGGCGGCGTCCGGCGCGAAAGGTGGGTGATACTCGGGGCCCGGGGAGAGGCTCGCGCTTCCACCTGCTCGCCTTGCGGTTGAGATGCCTGAGCTCGACGCTGGGATGAAGAGGCTTGCTCGTTCCGGCAAGAATGCGACAGTCATTCCAGACCCGTCCCGAAGCGGGCCACGCTCACGGCGACGACCCCTTCAGCCGACCGCTTGGCGGCCAGCGACGAGCGCCCTGGTGAGCTGCGCGACATGCCGGCCCTGGAAGCGGGCAATCTTGAGTTCGTTTCCAGACACGCGGCGGCTCTTGCCGTCGGCGCTGGCCAGAGTTGACGCGCCATAGGGAGAGCCGCCGGTGATCTCGTCCATATTGAGTACGTCCTTGCAGGAATAGGGGACGCCGACCACGACGAAGCCCAGATGAAACAGCGTCGCGTGAAAGGAGGTAATGGTCGTCTCCTGTCCTCCGTGCTGCGTACCGGTGGAGCAAAAGACGCTTCCGATCTTGCCGACCAGCTTGTCGTTGACCCACAGCCCGCCCGTCTGATCCAGAAAATTGCGCATCTGGGCGCACATGTTGCCAAAGCGCGTCGGCGTGCCGAAGATGATGGCGTCGTAGTCCGGGAGTTCCTGCACGGTGGCGATGGGCGCCGGCTGATCGAGCTTGAACCCGGCCTTGTGCGCCACCTCCACGGGCACCAGCTCCGGCACTCGCTTGATCGTGACCTCGGCGCCGACCTCGCGCGCCCCTTCGACGACTGCCCCGGCCATTGTCTCGATGTGGCCATAGCTGGAGTAGTAGAGAACGAGAACCTTCGCCATGCGTCCCTCCGGTTGGGCGTGCTTGGGATCTTCGGACCCTGGCACGCCCCTCCTCGCGCGGGCGATCCGCGCGGTGTTCTTGTTCTGGGGCCAACCTCAGGCGGGGGGCTGCGTCACTTCGTCCAGGGGTGCTACCGGGTACCCGCGCTCATGCCATGTGTGCAAGCCGCCGGCCAGGGGGCGCACGCGCGTGATGCCCAGCTTCCGGAGCTCGAGCGCCACCCGGGCGCTGGTCGCCTCGTTAGGTCAGGTGCAGTAGAGCACGATCTCCACTCCTCGCGGAATTGCTTCGTGGCGTTGCTCGAGCTCATCGGCGCTGATCCGCAAAGCACCGGGAATGGCGTACGGCATCGCCTGGACGTCGAGTCTCGTCCGGAGGTCGACGACCATGGTCTCCCGGCCATCATCCAGCCTCTGCTTGAGCTCTTCCGGGCTGATCCTGGCGATACGCAGCGCTCGAAGGAAGCGCCGGCGCTGGACATACTTGACGCCCACGTAGCCGCCCAGAAGGCCGAGCAGGACGAGGACCGACGCACCGCCGAGCCGCGACACCTGAGCCGCGACTTCCTCGATGAGACCGCTGAACACATATCCCAGACCCACCCATGTCGCCGCCCACGCCAGTGCGCTGGCGGCCGCGGAGAGGACGAACCGACCGAGCTGGACCTTCACGACACCCGACAAGGCGGCGGCCAGCGGATTCAAGCCGGGCAGGAACTTGGCGATGACGAGCGAGCCGAGCCGGTATGCGATGAACATGTCTTCCACCCGCCGCACGCAGGAGTCCGGTTCGAGGGTGATCCGGCACAGGAGACCCAGCACCCGAGCGCCGCGCCGCCGGCCGAATGTGTACCAGAGCACATCCGCGCCGAGACAGCCGGCGACAGTGGCTCCGAGCGCCACCCATAGGCTCAACTGTCCGGAGCCTACGAGCGCGCCGACGACGAGCAGGAGCGGCACCGCAGGCAGCGGGATTCCGGCCTGATCGACGAACACCCAGGCGAACAGCACGGGCGGGCCGTGCCGGACCAGGAACTCGAGGATTTCGCTCACCGCGCGGTGGCGTCCGTCGGCCGGGGTCGCACGAGCCGATACGTGGCCACGACAACCTCCCCGGTAATGCGCCCAGTGTAGCCCCGCCCGGTCGACGAACAGGCGGCGCGGACCGACACTCCTGCTCGCGAAATAGCCTAAAAGTCGCGCCCCGCCACGCGGCGGCTCGTGGCGACACCGGGCGAAATCGTGGATGGACCAGGGGGCAGCGGGCCCGGGCTATCGCGTTTGGATGGCCGGACCCAATTCCCGGACGACCAGAAAGCGGTCGCTGATCGGGTGAGTCGCCGGGCCTAGAGGTAGCGGGTCGGCCACATGATCGTGCGCCACATGTGCGCCGACGGGCTTTCGTCGAAGCCCAGACCTTCCTCGGGCTGCCGGAAGTGCCGGCCCACGACGTCCGTGAACTCGTCCAGCTCCACCTGCACATTGGGGTCGAAGCTATAGAGGTCGTTCACGGTGAGGAGGCGGGCGGACATGTACCACCGGTGCTGCAGGGCGTACCGGTAGGCCCGCTCGACGTGGGGCTCGGGGCGGAAATCGGCACCGAACAGGCGGACATACGAGTCCGGGTAGCGATAGCCGACGGACTCGTCGGGGTAGAACCGCAGCACCTGATGGTAGCGGATAGCGAAGGTCACCTCTGGGTCCACGTAGGGCTCGACGAGCTGCGCGGCCCAGTACCCGTGGTCGGCGCGGATGAACCCGCTGGTGGCGATGTCGTGCACCAGGCAGGCCAGGACGATCTTCTCGTCGACGCCGTTCTTCTGCGCGAGGCGGGCGCTCTGCAGCATGTGGGCGGCCGGGCCGAACCTATATCGAAAGAAATCGAAAAGCGTGGGCCTCTCCGGCATGCGCGGCAGGCGCGGATCATGCCCCATCAGATAGAGCTTGCCCTGATCCTGCGGCCGCGGGAGCGGCGCGCGCGGATCGCGCTCTCCAGATGTGTAGATCGTCGACTTGACGATGACGAGGCGTTCCAACTCCTCGATCGCGGCGTGGTCGGCGGCTTCGGCGCGCTGTAGGCTGTTCATCGAGTGATCATGGGCGGATGCGCTCTGGCTGTCAAGCAGTCCCGGGGGACCATCCCCTGATGAAGGCGCAGGAAAGGATCGACCGGTGAGGTGGGAACGCACGGTGACGGTGATCGGCTGCCACGTCGGCGGTGAGGAGAACGATGTGATCGTCGGTGGCGTGCTGCCGCCGCCGGGCGCGACCATGTTCGAGAAGAAGCGCTACCTCGAGACGCAAGGGGACGAGCTGCGGCGCTGGCTCCTGTTCGAGCCTCGGGGGAAGCCCACGCTCTGCGTCAATCTGGTGGTGCCGCCCACCCGCCCCGACTGCGACGCGGGAATGATCATCATGGAATCGTCGGACTATCCGCCGATGTCCGGGTCGAACACCATCTGCACCGTCACCGTCCTCCTCGAGACGGGCATGGTGACGATGCGAGAGCCGGTGACGTCCCTCACCCTGGACACCCCCGCGGGCCCGGTTCCCGTCGAGGCGAGGTGCCGGGATGGCAAGGTGGAGCGGGTGCAGTTCACGAACGTCCCATGCTTCGCCACGCATCTCGATGCCCTCGTCGAGGTCGAGGGCCTGGGCGCCATCTCGGTCGACGTGGCCTACGGCGGCGCCTTCTTCGCGATCGTCGATGCGCCGGCACTCGGCTTCGCGGTGGAGCCGAAGGAGGCGCGGGATCTCGTCGCCCTCGGGAGCCGGATCACCGCCGCCGCGGCCCAGCAGCTTCCCGTGCGCCATCCGGAGAATCCGGACATCCAGGGCGTGACCTTCACCGAGTTCGCCATGCCCTTCGCCGGCCCGGGGACGGTAAGCCGGAACGCCGTCATCGTCGCCCCGGGCCGCATCGACCGCAGCCCCTGCGGCACCGGAACGTCGGCGCGACTGGCGGTGCTGCACGCGCGCGGGCAGCTCGCGCCGGGTCAGGGATTCATCCACGAGTCGATCATCGGCTCGCGATTCGAGGCCGGGATCGTCAGCCCGACCACGGTGGGAGGACAGCCTGGTATCGTCTCCACCATTGCCGGGCGCGCGTGGATCACCGGCGTGTTTCAGCACGGCTTCGATCCGTCCGATCCGTTCCGGCGCGGCTATACGCTGCCCGACCTGTGGTTCGCCTGACCCCGCCGACGCGACGCCCGCGGGGCGGCGGCAGCCTGCAATGAGCCCGCCGCGGGCGCGAAAGCCTGAAGTCAGGGCGAACGCAGGCGGGCCGGCCTCCATCGTTCGACGAAGGCCTCCAGCGCCGGCAAATGCTCAGCATAGTGAGCGTACGTATTGTTCGCAAGCGCTCCGTCCACCGTATCGCCCAGGGCCCGCTCCAAAGAGCTGTCGGGAGCGAAGTCGGCCTCCGTGAGTTCTTCCACGATCCCGATCACGCAGCCACAGGAGCGCTCCCAGGCGGCCAGCGCTTCGACCCGCAGCAATGATGACCACGCGAACACCGCTCCGGCGTTGAACGCGCTGCTATCGTTCGGGTCGAGCGAGTTGCACGCGCTGCTATCGTTCGGGTCGAGCGCCAGGCGCTCGCCCCGCCGCCCTGCGGCGATCTCGGCGAGCGCCCTCTGCTGGTGGGCGACGAAATGGGCGAGCAGGTCGCGCACCGACCAGCGGCCGATAGCTTGTGGGTGAAGAAACAGCGACGGCGGAATGGCCTCCAGAATCATGGCCATCTTGTCCCGCGACGTCCTGAGTCGCGAGAGAAGCTCGCTCTTCCCGACATGTTCGGGTCGGCCCCTCATCTATCGCACTCCTTCGGTCTCCAAGAGCTCAGAATACCCCCAGGCGGGCGAGCGGCCCGCTCGCGGTGGGCCCGGGGCGTCCGCCATGGAAGGCATTCGCCGTGCGAAGAAGGCTCTCTCGTGATATTGCGATCCTGGCGGCGCGCGCTGGTCGTGCTGGCGCCACCCCGCCACACCCGTGAACGGGAGGACATATGGGCACCTTCGCTGAACGACTCGGCGTCCTCGAGAAAGAATCGGTACGCCTCGAACGATACTTTCAGGCCTTGCCACGGGAGGCATGGGCGAAGCCAAGCGCATGCACCGAGTGGCAAGTCCAGGACGTCGTCGCTCACCTCGTTGGGGTGGCCGAATTCTACGCGGGCACCGTCGTCCGCGGCCTGCAGGGAGAGACGTCTCCGCCAGCCGGTCGAGCGCCGGCCGGAGCAAGTACTGGCGCCTCGGCGGCCGCGGGGATTGCTCAGCGTTCGATCGCGGCGCGGAAAAGCTTAGGTGATCAGCTGCTCGCCACCTTCGCCGCGACAAGCAATCGCCTGAACCAGACCCTGGGCGGCCTTAGTCCCGAGGAACGGCAGAAGCCGTGCTATCACCCCGGAGGCATCGTGGCGGCGCAGAATTTCATCGAGTTACGGCTCAAGGAGCTCGCCGTTCACGAATGGGACATCCGCAGTGCGCTGGAGCCTGAGGCGCGTCTCTCACCGGCCAGCTTCGCGGCGATTCTCGCGACG
>JBKPAK010000309.1:0-31489 GCA_046726415.1 Candidatus Methylomirabilota bacterium
CCGGGCTCGACGGCGTCATGGCCAAGCGTCTGCACGAGCCGTATCGGGCCGGCGAGCGCACGATGATCAAGGTCAAGCACACGCGCACCGCCGACTGCGTGGTCGCTGGCTTCCGCTGGCACAAAAAGGGTGTCGGCACGACGGTGGGCTCGCTCCTGCTGGGCCTCTACGACGACGAGCGCACGCTGCACCACGTCGGCGTCACCGCGGCCTTCACCAACGCTGTGCGCAAGCAGCTCGTGGCCGAGCTGGCGCCGCTGCGGCAGAACGCGCTCGAAGGCCATCCCTGGCGCGACTGGGCGGAGGCGGAGTCGGAAGCGAACGCGACGGGGCAGCGCTTGCCTGGGGCGAGCAGCCGTTGGAACCGGGGCAAGGACCTGAGCTGGGAGCCGCTCCGGCCCGAGCGCGTCTGCGAGGTGGCGTACGACCACATGCAGGGGACTCGCTTCCGGCACGCCGCCCAGTTCATGCGCTGGCGTCCCGACAAGCGACCGCAAGACTGCCGATACGATCAATTGGAGGTCACGCCCCCCTACGAGCTGGAGCGCGTCTTCGGCGCCCGCAACCCGCGCGTCCCCGGCCCGACGTCGCGCCAGGGATCGTAGTCGGGATCGGGCGGCTGCTCGGCGGGGCACTCGCTCTCGGGAACATGGCGCACCGTGATCCGGATCCGCGTCCACGTCGATGAGCGGGCCGCGCATCGCTGACCGGCGAGGTCGACGCGATGACCAAGCGGGCGTGGAGACGTCGGTCGCATAAGGGTTGCATGGGCTGTTCGAGGGCCCGACCGGTGTGTAGCATGTAGCGGCTGCCCACCTGAACCCAGGAGAGCTCGGCCTCACGGTACTCTCGCCCCTTTCCCGCCAGGCGCCGCGCCCACCGTGGTGGGTGATGCCCCGAGCCCACCTGGGTTTCAGTCGCGGCGTCCTCTCGGCGAAGGGCCGGTCGTCCTGGCCGGAGACCGCCGCAGGTCCTCCCCTTCCCCGGACGCTTGACTTTGCCGTCAGGCGGCGCGATCGTCGCGCGCAGCCGATCTCTCCCGAGACCTTCCGATCGGAGCACGCGATGGGGGACGAAAGCTCGACGCCCGATCCCGCGGCCGCAGAACGGCAAGATGTCCGCGGCAGCCCGGGTGGCGGCTCTCTTGCCGACCAACTGTGGTGGTACCGCGACCTGCGCCAGCCGGCGCCGCCCATCCCCCCCGCTCGTTCGCGTGCGACTCGACGTCAACGCACGCTCGATGCACTCGCGTGTCTCGCGTTGTCGACGCTCTGCTTCAGCCAGGCGTGCCGCGAGGCGCTGTTCGCGGGCTGGAACTTCTACAACCGCGTGCCGCTCGGGGCGCCGGTGCTCGTGGCGCTTCTGCTCAACATCGTCGGGCTCGCCGCGGTAGGCTTCCTGGGTGTTCAGGTGATCCGACGCGTCCGGCGTCAAGCCTGGCGTCGTCTCGCTGCCGTCGGCGCCGCGGCAACGCTGCTGATCGCGCTGAACTTCGCGCGCATCACACACGAAACCGTGGACCGATGGACAGACGCGATTGGCCATCCCGGATTGCTTGCTCTCGCCGTCCTGATGCTGGCGGCATCGCTCGGCTGGCCCCAGCGCGCCTTGCCCGTGATTCGACGCGTCGCCCTGATCGCGTCGCCGCTGGCGGTCCTCACGATGAGTCTCGCCCTGTGGATGTTCATCGAGGTGGCGGCAGGCCCGGTGTGGCGTCGGGTCGACCCAGCTCCCCTCGACCGGCCCCCGCCAAGTCTCCGGCGCGTCGTCTGGCTCGTGCTCGAAGAGCTGGATCAGCGCATCGCGTTTGAGGCGCGACCGACTGGTCTCGAGCTGCCGGAGCTGGATCGCCTGAGACGTCAATCGCTGTATGCCGACGCCGCGCGCCCGCCGGCGGGCACGCCGGAAGTCTCGATGCCCGCGCTCATCACGGGGCGCCCGGTCGTCGCCGTCGCGCCGGCGAACCCGCACGATCTCGAGCTCACGTTCAGCGACGGCGAGGCGGCGCGATGGAGCGCGCACCCGAACGTGTTCTCGCGCGCGCGGGCGATGGGCTACGACACGGCGGTGATCGGGTGGCACGTGCCGTACCCCCGTGTCCTTGGCGCCTCGCTCGGAGTCGCGGACTGGAGACCGTCCGACGTTTACGAACAAGCTCGCGCCGACACGTTCGGTCAGACGCTCCGAAACCAGTGGGGCAGCCTGGCGCCACCGGTGAACGTCCGCCGGCTGTTGGCAGAGAGGGTTGCGGAGCTCGGCGACCTGGCCATCCGCACCGCGGCCGACGGTCGCTTTGGGCTCGTGCTGCTTCACCTGCCGGTTCCACGGCCGCCGGGCATCTACGATCGCGCCGCCGGACGTCTCACGACGTGGAACTTCACCGCGGTAGGTGGGGGTTATTTCGACAACCTCGCGCTGGCCGACCGGATGATCGCGGAGCTGCGACGTGGCCTCGAGCGGGCGCGCCTCGATGACCGCACGTGGCTCATCGTGAGCGCCGATCTGTGGTGGAGGGCGTCGAAGCACTACGATGGGCACGTGGACCACCGCGTGCCGTTCCTCGTGCGACCGCCGGACGGCAGCCGCGCAACGCACGTCGACGCCGCATTCAACACGCTGGCCACGCACGATTTGGTGCTGGCGATCCTGCGCGGCTCCATCCAGGACACGAGCGACGCGGCCGGCTGGCTCGCGCGCAACCAAGTGGCGCCGCCACGGGATTACACTCGCTCGGGCCGGCCTATCTACTGAGTGTTGAGGGCGCAACGATGCCGGACTCGGCGGCCGCTTGGAAGTCGGACGCGTCACTTTGTGTCGGCCGATGGGCCCGTTCGTGGTCGCCTTCCCCAGGCGACGACCGCCGGCTTCCACACGACACACGTTCCCGTCGTGGCTTTTGCCGCGAGCGCTCCCATCACCGACGTCAGTGCCCGGCTCGGACACGCCACGCCCATGACGACGCTGCGCTTTTGCGCGAAGTGGATTCCGAGCAAGGGGCCGGCGCTGGCCATTGGAGTTCTCGACCGCCCGGTCAGACTCCTCGAGGATGTTGATCCGGTCGATGCTCTCCTGATCCACCATGTCCACGCCGGTCAGCACAACGGCCGAATGCGCGTGCCCGAAGCGCCCTCGAGCCCCCAGCATCCGCGCGTTGGTGATTCCTGTGGACGCAGGGCCGTGCCTCGGTGTCCAAGAGGTGAACGAATGGAGGCTACTACCGACTGACTTTCGTGATTTTCGAGCCCTGCAGGCCGAGACCCCCCATCAATCCTTTCTGGCGAAAGATGAAGGCATAGACATCGTCCCGGCCCGTCGTCGTCGTGAGGCTCTTGGTTTCCCGGCGTCCACCACGACGACCGTTGGGCCCGCTCCGATTTCGAAACCCGCGCTGTCCTCGAGATACTTCAGTGCCGAATCCGTCATGAAAAACATGACATACGCGAACCCCTGCGCGCCAGCCTGCAAGCCATACGACGCCGCAGCAATGTTGTAGTAGATTTCCGGGGACCTTCGAGGCCGTCACCCGGCAGAACATGCAGCAGCTCCTCCAGGGGATGTTGGAGGAAGAAGTGGGTCGTGATACGACAGGTGGCCACACCAAGGAGACTCCAATGGCGACCGTGACCGTCTTGAACTTCAACACCCTCGAGGGAGCGGACGTGGAGGGTGACGTCGGTGCGAAGGGCGCCACCTCCGCGGACGTCACGGGCCCGTTGGCAGGGCAGGTCGGCCTCGGGGCCGACGTGAAAGCGCTTTTCCTCGAAGGCTACCCGAGCTACCGGGTCGGGAACAACGACGCGAGGTATGCGTGGTGAAGGCTCCCGTGGCGGACTGGACCGTCACTGTCCCCGTCGCTTCGGCACTGCTGCTGGGGGCAGCCCTGTATCTGCCGCTGAACCCCGCCCTGGCCCTGGCCTGTGTCGCTGCGCTGATGGCCGTCGTGGTCGCGGCCGTGCATCACGCCGAGGTGGTGGCGCACCGGGTGGGCGAGCCCTTCGGAACGCTGGTGCTGGCCCTCGCGATCACGGTGATCGAAGTGGCCCTGATCGTGTCGATGATGCTCGCCGCCGGCGCGGAGAAGGCCGCGCTGGCCCGCGATTCAGTGTACGCGGCGGTGATGCTCATTTGCACAGGGGTCGTCGGCGCCTGCGTGCTGGCCGGGGCGCTGCGCCACCGCGAGCAGTCGTTCCGCCTCGAAGGGGCCGGGCCAGCGCTCGCAGCCCTCGTCACGTTGGCCACGATGGTGCTGATCCTGCCGGTCGTCACAACGTCGGCGCCTGGGCCGCGCTACTCGAAGGCCCAGCTCGCTTTCACCGCGGTGGCCTCGTTCTCGCTCTGGGCGGTGTTCGTATTCGTCCAGACGATTCGCCACCGCGACTACTTCCTGCCTCCGGAGGGCGCCGACGACGAGAGCGCCCATGCCGCGCCGCCCACACTGCGCCAGGCCTGGGTGAGTTTCGCGCTCCTGCTCGTGTCGCTCGTGGCGGTGGTCGGGCTGGCCAAAGTGCTTTCGCCGGCTATCGAGGCCGTCGTGGATGCGGTCGAGGCGCCGCAGGCCGTGATCGGCGTCGCGATCGCGGCGCTCGTGCTGCTGCCCGAAGCCTCTGCCGCCGTGCGCGCGGCGCTCGCGAACCGCCTGCAGACGAGCATGAACCTCGCGCTGGGTTCCGCGCTGGCCTGCATCGGGCTGACGATCCCGGCGGTGGCGCTGGCCTCGGTCTTGTTGGACCTGCCGCTGGTGCTCGGGCTCGACGCGAAGGACCTCGTCCTGCTGGGCCTCGCGTTCCTGGTCAGCACTATCACGCTGGGCACCGGCCGCACGACGCTGATGCAGGGAGCGGTGCATCTCGTGATCTTCGCGGCGTTCCTTTTCCTGACGCTGTTGCCCTGAGCGAGGAGCGCGCGGCACGCGGCCCGACGACTGAGGAGCCTCAGACGTGAAGTCTGACAGGATACTGCGGACGGATGGCGCCGATCTTCGCGTTCGTGGCGGTGATCGTATCGTCGATCGCCTTGCCGAGCTCCTGAACCTCCTTGTTGGGCGTCTCCCGTCTGGCTTGAGGCTCGCCACCGGGAGGATCGTCTCTGCCCGCCGCTCGGTCAAAGCCGTCGGTGCCGCGGTTTGCTAGGCTCGACGGTAGTGCGAAGGAGAGAACCTCGAGGATCAAACGCCTCTCCCGCAGGAGAGTCGTCATAGCTCGCGCCCTACCATTTGAGTTCTCGACCGCCCTGTCAGACTCCAGCAGTGGTCCGCTTCGGTATGATCGCGGCTCCATTCTCGTGGAATAGAGTGGACCATCCGCAATGCCCCCGCACACTCTTGGCCGGCCGTCGGGATCACCAGACGCGGTCCCAGAGACCTTCGTAGCGGGTGACGAGGCCGGTGGCATCGACGGCGACGGCGGCGGCGAAGGCCCCCGACTCGTAGCGATAGAGGCCGCCGCTGGCGTCCCGGCCCAGGCAGGTATAGCGCTGGCGCTGGGGATGGACGTCGAGCTCGGGCAGGCTGATGTAGACGACCTCCAGGTCGGCGGCGGCGCCGGGGGCGAGCTCGAGGCGGCGAATCGCCAGCGTGTTGGTGAAGGGAGAGAGGTTGATGTCGACGTCCACCGACGCCGCCAGGGCCGGAAGCACCTGCCCGCCGCGATCCACCCGCCAGCAGCGCCGTTGACGAGCTCGAGGCGCCGTCCCGTGCCCAGGGACTCCACGGAAAGACGCTCGACCCGCCACCGCGCATTGCAGATGATCTCGTAGCGACTGCCCACCAGCTCCCCTTCCGGGGAGGCGATCAACACGCTTCTCGCCGTAACCCCTTCTCGTCCCTCGACCAGCTCGAGGCGTTCCACCCCCGGCCACCCGCGCGCTCGCCACACCACGTCCGTTGTCCTCATGGGCCGTCTCCGTCCGGGCGGGTCCTGTAACCTTCTACTAGCTTAGAAGGTTACCCAGAAAATCTTGAGCCCTGCAACGGTTAGACTGAGTGGGTGCGGAGAGACCCTCGCGACCTCCGGGCCGCGCCCGGCCGGCTCGAGCTCGTGCGCGAGCTGCTGAACTCCTGGCGCATCCCGAACGACACGCGCGTTCCCGCCGATCTCTTCGGCCGGGGTCTCGCCGCCACGCGAGGGGCGTCGCGCCGCGAGGCGGTCGCCCTCCGCGCCCTCCGGGACGACCTCCGTGCCTGCGTCGAGTATCCGGGCGGCGGCGCGGAACGCCTCAACACGTGGATCCGGAGGCTCGGGGTCTCCCCCGTGGTCGCGGAGGGGGCGCTCCGCTTCGAGGCCGCCCGAGGAGCGCCGGGCCGGATCCTCGGCATCGTGCTCGCCGCGATCGCGGACGGCCAGTGGGCGAGGCTCAAAGCGTGCCCAGACTGCCGGTGGGTCTTCTATGATCACACGAGGAACGGGGGCAAGCGCTGGTGCCTGATGTATGCGGGCGGGCCGCGCGGCCGCGCGTGCGGGACGATCGCCAAGGTCCGCCGCTATCGCGAGCGCCAGCGCCGCGACGCGGGGCGCCGGCCCGGCGCGAAGAGCCGCAGCGCGCAGAGGCCCCGACGCGTGCTCGCCGGCCGCGACACTTGACTCGGTGGCCGGGACCGGCCGCTGGAGCGAGCGCTCCAGATCGGCGAAGAAATCGTATTCGTACGCCTCACGGGCAGGGCGGTCACCGCGAAGCGGCAGCCATGGTTGTAGAGCGTGGTGTTGACGATGAGCCCCGGGCTATCGCCGGCCTTCTCCCGCACGCTGATGTCCTGCATGCGGGCTTCGCCGTACATCATGGCGCTCTTCGGCGCCACTGGCTCATGAGGACCAGGCGGTACGGGTGTGCTACGCGTCGCCGGCTCGTGAGCCCGCGAGCTGCTTCAGTCGGTCTGTGGGTCCGAACAATGCCTCCAGGCCGATCCAGATGAAGAGGTAGCGCATGTCGAACTCGCCGACAGCCCTGCCGCAAGCTCTCTGGCCAATTCAAGATCGTCGACGCCAAGCCTCTCGTCGGCGTAGTCGTCCGTGGCGAGTCGTGCGTTACCTGAGACGGGCCTTTCAGCTACCATCTAAGAATGCCTGACGGTCCGGTCCGCCAGCCCTTCCTACTCGCGACCGCCTGGTCGCCGTCCAGCTTCCCGACACCGTGCCCGACGTCCGCATGCTTCGCGCACGGCTCGACTCGCCGTCCCGGCATGGGGAACGTCGCCGAAGCGATGCACGCCCATCGCTACGATGTGCGTTTGCCTCAGTCGTCGTCTGGTGGTGGGCCGAGTTTTGCCGAGCCCAATCAACCTGCTGCCGCGGTGGCTCGGGCAGGGTCGCGACGCGACGCCGTGGTGACTCGGCGATCGATACGCTGATCAAGACGATGGAGGATTGACGCTGCGGTGGCCAAGCGCCAGCCCCCACGCGCCAGCGACCAGCCCGAGCTGCTGTTCGCAACGACGAAGAAAGCTGGCAGGTCGCCCGAAGAGATCGCGCGCGCTGCCGTGGCGCGGCGCGCCAGGTCGCCCTCAGGAAACATCCTCTTCACGATCAGCCTCGCGCTGCCCCGCGTCGTCGCGGAGTGGCTAACGGCGCGGGCGGTCCGCGAGGAGAAGAACATCGACGGCGTCGTCACGGACATTCTCGAAGCGGAGGCGCGGCGGCGCGGGTCATGAGCAATCACGGCGCCAGGTGGCCTCATCGTGGCTGGCGCCATCCTCACGGTGGTGGGCGCTTGCATCGTCCTAGTGCGGGTCTACGACGTACCCACGTACTGGGTCCCGCTTATTGCCGGGATCGGGCTCCTCTTCGCCGGCATCATCCGTCAGCTCCTCACGAGGCGGTGATACCGAGGGTGATGATAGCCTCGGCGCAGTTGCGGCTTGTGTCACTCGTCGATCCGCCGATGGCCCTGACGCCGTGGCCGCCTGGATCAGCTCGACCGGATCACCCGGCGGATGATCGGCGATCGGATGAGACACGGCCCGACGCCAGAAACCGATGCGGGGGTTTTCGAGCGCGGCGAGAGCCTGTTCTCGGCACTCCACGGCCTCCACGAGGGCCAAATGGGACCAAGCCTGCGCGCCAGCGCGGGTCAGGTATGTGAAGGCCTTGTCCCAGATTTCGGCCTGACGGTAGTGGGTGCCGTTAGCCAGCTCGGGGCCCGTGGCATTCTCCCCGTGGGCGCGTTCGATGGTTTCTGAGTCTGGAGGAGATTGCGCAGTCCCCGCCCACGCTTTCGGCTGCGGCGATTCGGCGGCCGTCCACACGGCAGTCGACGCGTACGTCTTTGCTTGGCGTGAACTCAATCACCCTCGTGTCCTGCCAGCCGTGATCTGTGAGGATCACCCGTGGCTGGAATGGCCGCATCACCAATGCCCAGCTCCCGGGATGCTGGTGTCCGAACCCGACACGGTCCATGAGATCGCCAGCCTTATGTCGGACAGGGACTGAGCTTTCCGGCGCCTGCTGTTCGGTGCGGGCGCACGACGAGGCACGGATTCAGGCGGCATGGCGCGATCGCGAAGATCACGTGCCCGATCCCGCCTGGCCGGACCGTGCGAATGCCACTGCGCTTTGTCTCCCGGCCGCTGGTCTGCCTCAAGGACCCGATCCTGTGGCGTCGATGCGGGTGAACCTCCTCACGCGGCGCGTGATCGGCCGGAGGATGAGCGCCCTGGCCCGGACCGGGGCGCTCGGTTCCCGCGTGTTGGCGCTACTTCAGAGCGTCTATGCCGGCCTGGGCGATCTGGGCATCCTGCTGGGACGTGACGCCGGAGACGCCGACGGAGCCAATAATCCTGCCATCCGCCAAGATCGGGATGCCGCCTTCGAGCACGCTGTAGCCGAGAGTCAGCAGGCGCAGGTTGGCGCCGCCCTGCGCGATGAGGTCCTGGAGGGCCTTCGTCGGCCGGCGCAGCGCGACCGCAGAGCGGGCTTTCTCCTTGGCAATGTCGATGCTACCCCACTGAGCGTTGTCGAGGCGCTGAAGCATGACGAGCTGCCCGCCCGAGTCTAGGATGGCGATGACCACGGGCCAGCTGTTCTTCCTGGCCTCGGCCTCCGCGGCGGCCATGACCTTCTTGGCCTGCTCGAGCGTGATCGCGACACCGTAGGGCGGCGGAGCCTGGGCGCTGGCCGAGGCGGCGGTGAGCAGCGCGACGGCGGCGAGGACTAGGGATAGGAGTCTCGACGGCTTCATCGGCGTCTCCTCCTGAGGAGCGGGCGGTTGATCAAAGTGCCGCCGAACCCGGACGGCGTGCACCCGTGAATGATAACCGGCCTGGGCGCAGCCAGGGATGCCGGTGTCGATACCTGCCTGATGCTGTTACGGCGGCGTGCTTAACCCACTCCGTCGTCGCCTGCTGCGCTGGCGGCCGTAGAGCGTAGAACGATGAAGCCCCTTTTCGGGGGCGGCTGAGTCGCGGATGTGAAGCGACACGTAACCGGACAGCTCGGACGGTGCCCTTCTCCCTCATCCGCGCCCAGCAACCAGGCGACGGGGACGCGGCGTCCCGTCAGCCTCGACATGTCCGACCAGGAGCTTGTGACGGTCTACGCAGAAGACGAGTTCGCCAGCGGTAGCTACCAGGCGCTCCAGAAGGAGCTCCAGCGGCAGGAGCGCCGGATCGAAGCGCGGCAACAGGAACTCGACGAGCTTCGGGCGCAGGTGCGCGCGCTCATCGGTGGAAGGGCGGCGGTCCGAGAGTGAGCGACCGGTTGCTGCTCACCACGGCTCTGGTCGCCGCGCAGTTCCCTGAGAATGCGCCTACGCCCTGGCGCACCGACGCGGCGCTGGGGATGGTGTGACGTGGACGAGGGGCTCGCGCCGCCGCCTTCCGACGACGACGCGAGCCCTGCGCGGCGTGCGCCCATGGCACAGGTTCGATTCCCCAAGGGGTTCCGCCCTGGGGTGGCGCTTCGTGCTGAGCGGGGAGGCGGCCGCCTGATAGACTGCCGCTCGCGGGCGTAGGGTCTGCAGCCCGAACCGCCGTCTTCCCTGACCGGCCTGGCCCGCGCGCTTCCTTGTCAGGGCCTCAGTCAGGGGAGGTCGCCATCGCGAAGCGCCGACCGCGCAGGCCCGCGACGCCGGCTCCACGGCGCCGGTCCCCCCGCCCTAGACCGCGGCCGAAGCGCTGGCCGCAAATGGCCGCGGAGTTCGCGCGGGCGGCCGCCAGCATGCAGCACAACGCGCTGGCCGCGGAGCTCGCGCGGTTGCCCCCGCCCCCGAGCGAGGCGGAGACCGAGCGGGCAAGGGCGCGGATGCAGGAGAGCGAAGCGGCCCGCCTGCGTCTCCCTCTTCCGGACATCGTCCCCCCTCCGATCTTCGCCTGGAGGCCGCCGCCGTCGCCGGCGGAGACGCCCGCCCCGGTGGAGGAGGCGCCGGCCGCCCAGGCGAAGCGATCTCGGCTGACTCCCGAGGCGATTGCCGCCGCCGTGAAGCAGCATCCTGAAATGCCCCTGCGGCAGCTCGCGAAACTGCTCGGCGTCGATCCGCACACCCTGCGCCGGAGAGGGGTGAAAGCCCCCACGCGTCGGCGCTGACGCTCGCGGGGGTGAGGCGCAGGTGAGGCGCGCCTCACCAAATGCCTCGTTGCCGCCTCACCCTGCCTTGCCGTATCTCCGAGTGCATGGCGAAGAGCCCGCGACCCGGCTTGCTCGGGGATGTGTGTCGAGTCCTGCAGGCCTCCGAGCGCGACGTCTACGAGCTGGAGGACCGCGGAGAACTACGCTCGACGCGGACACCCGGCGGGCTCCGGATCTTCGATCTCGACCAGGCCGAGAAGCTGGCCGCGAAGCGGGCCCGCGAGCGTGAGGCGTCGTCCGCGTCGGAGGCGACGGCGTAGCGATGCGTCGTCGGCGTCGCAGCAAGCCCGAGCCCGTCGTCGAGGGCAGGCCCCGCCTGGCCCTCACGCCGGAGGCCGAAGTCGCCATCGTCGAATTGCTCGCCAATCTCCTGGTCGAGGGGCTGCTCGAGCGGCCCATCAGATGGCATCCGGGAGACCCGCCCGCGAAAACCGAGGGTGAGGACGGTTTTCTGAGTGCCCCGAAGGATGGCGCCGCATGAGCGGACATGGGACGCGCCCCGGGAGCCGATCCCCGAGGCGCGTCAGGGAGTGAACCTTGAGCCGCGACGTGCCTACGCTACCATGGTCTTCGACGTTCTCTACGCGCGTGGCCGGGATCTCCGAGCACGACCCCTCTCAGCGCGCCGTGCCGCGCTGGAACGCCTCGTTGAGGGCTCCAGCGAGCTTCTCCCGGTACGCAGGCTGGCGAGTGACGGCCGTCCGGGTAAGGAGCGTGGCGAACAGGGTGGCGGACTGCTTCACGTTCCACTACAAGATTGGTCTCGAGCGCGCGCTGGAAGCGCAGCGTGAGGCCCGCCGATCGAAAAAGGTCTCTGCCGACGGCCGGTGGCGCCATCTGATCGCCTGCCCCGTGAACGGTTACCGATCGACCCGCCGTGACGATCGAGACGTGAGCCACCCGGTCTCGGCAGAGCCAGCGGGCGAATGATGCTCCGGTAGCGGCGAAGAGCCGCTTCGCTGCCCACGAGTCGCAACTTCCCTTGGCGTATCGCATCGCGCCCGCGAAGGCGCCCCACGCCCACGTCGATGAACGTGGTCGCATCGACATGGATCTCGAGGTCGACGGGGCGGCCGCTCTGCCCCTCGATCACCTGCATCTCGCCATCGTCCACGATCACGCTGATCACCGAGTCGTCGACGTGAAACTCATACACGTCGTGCACGTCGCGCGCCGACGAGGCGTCAAACGTTTCACGGAGGAACAGCAACCCCCAGGCGGGACGAAACGCTTCGGTGCGCTTTCGACGGTTAGCGGCCAGGATTCGAACACCCCAGGCCGCGAGTGGAACGATCGCTCGCGCCAGATCGTGACCGTCTTCGGTGAGCTCGTAGACCTTCGAGGCGGCCGGAGGCGGCAACGTTCGGCGGAGGATCAATCGCGCAGCCTCGAGACGGTTCAGCCGCTCGGTAAGTACCGCTGTGCTGATCCCTGGTAGCCCTTCCACGAGATCCGAGAAACGCCGCGGCCCGAAGGCAAGCTCGCGAATGATCAGCAGGGTCCACCGCTCCCCAACCAGATCGAGCGCCTTCGCCAAGCCGCAGTATTGCCCGTAGACCTTGTCCGCCACGATGCCTCCATCAGATTGACAGCCTACCCCGCGTAGTATATCGTCAGTCACTGATACTTCCAGAAACGAAGCTATAACTTTAGTTCAAGAAGAGTCCTGGTACGGTGACCGAGGAGGGGAGCTGCGGCGGAAGGCTGCATCGGGGGTGGCAACGGAGCGATGACCGACAAGGTGGTCGGGATTTGGCACCGGTTTCTTGCGGGCGAGCGGCCGGAGGCGCTGGACGGTCTGCTGGGAGACGACGTCGTCTTCCACACGCCGATCGTGGCGCAATCAGACTGATGGAACTGTCACAGCGCTCGTTCAGCAACACGAGAGGGAGGCGACCATCGTCCAATTCGCAAATCCCAGTTCAAATCAGTGAGCCGCACCCGGTTTGCGGTGCAGGACAAGGAGGGCGCGCGATGAAGGAGCGGCTGCCAGCGGGGATGACTCGGCGGAGATTGCTCCTCTCGGGCGGGGGGGTCGCGACCCTGCTCTTGACCGAGCTGTCCGCCTATGGCCACGCCGGGGGGCCGTCGCGGAGCTCACGGAATATCCCACAAAGAAGGTGGAGGCGAGAGACATGGCTGCCTACATCATTGGCCTAGGTCGATCAGCACCTCGGGGTACGGCATGGGTAAAGGGATATCTCCCGAAGGCGGCCGCCCTGGGGGCAAAACACGGCGGCAAAGCGTTGATCGGCGGCAACTCCACGCCGCGGATTGTAGCCCTGGAAGGGAAGCCGCCCCTCTCCGTCGTCATTCTGGAGTTTCCTTCTCTCGAGCAGGCTCAAGCATGGCACGACGACCCCGACTATGTCCCGCTGAAGCAGTTGCGCCAGGCCAACGTTGACATGGACGTGTTCGTCGTAGAGAGGGTTTAAGTAGCGGTCGGAAGAGCAAGGGCGCTGGCGTCATCCCTCCGCCGCCCCGGTAAAGGCCCGTTGAAGCGACTCCGCGCGTGGGGCTTGGCTACGCGACATTCGCTGTACTCATTGGGCGGACTCCTGGGGCGGGCGGCTCAGTTTGGGAGGTGAGGTCACGGTGACGGGGGCCAGGGCGGGCGACCGTTGCTGGAGGGCGTTCATGTTGCTTACGGTCCGGAAATCCGCAGCTTCGAAGCGGCGACCATCGTCCACGCTGGGCACATCGTGCTCGTCGCCGCGGGCCGACTCTAACGATCGGGCATGGCATACCGTCATCGTCGTCGAGCGAACATCCTCGTCCAACGAACACACGTTCCTCGTCGATGCGTCGTGGGGTGTGGATCTATACGGTGCGGACGCCGGCGGCGCAGGCCGACGAAAGTTCGTGCACGACACGTCGAGCGGGAGATGGTGGGATATTCATCCGATCTACGGGACCAAGGCGCACGAGAATGCGATCGGGCCCTACGACGGCCACCCCATCCACGGGATGTTTCGGGCCAAGCACAAGAAGTAAACCGCTCCCCAACAGGCCCTTGATCGCGCCGAAGCTTCCACGGGTGGACGTCTGATGGCCTTGGCCCCGTGACGCGAGCTGATCCGCCGCCTCAGGACTTCTCGGCCAACATCGCCTCGATGAGCTGGCAGGCGGGCGGCGCGTCCCAGCCGCGCGGACCTGTCGCCCGTCCCACGAGTCGGCCGCCCCGGTCGATCAGGTACACGGTCCGCAGGCCCCAGACCCCGTAGAGACGTCGGCGATGAGTCCAATTGTCAGCGACTGATCGTCGCGAATGTAGACCAGATGGACTTCTGACGCGCTCTCCACTACCAGCCTCCTGAGCTGAGCCGGTCGGACGGAGTTTTGTCGAAGGACACCTCGGCGTTTCTTGCGCCCGACCTGGAGGCAAGGTTGGCTTCGATCAGCTCGTCATCGACCGCGTCCGTGAGCAAAGATGAGAGCGCAGGCAGCGCCAGGCCAGGCATGTTAGCGTTGACGCGCGGACCAAGTGGGTGTGACTTTCGGACAGGGCGATGTGGAAGCGGCGGTGATAGTGCCCATGCAGAGGAGGGTTTGACCGTGGACGCTTCGGACCGGGAACTGCAACAGTACCTTTTCGATCTTCAGGGCTATCTGGTGATCCACAACGTCCTAGGTGCGTCGGAGCTGGCCGAGCTGAATCGATTGATCGATGCGCAGCGTCTCCCCAGCCCTCGCGAAAGCATTCGCTTCGGCTCCGCCGCTGGCTTGCACGGCCCGGATCATGGCTTCCTCAACTGGGGGGAGCCGTTCTGTCGCTTGCTGGATCATGAGGCGATCATGCCAATTCTTCGCTTTCGGCTCGGGGACTGCTTCCGGCTGGACCGTCTTTACGGGATCCGCATGCACAAGGGGCAGAGCATGGGGGCCATGCACGCGGACTACGGGGCCTCGGCCCGCAACTCCTTCACCAAGCCCGGGGAGCGCTTTCATTTTGCCAGCAACGGCATCTACGAGGGGTTCACGGTAGTGGCCTGGAGTCTTGCCGATGCCGGACCGACATCCGGGGGATTCTGGTGCATTCCAGGGAGTCACAAGAGTCACTTCAAGCTGCCGCGCCAGATTCACGAGGCCCCGGGAAAAGCCTCCTGCGTGGTCATTCCGGACGTACCGGCGGGGTCGGTAGTCCTGTTCTCCGAGGCCGTAATGCACGGAACAGCCCCATGGACGGCCGACCACGAGCGCCGGACTCTGCTCTACAAGTATTGCGTCTCCCAGATGGCTTGGTCCCGGGCGCGGGTGCTTCCGCCACCCGATGTCCCGCTCACCCCTCGGCAGCAAGCGCTCCTCACCGAGCCGGCGGATCCCTACACGTTCGTTCCTTCACTCTTCAGCGACGGACTCCGCGAGGAGCGGTAGAACGTCGGTTCGAAGGCCATTGCGCTGGCCCGTCCTGGACATTCCTGCGGGCGAGCGGGTCGCCTCCTCCTCCAGTGGCTCGGATACCACGCCGGGCGAAAACCGGGAGCGTCAGCCACGAGCCAAAGGACCCGAAGCTGCGTGGCCGCCACCGTCGACATCCCTTGCCGCGTGACCATGATGGTCTTATTATGTGGCCATGAAGATCATCAACGTGACAGAGCTCAAGGCTCACCTTAGCAAGTATCTTCGGATGGCCTCCCGCGGGTCACGGATCGTCGTGAAGGACCGGGACGAGCCGATTGCGCAGCTTGGTCCACCGCAGGCCGAGGCGCTGTCGTGGCGCGAGCGACTGGCGCAGGACGGCCGGCTGCGGCTCGGCACGCAAGACTGGCGGAAGCTCGAAATCGTGAGGCTCGATCGACGCGTCGACATCCAGGCGTCGCTTCGCGCGGTGCGTGAGGATCCGAGTGAAGTACGTCGACGCTAGCGCCGTGCTCCGGATCCTCTTTTCGAAGTCGGGATCGAAGGTGCCATTCGCCGGTGACGACCGTGTCGTGTCCTCGCAACTCGTCGAGATCGAGGCGTTCCGCGCCGTAGACCGAGAGCGGCTGCTCGGCAACCTCGACGACGCGGAGACGGCGAGCAAACGGAAGGAGCTCGCCGACCTCCTCGCCATGCTGGATCTGGCCGCGATCGATGCTGAGGTTGTGGATCGCGCGAAGAGCCCCTTTGCGGTGAACGTCCGTGCGCTCGACGCGATCCACGTCGCTACCGCCGAGATCCTGGCCGCTGAAGCGGGGGGCGAGCCGCTGGAATTCTGGACGCACGACGATCGTCAGGCCACCGCCGCGCTCTCGCGGGGGCTCACCGTGCGCGGAACGTGAGCATCGAGGATCGCGTGGCGTTGTCCTGGTCAAACACTCCGTTCGGCCCACCTCGCTTGAACTTGCGCACACCTCCCTCTGGACCGCGTAGAGTCGAAGCACCGACGCGACCTCTGGGCCGGGAGCCCACCATGATCCCTCTGTTCGCTCTCTCGACGTTCCTCCGTGCGTTGCTCTTCGGGTCGACGGCCATCGCCCTCGAGAACGTGGCGCTGCGCCATCAACTCGCTGTCCTCCAGCGCTCCGTTCGCCGACCCCGCCCGTCGCGATGGGATCGGTTTCAGCTCAAGTCAATCTCGAAGCTCCCATCCTTGAGGAAGGTCGTCGGCCTCATTCGAGCGGTATGACCCTGCCGCAGCGCATTAACGGTGTCCTCGATGATCTTCATGTGCTGTTTGCGTTGAGCGGTGAGGCCGGGAGTTTCCGAACTGCTTGTGAACCAGAACTTGAAAGGCGTTCCGGGGCCGACGGGGACCCCGCCCTCGATTCCCTCGAGGCGTGCTTTCGCAAACGCCTCCACAACTTCCTTCTCCGGGTTGTGATGTGCGCCATTCCCGCAGAACACATAGTGATCGGCCGTGACGCTCTTCACGAACTCTGCCTCCACGTTCCCCAGCGCGCCATGATGCTGCACTTTCAGCACGTTGACATGGATGCGCTTGTTCGCGTCAAGCTTCCCGTGGTGCGCGAGCCCGTCGAGGATCTCCTGAGATACGCCGTCGCCGGTGAGCAGCACTGAGAACACGTCTTCCTCGACAAGAAGCATCAGGGAGGCCAGGTTCGCCGCGGTCACCTTTTTCAGTCCTTCGCCCAGGGCCGCGTCGAGCATCGGGTTCGCGACGATGCGCGGGCTGAGCGTGCCCAGACGCTCTTCATCCTCGAGCATCTCCGCCTGCAGCTCCCGAAGTGCCTTCTCGTTCGCATCGAGCCATTTCTGCCATCCAACGCGCAGCTTCTCGATGTCGTCATCCGACGGACCGAGGACGGAGATCTTCAACTTCCCCAGCGTCACCTGCTCGCCGCCGGCTGCGTTGCCAGGCGTACCGCGCTTCATGAGGGGGCCAGCCGCACGCGGGTTGAGGGCAATTCCGAGTTGTTCGGGTGACAGCCGCCGGGACAGTTCCATCGACGATCGCTCACCTGTTGCGAGGTCGTCGAGCTCGGACGCGAGGTCCTGCAGCTCCTCGCTCGGCGCGCCCGCGAGCACGGTGGCCACGCTTTCGAGCACGCCTTCAACAGACGGTGCAATCTGGTCCCCCACCAGATGGAACAGTCCATTGTGCCAGACCTCACCTACCTCTGGCGGACGAGCCACTGTCGGAGCAGGTTCGCCCGGGGTGTCCACCTGTTGAAACTCGAACGCCCTCCAATCCACTTCGTCCTCCACGAGCTGAAGGATGCCCGTGATGTGGTCGTCATCTATGTGCGAGACGCAGATGATGTCGATCCTCTCGTTCGCCGTGCGCAATCCGCCCAAAAAGGCCCGCGTGTTCTGCTGGTAGGACGTCCGGCGGCCGCCGTCGACGAGTATGCGGCGCGGTGTGCTGTCGCTAGACGACAGGAGGAGACAGTCGCCGTCGGAGGCGTGGAATACTCGCAGCTTCACGGGCTCTTGTCCAGATCTACGGGCAGGAATGGCTTGTGGGTCTCGGCGAGGCACGCGTCGGGCTGGATCAGTCCGAAGCCCGCGGCGTCCTGCCAACGGTAGTCGGATCCGGGCAGCGGCTGCGCCGTGCGGCGCATGATCCCCACGATCTGTGTGGCGGTGAGTCGCGGCTCGCGTGCGAGCATGTGCGCGGCAACGCCCGCGACGTACGGGCTCGCCATGCTCGTCCCGCTCATGCCGATCCACATACGGTCCCGCGGCGAGAATCCGCGTGCCGCGACGACGTCCGTGCCAGGGCCGGCGATCTCCGGCTTGTAACGGCCGTCACGCGTTGGGCCCTGGCTCGAGGAGCGGTTGATGCGCTCGGCAGCCTCCTCGCAATTGCCGACCGAGATCACGCGATGCCCGCAGGCAAGCGAGCTGACCGACGACCGATCGACGTTCGAGCGCTGCGAGAAGTACGAGGGAAAGCGCCACGCGTCCACCTCGCCGAGGCGTCCGAGCGGCCGCGGATCGTCCCGCTCAATCCACGCGTCGAAGCGGCCGTCGCGGACTTCCACTCCTCGAAAGCGGACGAGCCAGGTGCCGGCCTCGATGCCGACGACGGGCGGTTTGAGGCGCGGGCTGAGAATGATGGCAATCCGGTTTGCGCCGTTCGCGACGTTGTACTGCTGGTTGTAGATCGAGACGAAGGTCTCGCTAGCGAGCCGCCGGTTCTCCACGTACGAACCGGGCCGCACCGGACCAATCCACACACCGGAGGGCGAGCGCAGGCGCACTTCGAATTCATCGCCCGCCTCGTACCAGATCTCGAGCTCGTTCTCCGAGACGTCGGCAATCCCGTTGCCGACGACCTGCCACTCGAGGTCCGTCTCGAGCCCACGGGCGGCCACCTGCCCGCTCGCATGGATGCGGCCCATGAAGAATCCGAGGTCGCCGGCGAATTGCGGTGCCTCCTGGCCCGCATTTCCCGCCGCAACGCAGACGCAGCGCCCCGCCGTCATGAGCGCCGCGTCGATCCAGCGACAGATGGAGCTCGTTCCGTCGTGCGCGTGGCCGTTCGTGCCGAGGGAAATGTTTACGACAGTCGGGATCCGCCGACCGTAGAGCCGCTCTCCGAGCGCAAACACATAGTCGACCGCGTGCGCGAGCCGCGTCGAATCATATAGAGACGCATGGCGCTCGTGGTCTTCCTCGGTCAGCGCGATCAGGACGCCGGCGATCGCCGCGTCGGGGCAGACGCCGAGGTTGCCGGCGGCAATGCTCGCCACGTGCGTGCCGTGGGCTCCTGGGCGTTGGGAGGACTGCCGCAGCAGATCGGTCGCGCCGACCTTGTGCGAGCGGCTCCATTCGAGCGCCCGATTCATCCGCTGACTCGTGATTTCGGCTCCGTCGGGGAACGGGGGCGGCGGAGGTCCCAGCGGCGAACCCTTGGTGGCCCCCTGGTCCCAGATGCTCACGAAGCGGGTCGTCCCATAAGGAGTCAGGAAGTCGGGGTGCGCGAAGTCGAATCCGCCGACGTCGATGATGCCGATCAGGACCGCGGGCATGTTGCGGTCGAGCGGCACGGCCGCGTCGCCGGCAATTGATTTCGGCACGCGGCTCGGGGGCTCCTTCACCCCACGCGGGGTGATCACCGGCTTTGGCAGCGAAAGCGGCTCGCCCGTCTCAATCGACGCGATTCCACTCTCAGGCCCGAGATTCACGATGTCGGCGATGTCGCGCGGGGTCAGTTCCGCGGTCAGCAGATCGCCGCGGCGAATCGGATTTCCCGGGAGCACGTTCCTCCGGGCGTCAGGATCCGCCAGTCGAACGAAACAGCTCACCTTCACAGCGTCTGTCAACGGCTGATCGGAGGGGGGCGCGGCCAGCGCCTCTTTCGGCGTCGGTTGCTTGACCGCCTGCTGGAGCATCTCTTTGGCCTTGTGCTGCTGTGCGACCGGCGGTGGCGCCTGGACGGCGGCGGAGAGCTCCGACCGCAGCGCGTTCACTTCTTCGTCTCCGTTGCAGATCACACGGAGCCGAGGCCCAAGCTTTTCGAGATTTTCCTGTCTGATGCTCATGGTCAGACCCCGGTGGCGGCCGGCCAGCATACTGGCAACGGGCTATTGAGGGCCGGCTCCGCGTCATGGAGTCGTGACAGAGTCCGCGGGCTGCCGCGACGGTTGGCATCCGTGGGGCTGGCCCGTGAGCCACCTCTGACCGCGCCCTACACGCTGTTCAAGCTAACCCGTAGTGATGCCATAAGTGCGTTGGCCTCCGCCCAGCCCGGAATAGGCTGGCACTCAGAGCGCACAGCTCTCTGAGAGAGGAGACCGGGACGATGGTACACGTGGGTATCGACCTCCGCAAACGCACGTCGCGGATCGCGGTTCTCAGCGCCGACGGGGAATTGACCCAGCATCGCTTGCCCAACGATGCGGCGCGACTTGAGCTGTTCTTGCCGAGTTGCCGGCGTCGAGCCCCATCGCGATCGAAGCCCTCCGGGACGTGGTGGTGCTTGATCACCTGTTGTGAGAGCTCGGGCGCCGACGCGCCCTTGACGATCGCGTAGCGGCTCCGCTCACCAGGAAGCGGGGAGGCACGCTTCCATTTCTACGGGGGCCTCCACCATCACTCTGGCCGGCAGCGTAGGGGCGTGGCCAAGGAGCGAACAAGTCGCTCGATGCGGTTGCCTTGGGTGGAGTAGCCGAGACACGCGATGCCCACAGTCCCGTGGAACCTGCTGATGCGCTTGTTATCTGGCCGCCAAAACGACGCTCACTCACAGGCCGCCGACCTGGAGCCAGTGTCGCGACGTGACCGGACCCTTTTCCATATAGGATCTCGATAGGATCTCGCCATTCTTTATGGCCCGGGCAGCGGAGCGGGTCTTTCGCGACAACACCACCTCCCTGGGCCGTGAGCGGTACTTCGAGGGCCGGGGGCTAGTGGATCTGATGCGAGCCATCCAGGCGGTGTGAGTCACGGGAAGGGAGCATCGTCATGTCAGAACAGATGAGCGGATTCCCCTACTGGCAAATCGAGTTCGATGAAGACGGCAAGCCCGTCCAGCCCTCGGCGATCGACACGCTCCTCGGGGAGCTGCCGACGCACAGCGTGCAAGACTTCTTCGTCTTCTCCCACGGCTGGAACAACGACCGGCGCGTGGCTCGATCGCTCTATTCCAGCTTCTTCGATCAGCTCCAGGCCGTGCTCAAGGGGCGGAACCTCTCCCCGGGATCGATCGGAACGGCCGGCGTGATCTGGCCCTCGATTCTCTGGCCGGACGAGGCGCCGGCACCGAAGGCCGGCGGCGCCGCGAGCCTGCCCGCCAAGCTCTCCGATTCCGACATGGCCAGTCGGCTGACGGTCGCGTTCAAGCGACCGGAGCAGGTGGCCGCCATCGAGGAGATGGCGCGGCTTCTCGACGAGCGACCCAAGAACGACCCGGCGGCGCTGAGTCGGTTCCAGCAGTTGCTGGGCGCGCTCGCCCCGCCCAGCGCCGGTCCCGAGGACAACGGCGACAGGGCCCTAGTCACCGAGCCACCCGATCACGTCTTCCGGAGCATGGCCGTCGGAGTCGCCCGGCCGCGCGCCGCCGCCGCTGGCATCGACGACGCATTCGAGGGCCTGTGGACCGGCGCCAGGGAAGCGCTGCGGGCCACCACCTACTGGCACATGAAGAGCCGGGCGGGCACCGTGGGCCGCGCCGGCTTGGGGCCGCTCATCGGCCGCATCCACGCGAGCCAGCCGGGGGTCAGGGTGCACCTCATCGGCCACAGCTTCGGCGCTCGCGTCGTCTCCTTCGCGCTAAGCGGGCTGCGGGCCGGTCTGGATGGTCCCGCCTCACCAGTCAAGACACTCGTCTTGCTGCAGGGCGCCTTCTCGCACTTCGCGTTCGCCGATGCCCTGCCCTTCGATTCTCAGCGCGGCGGAGCCCCGAAGGGCATGGCCAGCCGGGTGGACGGTCCCCTGCTGGTCTCGCACTCGAAGAAGGACACCGCGGTCGGTGTCGCCTATCCCAAGGCGTCGTTCCTCTCACGAGCGGATGCGGCCTCGCTGGAGGACAAGGCGTCCCGCTGGGGTCTCCGGATTGAGGGTGTAGATCCGCGTCATGGGATGAGCCTGCCGATCCTTGACGTAGATGTCGCGCAGCTCCTTTCCCTCCTTCGTGAACGCAGCCTCGACAATGACCTGATATCGGTGGGGCGACCTGAAGCCGGTCTTGGTCTCGTTCAGGGCAGCGAACATCGGGAGATGGACAGAAAAATGGTCTGCTCACCGAGTACCAGCATGTTGTGCGTGTTGGGCGCGTCCTCGGCGACGTCCGCATCGGCGCCGCGAGAGACCAACACACCCAACGCCAGCGCGCCAGCTGCGCTCGAGATCAGGAAGGCCCGACGGCTCACATACCGATCGAGGGCTACGGTCATGACAGCCTCCTCGCCCGGGTCGCACCAATCCGCATGGGCTCCGGCCCGCCCGCCGGTTGCCAGCAACCTTGCCTCGCGAATGCGCGCTGATGCAACCCATGTATTCGGCCCATCCTCAGCGCCGAGTCCAGCCGATCATGATCACGCGTTCCACTGATCGTGATCGCTCGTCGGAGCGCAGGGGACGCCGCGCGATTGTGCGCGCCGTGGCCTTCGCGCCTGGGATGTGTTGCGTAGCGCCTGGTGATTGCTTCACCTCGGCATTCTCCAGATCTCGTGGGCCGTTCCCCGGAACTACCGACTCAAGTCTCGCGCTGTCAGCGATGAATCCCCGCGCCCGGCTGATCAAGCCCTAGCTCCTTGTAGGCCTGATTGAAGCATGCCGGGTAGGTGCGATCCGGGGCCGGGCCCTGGGCCAGACACTTCTTCAGTCGTTCCTTCACATGATCGAAGGCGGCCGTCTCCGAGCGGATCGTCACAGTGTGCGTCTCCTCCTTCGTGACGTTCCCGCCCAACGTCACGACCTTGAGGGAGACCTCGCCTGACGCTCCCTTAGTCACGACGAACGTGATCGTCATCTCGAAGTCCTTGACGAGGAACATCGGCACGAGCTTCTGTTTGGCCTCGGTCTGCTGAGCCTCAATGAGGCCCTTTCTCACCGCCAGCACCAGGTCGGCGATGTTGATCGCCTCCTGGGCGTGCGCGGTGAATGGGCCAACGCAAAGAACTGAAAGCACCGGCAACAGCCATCTCAACAGCCGTCGGACCGACATACGTCACCTCACGATCGACGACGATAGACGAGCGGACGCACCAGCCCACCCCTTCGGAGAAGCTCAAAGTACGGTCGGGCCACCGCGCCGTAGTCGTCTGCCCTCCAAAAGCTAGTTCTGAGGCGCGCGGACCATGCCTGCGCCAACGTCAGCTGGATCGAACCCCGCCTGCAGCCCGTCCTGTACAGCCGTTCCGACCAGCCGAGTCATCAACTGGAAGCCGGTCAACGCTCCTGTCGCCTTAAGCTTTTGAGCCCACAGAGCGGCGACGCCCGCAACGTGTGGCGTTGCCATGCTCGTCCCGTTCATGTCGATGAGCCCGCCGCCGAGCTTAGCCGAGGTCACGGCGACGCCGGGCCCCGAGACATTCGCGCCCGTGTTCGAGAACGGCGCCACCACGAAGACATTTCCGCTCTGTCCCAAGGCAGCCACGGAGACGATGCCGTCAGACACGGCCGGCGGGCTCACGGCGATTTCGAAGTCCGGATTCACGTTCCGCCGGCTCTCGTTGCCTGCCGCCGCGACGATAATCGTGCTCTGCACGAAGCTCCCAAGGGACTTCACGACGGCCGCGAGACGCTCGAAAAGGAGAACGTTGGCACGGTACCCTTCGAGGGCAAGCGAGGTAGCTAATTCCTGTGGGACTCCGCCCTGCTGCAACTGCTGTTGGAACCCGGGGAAGTCCATACCGAGCGACATCGAGATCACGTTGGCGCCGTTGTCCATGGCCCACTGAATCGCGGTCACGATGCTTTCGCTCGAACCTCCCTGATTGCCGAGCACCTTCCCGATGAGCGCAGTCTTCACACCACGCGCGACGCCGATGCGAGTGTTGTTCACGTCCCGACCAAAGATGGTGCCGGCGCAGTGCGTGCCGTGACCATGCTGGTCCCCGTTGCCCTCGCCCGTAAAGTCCTTCTGCGTAAGGGTCACTCCGGCGAAGGCGGCATGTGTGGGATCGATGCCGGTGTCGAGCACCGCGACGACAATACCGTCGCCGGTCAGGGCAGATGTGTCGGCTCCGACGGCTTTCACACCCCACGCGGTGGCGGCGGCCGAGGGTTGCGCCGGTGCGCCCACAGGCGCAATAAGCCTCATCGGCATCGAAGGAGCCACGGCAAGCACATCGTCGTGGCGGGCCAGTGCCGACACCCCCCTCAGGTCAAGCTCCTCGACTTCCACCTTCACGGCCTGGGGCTCGCCCACCCCCCTCGGCTGAGCAGCGGGACCGAGGAAGATGTCCCGGCTTCCTCCAGCGAGCGACCGCAGAATCACATGCTTCCCTTTCATGGTGATCTCCTTCGTCCCGCCCAAGTTAAGCGGCTTGCAAATTGGCCTCGGCCCGCGCCCGGAAGTGAGTATTGTGGAACCCCGAGCACGTTGAGAGTGCGGTGTCCGAGCACCGCCGTTGCGGCGAGACCTGTCCGCTGCGCGCACGTTGGCAAAGCACGGTGCGGCGTCTCCTGTTCAGCAGGACTCGCGCAGCATTTTCGCAGACCCGCGTTCAGCGTCCTCGTGCGCCATGACGCACCTCCTGGCAGCTCTCGATCCGAGATAACTCGTGTGCAACTGTGACGCCAGAGCCAACGCGACGAGACATCGATACTTGTCTACACCGAAGCGCGTTGAGACAGTGGTGGTGGTGGTGCCGATTTGATCAGAGAACCCAAGCGGCCACACGCGTCGGCTGTTCGCCCTGCTTTGGCAGGAGCCGGCGACGCCGCGACACCGGAACGTCGCAATGCAACCGGCAACGAGGGGCGGACACTACTGCGAGGAAGCCCTAGGACCGCACCGTCACTTGAGAGATTCACGAGAGATGCGTAAATCGCGGTGGAGCAGGAACGAGCGTTAATGCCGGGAATGGCGAACACGCGGACAGGCTTGAATGCTACTCTTCAGGCCGGATCTTAGGAGGTGTATCTCCCATTTGACGACCGGCACGTCGAGGGGCCCCGGCGCACAAAGGCCGCCCTCGTCTGGAAAAGCTCACCCCACACGACTTCCCGGGTCGTCCCGCATTGCGTGACCAGGTCGCGCCGCCGGACTTTCCTCACCTCCGACGCGATCCGCAGCGCCTCGTGGGAGCTGCGCATCGCCTCCGCAGACAGGCGTGTCTGGGCGCTCAAGGTCAGCCCAGCTCCCCACGACGCCGTTGCCACAGCGTGCCGGCAGACCGAGATCCTCCGGCAGGATCCAGTCACCGCGCCGGAAGATCATCGCCTGCTCCACGAGCGCCTCGACCTCGCGCACGTTGCCGCGCCAGGAATACTGCTCCAGCCGCCTGAGCGCCTCGCGTGTGGCGCCACGCACCGAGAAGCCGTACCGCTCATTGAGCTGGGCCCGGAAGTGCTCGACCATGGGTATCGACTCGCCGGGCCCGGATCCGTCCCGTCCATACATTCAGATGGCGATCCGGGTCTCGATGGAGTGGGTGGCGGTGGGTGCGTATCGACTCGCAGCCATGTTTGAGGAGATTTACGGGCGGTAAACACTCCAGGAAGTCGGCAAACTCAGGTTCACATTGGTGACTGGCGTCACGCTCACCAACTGACGCTTCGGGGGGTTGTCCATAGGATGGCGTTCGTTCTCGTCTGCGTGCTCGCGGCCGCTCCCATCAGTGCGCCTGCGCCCACTGGGCGAGATGCCGCGCCTCGTCTCCCATGCGCCGCTGGTCGGGTATCGGTATCCGGCTCCCTCGGCGTAGGCGCCGGCTCCCGAGGACGAGCTCTTCTCTCTGTGTCTCGTTGTCCGGAGGCGGAACGCGAGCCGCCGCCTGCCGTACGGCGTCCTGCAGAAGCTACGCGATACCCGGATAGCACTTGGCGGTCGTGAAAGCACCCTTCTCGACGAGGTCCGATTGTATCTCGTCGATCTCGGAGACTCGTTCGCGGCCGCGTACTACGTCATGTTCCGGGCCAATCTTTCGTCGAATTTTGCGGCGGCTCCCGCTCCGGGACATTCAAGGATCAATCGTTCGCCGCATTGTCAACCCGCTACGCATCCATAAGCCTCTGTCATCGTAGTACGGGCGCAGCAATGTCGCGGCGGACGCTGCTCTTTAGCTTGGGCGTGCAATCAGCGAGCACGCCCGAGCTCGCGGGCAACGGCGGCCACCGCGACGGGAGCACGTTTGCCGTGGCCGACGAGATGGCGGTAGCGACGGTGCAGCCCTGTTGCGCGCGCCAGGCCTGGGCCACGACGGCCGGCGGTTGGCCCTCACTCCGCAGGGCCAGGGCGCGCCCGACGGTGAGACGGTGCCGATAACGAGCTCTCCGGGAAACCCGGGGCGGTTCACTGCCGGCCGGCGGGCAGAGCTACAGGGGGCGCGTTCTCGCCGAAGCGATCTTCAGTTTCCAACTCTCTGCGGGCGTCCCGTCGAGCTTGAGATGAGAGGCCAGAAAGTAGAGCCGTTGCGTGGCGGCCCCGTTCGGAGCCGCCTTGAATCGGTCGTTGAGGTAGTAGGGCGGCATGGATTGATAGTAGAGCGTGGCCTGCACGGTGGTGCGTGCTGGCTTCACCCCGGCGGGCAGCCTGATCCAGTAGGTGATGTGATCGGTACCCTGGCCATTCACGTAGTCGGGATCGCCGTCCACATGCTCAGCGTGGGTGGATTCGAGGAACCGGCCGTTGAGCGACGGGTCGGGGCCGTGCTCGGTCCAACCGATCGGCAAGAGCCGATTGTCCTTGACCGTCTGGGCTCGGCGGATGAAGCTGGTCGTGAACTTGCCCTCGGCGTTCTTGGTCAACTCCTCGTAGATCTGCACCTGATTCGGGGCGGTGATCAGCTGGTAGTGCGGCTGAAACCGCTGTTGCACGCGCCCCTCTCCGTCGGTGTACTCGGTGAAGAACTCCGTCGGCAGTACGTCACCTTTCCTGTCCACGATGACTCCCTGTTTGTTGGTGCGGCCCGACGCCCAGACCAGCCGCTCCCGGCCTTTGTGGTTCTCGAAGACCAGCAGCTCGATGAAGGCTCGGCGGAAACCCACGCCGCTGGGGAACCGATGCCCGGCCAGATTGGTGACGGCCACTTGGGCGGTGATGATGTGGGGGCCGGTGTCCCGGGCCGACACCTGAATGGTTGCCGTTCTCTCCTGGGCTTGCCGGGCAAAGTTGTCAATGCCGTCCTGAAGGTCGGTGCGCGAGCCGCTCATGTAGTCGTCCAGGCGCACGCCGAGCACGTCGTTGAACTGCTTGAACATCTCCAGCAGGAAGACGTTCAGCCCCTGAAATTCGTGGCGCTTGAAGCCGTCCCGGGCTCGGATCTTGAGCTCGCTTTCCGGCGCGCGGTGCTCGGCCTCCGGGTAATCCTGATCCTGGATGATGGCCATCTTGTCGACGATCTGGTCGACCCGGATGCCCTTCTTCTCGCTGTGGTAGTGGCCGGGCATGTGGCAGCCCTGACACGTCTTGGCGTTGGGACCGGGAGTGCCGAATTCGTTCTGGTACTGACTGTTGAGCCACTCCAGATAGGTCACCTGTTCCAGGGAGCGTTGGCCCGGCTGCCCATCGACCACGGGCAGGTCGATCGTGTGGCAACTGCCGCACAGGCGCGCGGAGCGGAGGTAGGGGTTGAATTTCGGCGTGATCCCGATGGCGTTGGTCATGGTGTACGGAGCGATCTCGTCGTCCCGGAAGGGGCCGAAGATCGTATCCGGAGCCACGATCTGGAAACGGCCCGTGATGGAATTCCGCAAGAAGTATTCGAGGGGCGGCACCCCGGGTGGTGCCTGGTCGGGAATCACCCGGTGACAGACCCCGCAACTGATGCCGTCGCGGGCCAGGGCGCCATACTTGAGATGGGGATTGCCGCGGTCGGTGAGCTGGAGGAACTCCAGCTCGAAATTGCCGCCGCCCGGCGTGTCGGCGTCGAGCTGCCGCTTGCCCATGACGCCGTGACAGCTCAGACAGGTATTTCTCACGTCCCGGGTCAGCTGCGTGTTCAGGGGAGGGGGAAGCGTCTCGAGGTAGGCCAGCTCGCTGTCGAGCTGGGCGTAGAAGACCGGATCGCGCCCGGCCAGGCCCATCGGCGACCAGCGCCATTCACCGTAGGGCGAGACGTTGGCGCCGACGATCGCACCCGGTGGGGCCAGGGGCGACGGCAGGAACATCGTGGGCCCGAATGGCCCGTTCAACCCGCCGTGATACGGCATGCACTGGCTGGAACTGATGAACTGGCCGCCCACCGCCGGCGCCACCACGTGGTCGTACGTCTCTGACGGCATCGTCTGGACGCTCGAGAGCGACACGCCGGGAATCGAGGTGAACGTGCGCAAGAAGTCTTCATCGGATGGCCGCGCGGGTCCAGGCGGGATGGGCGGGAAACTGTTGCCATGATCATCATCAGGGATGATCTGAACCAACCGCCAGGAGCCGTCATCGAAGAAGTGGATCGGCTCTCCGGGGAATCCCTTGATGTTGTTGAGCGCGGCAAACGTCTGCTCTTTCTCGGTGGTGGCGTGGCAGCGCACGCAGTACAACCCGAAGCCCGCCCACGGGTATCGAAAGGGCGGCTGGTCGTCGTCGAACGTCATCTCATCGAAGAACTCGCCCCAGAACCAGCCGTCCTTCGCGCCGGTCGAGTCCTTGATCATGACCGTCCAGTTGGACGCCTGGGGCAGCTGGTCCTCGCGCAAGCCAGCGTAGCGGGCGGCCGGTGGCCGATACTGTTCCTTGACGATCATGGCGCCGTCGGGGATCATCCCCTCCCGGCTCTGGATGAGCCAGTGCATCGCCTTCGGCGAGTAATAGACGCGTACGCTGGGGTGGGTTCCGTAATAGACGCCTTGCACGAACGGCCCCGTATCGCGAAACGGCGAACCGTTCGAGCCCTTGTCCCCGCACCAGCCGAGTCGCTTGTACTCGCCGCTCTGCAGAAAGGCGAGGATCCGCTTCTCGAAGTCGACGAACTGAGCGGGCGGCACGGTGCTGGGGAGCGGCAGCGAGTGTTCCGGCGCGCTCGCACATGGCGAGGGTGCATCGTCGGCCAGCGCGACAGCTGGTTGCCGTCTGGCCGAGTCAGAGGGGGCACCGTAGCCCGCCACCAGCACGCCGACCAGCATCGACACTTTCATCAGTCGGCGCATGGGCTGACTATGGGACTCCCCGGCGCGCGCTGTCAAGGCAGGTACTCCGCGGTGCTGGTACTCCGCGGCGGTCGCGACGTCGCCGTCGAGCGGGAAGCCGGCGGACATCTCACCATAAGAGTTGCGGCGAAATTGCCGGTGATGTGCCCACGCCTGCTGAACCCGCCGGCGCGCTCGTTCTTCCTGTTCGGCACCCGCGGTCCGGGCGCCGCGACCGATGCGCCCTGACGGGGTCGAGCGCGCGCTGGCTGCGCCGGGAACACGCAAATCTCCTGGCCACCCGCGTGGTCAATCGCCGCTTCTTTCCCCGACGGCAGCCGAGCTGGGTGATGACTTTCGCCGCGACCACGCTCTGCGCTGGGGCACGCTTCCGGCCGTCGCGTCGGAGCCTGAATTGCAGGGGCGGCTGGACCTCCTCGAAGCCTACGTCGCGAACTACATCGCCCAGGAGGTCCGACTGGAAGCGGCGGTTCGCCGGCTCGACGCGTTCACCCGATTTCTCGAGATCGCGGCCCTAGCCAACGCCCAGGTGACGAACGTCAGCGGGCTCGCGCGCGGCGCGGCGGTGGCGCGGCCCACCGGCCAGGGCTTGTCGTTCGACAAAACCCCGGCCGGCGGACACGGGTTGATCCGACGCTGATCTCGGGACAATCTCAGCTCAATGATCACCCTCCTGCTCCAACTGCTTCGTCTCTTCCCTTTCCTCTGCGGCGGACACGTCAGCTCGCCCTCGAGAACCTCGCCTTACGTCGTCAAGTTGCCGTGTACGAGCGAACGGTAGGCCGGCCCAGGCTGCGCACGGCGGATCGCCTGTTCTGTGTTGGCCTGACCAAGGTCTGGGCCGGGTGGAGGCAGTCCCTCGTGTTCGCGACTCCCGACACCGTCGTGCATTGGCAGCGACGCCGTTTCCGCAAGCACTGGGCCAAGCTCTCTGGAAGGCGCCCGGTGGGCCGCCCATCTGTTAACGTCGAGATCATCGCCCTCGTCCGAAGAATGGCCCACGCCAATTCGCTATGGGGGGCGCCCCGAATTCATGGCGAACTCCTGAAGCTCGGCATCGACGTGGCGGAGCGCACGGTCTCCCGCCTGATCCCGAAGCGCCCGCTGCCTCCCTCGCAGACGTGGCGCACGTTCCTCACGAACCATGTCCGGGGCCTGGTCTCGATCGACTTGTTCACCGTTCCCACCGCTCGGTGGCGGGTGCTCTTCGTCCTCGTCGTGCTCGCTCACCATCGGCGCCGAGTCCTACACCTCAACGTCACCGAGCATCCCACCGCGGCGTGGTCCGGCGAAGGACAGGTCAGCGGAAGGGATTGATGGCCCGAACGGTGCCGTACAGACGGTCGTGCTGAAAGTCCTCCGAAATCAGCTCGGGCAGGCCGTACGTCTCCGCATACGCCCACAGGTGAGCGTCGAACCAGCCGAGCTGATACGCGGCCCAGCCTCGGATAGCCGTGCGCAGCAGTAGCTCGGTCGGGTAGAGAATCACGAACTGGGAGAGGATCTCTTCAGCTTCGCGGCGCGCGTCATCGGGCGCGAGGAGTGGGTCACCGCCGTCGAGAGGTCGCGTGACCGCGGCCATGAATTCGACCACGGCCTGATGCGGGATACGCACCTGATCCTCCACGAGCCCTCTGCGGAGGAGCGCAGTGGCGATCTCCTGCTTGTCAGAAAATCGGGGATCGAAGCGGTAGACCAGGATGTTGGTGTCAACGAGGCCGAGCACGACGGTACAGGTCCTCCCGCGTCCAGCCGCGCCGCTTCGCCGTCGCCGCGCCGCCGCGACCCGTCTGCCTCTTCCGCTGGCGCGCCGTGGCCCCGTCGAACAGCCGGAGCCGGAGCTCGAGATCGGCCACGGGAGGTCGGTGGCCTGGGGGAATGACTCGGATCGTCTCGCCGGCGGCCACCCACTCGATGTCGTCTCCTGGGTGGATTCCGTATTGCTCCGCGATGACCTTGGGCACCGTAACCTGGAGCTTGCTCGTCACCTTGGCCATGTCCTTACTCTAGCAAGGAAGTCATCCTTGTCAAGACGCGCACGTCAACAGTCCGGCCGAACTGGCATCGCGCGACGAGCGGACGCATCCCGAGCTGGCCGGGTAACGTCATGGCGGCCCAGTACTGGGTCTCGGCGGATGCCAGCCGGTCGCCGGCGGCGCCGATCGACGAGGAGCCGCAGGCAGCAGGCTTCGTCGTACTCGAAGTGACCGTCGTCGGAGGGTGAAGAGATCGAGTTGGAAGTTCTTGGAGCTGTCATGCCGGACGTGCTCGCGGTCGATCATCACGCGCAGGCGCAGGTCCCACTGCGGGAAGTTCTCGGGAAGAGGGCCTGAAGCGCGACGATGGCTCCCCCCGACGGCGAAATCAAGAGTCCCCGAAACTGCATCGGGCGCTGGTGTTCACCTCCCCGGGTGAATCGCCGTGACGCGGTTGTGCTTGACTTGACGCCAGCAGAGCCGCCAGTCCGGACGGGCGCCGCTCACCGTCCGAGCCCGACGGCGTCGTCGACGCCCTACTTCTCCCCCAGGTAGGTTTTCCGTATGAGGTCCGAGCCCAGCAGTGCGTCCGCCGCGTCGTGCAGCACGATCCGGCCCGTCTGGATCACGTAGCCGCGATTCGCCACGCGCAGCGCCATCCGCGCGTTCTGCTCCACCAGAAGCATCGTCGTCCCCTGCCGGTTCACCTCCTTGATGATCTGGAAAATGGTGTCGACAAGAAGCGGCGAGAGGCCCATCGACGGCTCGTCGAGGAGCAGCAACGCGGGCCGCGCCATCAGCGCGCGGCCGATGGCGAGC
>JBKPAK010000310.1:0-36692 GCA_046726415.1 Candidatus Methylomirabilota bacterium
CGGCAACCCGCTGCTGATTACCTGGAGGGCCACCATGCGTGCGATCGTCATCGAAAAATTCGGCGGACCAGACAGCCTCGTCTACACGGAGCTGCCGGAGCCAGAGCCCAAAGCCGGTCATGTCGTCATCGAAATCAAAGCCTTCGGCATCAACCACGCCGAGATGCACATGCGCCGGGGCGAGTGGGCCGAAGCCGCGAAAGTGAGCGGCATCGAATGCGTCGGGCTGGTGAAAGCGTGCCCCGGCGGCGAGTTCCCCGTTGGGGCCAAAGTGGCGGCGCTGATGGGCGGCCTCGGGCGCACCATCAACGGCAGCTACGCCGAATACACCCGCGCGCCCGCCTCTAACGTCGCGCTCATCGAATCGGATCTACCCTGGGCCGAGCTGGCGGCGATTCCGGAGACCTACGCGACCGCGTGGACGTGTTTGTACCGCAACCTCGAGATCGCCAAGGGCCAGAGGTTGGTGATCCGGGGCGCGACCTCCTCCTTCGGCCAGGCTGCGCTCAACATGGCAGTCAACACGGGAGCGCGGGTTATCGCCACCACACGCAATCGCGAACGCTTCGCCATGCTCCAGGCGCTGGGTGCAGAGCGTGTGGAACTGGAGGGCCCTGACCTCTCCAAGCGGATCGCCGAGGCCAAGAAGCTCGATGCGGTGCTCGATCTCGTCGGCAACAGCACTATCCTCGATTCGCTCGCGATGTTGCGCCGCGGGGGCCGCGCCTGCCTTGCGGGTTGGCTGGGCGGTCTCGCTCCGATCACCGACTTCAACCCGTTGCTGCAAATGGCGAGCGGCGTCTATCTGACCTTCTTCGGCAGCTTCGTGTTCGGAACTCCCGGTTTCCCGCTGTCCGACGTGCCGCTCCAGGAGATAGCGGCACCGGTGGCGGCAGGCCGCCTGAAGGCGAAGCCGTCACGCATCTTCAGCTTCGATCAGATTCGGGAGGCGCATCGCGTGATGGAAGCCAATGAGGCCAAGGGCAAGATGGTGGTCGTGCTGCATGCCTGAGGCCGGGTCCGTCTAGTCCAGCTCGGTGGCGGTTGGGCGTTGAGGCGTTGGCATGCGACGTCGGGCGCGCGGTTCCGCGGTTCTCGTCGTGCTCGCGACAGCGTGTACGGGCAATGCCGCCCGGGATGCCGCCGGGAAGTGAGCCGTGAGTCCACGATCCGCAGCGACATCGTCCGGGACTACGAGGCCGTCAGCACCGCCTGCGGGCAAGATCCTGGCGCTGCTCGACCGCGGCGCGCCGCGGGATCTCTACGACGTGGCGTCGATGGCTGGGGGGCGGTCTCGTATGACGCGGACCTGTTCCGTCCGCTGTTCGTCGCGCTCAGCGGCGTGCTCGACCGCGCGGTGACCGCCTATGCAGTCCCGCATCGTCGCACGCTGAGTCAGGCCGAGCTCGACGAGCAGTTGGTCCCTGTGCCGAGAGGCGGCGAGCGCCCGAACCAGGCCGCCCTGACGGCATCGATCACGCCTCTCGTGTCGAGGCTCGTGACGCTCTCCGAAGCGGAGCGGGAGGATCGCGCGCACCGTGGTCGTGGAAGCCACTGGATCGGAGCGGACACTGTACGCCGAGCTCTCGGACTTCCTTCGCGAAGGCTGTCGGACCGGTCGGGACATCACGCGCATGCTGGCACAGGCGGTGCAGATGGAGCTGGGCTCGAGTCCGCGGGCCGCCGCCGCGACGCTCGGGCGCCTCCTCGAGCGGACGCCGTGGCCGGCCGACATCGGCGACGCCCTGCGGCGCTTCCGCGACCAGGCCGATGATCTCGTCGCGGATTCCAAGAGCCGCGCCCTCCTGAATCTCCTCCGCGCATGGAACGACAAGCTTCTCGTCTTCACCCGGTTCCGGGCCACGCAGGAGCACGTGGCGAGCGTCCTACGCGAGACGGGCGAGAACGTGGTGACGTACCACGGAGCCCTCCGACGCGACGAGAAGGAAGCCGCTGTTCGTGCGTTCGCTGGCCCCGCGCGCATCCTCGTCTCGACCGAGGCGGGCGGAGAGGGGCGAAATTTACAGTTCGCCCATGGGCTGGTGAACTATGACCCCTGCCGTGGAACCCAATGCGGATCGAGCAACGCATTGGCCGCCTGTCCCGCGTCGGCCAAGCCCGCGAGGTCCACGTCTTCAACCTGGTGGCGCCGGGGACGATCGAGGGGACCCTCCTCGAGGTGCTCGATGCCAAGATCAACATGTTCGAGCTGGTGATCGGCGAGATCGAAATGATCCTGGGTCACCTGGCCACCGACAAGGACTTCGAGGAGATCGTGACGGACCTGTGGCTCGAGGCGACCGAGGTGCAAAATGAATCGGCCATGAATCGACGGGTTGCGGTCACGGCGACCGTCTGATGCGATGCTGATCGTCATCCTCGCGCTGGTCCTCCTGACGTGGACCCCCGCCGCGGCGGAGCTGGCGGTCGTCCTCAACTCGCTGGATGACGATGTGAGCCTCGTCGACACGACCACATACCAGCAAGTCAGACGATTGAAAGTCGGCAAGGAGCCGCATCACCTCATGGTCGCGCCGGACGATCGCGACCTCGTCGTAGCGAACGCGATGTCCAACGATCTCGTGGTCCTGGATCCCCGGACCGGCGAGGTCGTGCGACGGATCCCCCGGATCAGCGATCCCTATCAGATCGGCTTCAGCCCCGACCGGCGATGGTTCGTGGCGACCTCGCTGCGCCTCGACCGGGTGGACATCTTCGCTTCGACGGTCAGGAGCTCGCGCTGGCTGCGCGCCTCCCCGTGGGGCGGTCACCGAGCCACCTCGCCTTCTCGAGCGACAGCCGCACTGTGTACGCCACCGTGCAGGACAGCAACCAGCTCGTGGCGATCGATCTCGAGCGCCACGTGCCGCGCTGGACGGTGGCCACCGGGCGGCAGCCCGCTGGGGCATGGATGACGCCGGGCGACACCGCCTTGCTGGTCGGGCTCACGGGCTCCAATGCGGTGGTCGTGCACGATCCGTCGACCGGCAAGGAACTGAAGCGCCTTGTGACCGGCAAGGGCGCCCACAACTTCCTTGCCGTGGGAGACGGGCGACGGGTGCTCGTCAGCAACCGCGTGGGCAACACCGTCTCTGTCATCGACCAGGTCGAGCTACCGAGCCGTGCTGATCCTCCGCGATGTCGAAGGTGTGTCCAACGAGGAGGCGGCCGAAGTGCTCGGGGAATCCGTGGCGTCGGTGAAGTCGCGCCTGCACCGCGCGCGCATGGCGCTCCGCGAGCAGTTGACGTGGTCCTTCGCCTCCTGACTCCTGTTCTGAACCCTTGAGGATCAGCGGCCCCGGCGCCTTCCCTTGACGCGCCTCGCGCATTCGGCGACGGACAGGCAAGCGAGGGAAGCGCGGGCGGCCCAAACGGTATCGGGCTAGGATCAGGGAGGCGGCGGCGATCGGCAGCCTGGAGGCGAAATGGCGGAAGCCCTGGCGTTGATGGTGGTCCACGCGCACCCGGACGACGAGTCAATCAGCACTGGCGGCGTGCTGGCCCGCTACGCGGAGGAGGGCCTCCGGACGGTGCTGGTCACCTGCACCGGCGGCGAGGTCGGCGAGATAGCGGATCCGGGACTGGCGACGCCCGAGACGCTGGTCGAAGTTCGGCGGAGAGAGTTGCGGCAAGCCTGCGAGATCCTGCGCGTCGGGAGGCTCCACCTGCTGGGCTATCGAGACTCAGGGATGATGGGAACGCCCGACAACGAGCACCCGGCCAGCTTCTACCAGGCCTCATTGGACGAGGCGACCGCCAGATTGGTGGCCCTCGTCCGGCAGGAGCGACCCCAAGTGCTGGTAACCTACGACGAGAACGGCTTCTACGGTCACCCGGACCACATCAAGGCGCACCAGATTACCGCGGCCGCGTACGAGGCGGCCGGCGATCCGGCGCGCTGGCCCGAGGCGGGTGAGCCCTGGCGGCCGGCAAAGCTGTACTACACCGCGGTGGCCCGCTCCAAGATCAAGAATTTCGGCCGACTCCTGCGCGAGGCGGGTATCGAGGCGCCGTTCGAGGGCGGCGAGGCGCGCGAACCGGATATCGGCACGCCCGACGAGCTGATCACGACGGAGGTCGACGTCTCCCCTCAGGTCGAGCGCAAGCGCCAAGCGCTCATGGCGCACGCTAGCCAGATGGGACCGGAGGTCTTCTTCGCGAAGATGCCACCGGCGCTCTTCTACCGAATCTTCGGCCGGGAGAGCTTTCAGCTCGCGCGAGGGCAGTCCGGTGCCTCAGGTCTGGAGAGCGACCTGTTCGCTGGGGTGCGCGGGTAGAGCCGGAAAGGCGCTTGTCCTTACTTTCCGAGTTCCATCTCTCGGACTGCGAGCAGCTCCCCGGCTCCTCCAGCATAGACGGCTTTGGGGTGCGCGATCGTCTCAAGGACCTCCAGCCGTAGACCCGCGAGCTCGGAGTGCTCCTCGGTTATGTGAGCCCAGCGCTCATCCGTGAGCTGGATGGGGATGCCGTTCCTCGAAGTGACAATCGATGCCATTTAGTGTAGCGATCCGAAGCCCGGGCCAGTGAAACCGTCACCATCGTCTAACTGATATGGAAGGACCGACCGTCAAGCGATTTCTTGCGGCGGCCTCGATCCCTCGGTCGATGTTGATATCCGAGGATTCCCCGGGTTGGCAGGGACGATTTCCCGAACGCGCCGGCGCCTCGCTGACCAGGGGCGGCTTCGACGACGAATCAGACTGATATGCGCGGATTGCCGTAGAGGGTAGAGCCGCATGACACTGCTTCGTCGGGAGCTGCCTCCGTCAAACGGCGCGAGTCGTTCCAATCCTATGACTGGGCGTCGCATAGTTGACGCGAGGACTCTCCAATCGTGCCCGCAGCGCGCCAGCGCCGACATCGTTCGGGAATCTTGTCGTCAACCCGTTAGCCGGCGATAGAGATCGTAGCCGGATACGCCCGCCTCGTAGCAGGCCTTGACCGGCCCCTCGCGCAGCAGTCGCGTGAACAGGCGTCGAAGGTGCTGGGGGTCGTTCGGGATCTCCCGCAGCTCCGGCTCCGTGTTCGGGCCGCGGAGGATGCCTGTCACGATCCGTCGCTTGCTGAAAGATCGCGGTTGTCGCCACCAGCACCAGAAACCGCCATGGCGCACGGACCCGAAGGGAGTGTCGGGCCGCGACGTCCCCGAAGATCGGCGTATCGGAAGAGCGCAGCTTGACGGGTAACCGCTCAGGTCTCGGGCTTTGCGGCGTGGCCGAAAATATATGGGGTGTTGGGGAGTTGTGCCGTACATGTAGGGGCGTGATACCGCCGCTGATGAACCTACACCCCAAGACGTTGGAGGAGGTGCTGGTCGTCATCGAGCTGCTGCTGCAGATCATCGCCGAGCAACAGGCGCGGATATTGGCCTTGGAGGCGCGGGTAAGCCGAACTGGACGCGGGTCTCGGGCAGAACTCGCAAGACTCCTGGCGGCCACCCTCCGCGACCTGCCCACGGTGGCCCGCGCGCGCCAGCCGCTGTCGGGACGCCGGGCCGGCGGGCAACGCGGGCCGGAACGCCATCAGGGGACGCTGATGTTGGAGGACCATCGTGCCCAGGAAGCCGCGCCGCCGCCGACGGCGTCGCGGGCGATTGGTTTGGGGGATGGTCGGTCTGTGGAGCCACTACATACCCAAGGTGACCACGCGATGACGAACGCAGTCCGGCGCCGAACCGGTCTCCTTACAGCGTGGATCGGCCTGTTGGTCGGAGCCGCAAGCCTCGCCGGCTGCATGAGCTTCGGATCGCTGACGCTCGATCGCGATCGGCTCGACTTCACCACCGCGGTGGCCAATTCCTGGAAGCATCAGATGCTCCTCAACATCATCAAGCTGCGCTATGCCGACACGCCGTTATTCGTGGATGTCGGGCAGATCGTCAGCGGCTACCAGCTGCAGGGCACCGTCGCCGTCGCCGGGACCGTCGTCCCCAGCGGCCCTCCCCCCAGTTTTTTCAATCTGGGCGCTGGAGGAACGTACACGGATCGGCCCACCATCACCTACGTGCCGCTGACCGGGTCGGGCTTCATCCGGACCATGATGACTCCCATTCCGCCGATCCGGTTGATGGAGCTGCTCGAGGCCGGCTACCGGGCGGACCTCCTGATTCCCGTCCTAGTGCAGAGCATCAATGGTCTCGCGAATAGCAGAGGTGGGGGACGGGGGAAGGCCGCGGACCCGGACTTCGTGCGGTTGGTTAAGTCCCTCTGGCGAATCCAGGAGTCCGGGGCGGTGGGGTTCCGGGTCGAGGTGGACAAGGAGACGAAGCGGGAGGGGGTCATAATGGCCTTCCCCAAGAAGGGCATTCCGCCGGAGATTCAGGCCGAGCGGGAGGTGCTCAGGAGGCTCCTAGGGCTGAACCCGGAGCTGACCGAGTTCCGGGTCACCCACGGAACGGGAACAGACCGCGATGACGTGATCGCCATCCAGACCCGCTCCGGGTTTCAGATTCTCAACGAGATGGCGGCCTTCGTGAGCGTTCCGGAGGATCAAGTGCGCGACGGTCTCGCCTTTCCGCCTCCGCCGCGGCCGGAGGACGGCCCGGACACCCTGCCGCCCCTCATGCGAATATCAAGCGGCGCGTCCCGGCCCGACAATGTGTTCACCGCGGTGCGCTACGGCGATCTGTGGTACTGGATCGACAACCGCGATCTCAAGTCAAAAGGGGTCTTCACGTTCCTCCTGATCATCATGACGCTGGCGGATACCGGTGAGAAGGCCCCGCCCCCCGTTTTGACGATCCCGGCTAACTGAGCACCGGTGGCACCTCGACTTCGGCCTCGACGACCAGGGAACGTTGATGCACCACCAGCTCCGCAAGGATGAGCAGGGCAGTGCCACCAGGAACCGCACATGGACCTCGATGTCCAGCAGGAAGGGTACCCTGACCACGGCGCCGCCAACGCGCCCGCCCCAGACCTACAGGATCAGCAGCGGCAGCCAGTCGAACAGCGAGACGAGGACGATCCGGCAGCGCAAGAGCTCCAGCGCGTCGCCGGACAGGTGGGCCTGCCGGATGATCTGGTACAGCGGTCCGCCCACGACCACGGAGAAGTTGATCGATCCTGCGGCACCCTCTCACGTCCTGCCGCTGCCCTGCCCGCTCCGCTAACTACCGCCGCATACCGCATGGGTCACGCCGCTCTAGGGCACGAACGTCACGCTGTCGAAGGCGGATGCCACGATGTCGCCGGCGGCGATCTCCCCGTCAGCCGCCGCGTTGGCATGCGTCCCGAAGATCTCGACGGTGTACGGGCCCGGTGGGGCACCGGCCGGCCACCACGAGGCTCAGGAAGTCCGGAATGGTGACGTTCAGCCCAGCCGGGCTCGCGAGGTTCTCAAAATGTAGGCGGAGAACGTGTTGGCCGGGGCCGACGCGCACGCCAGCACGGTCGTGGCGCCGCCGTCGAGGATGAAGGCGGTGGCGTCCTCGTCAGGGCAGCCAAACGCAGGCCCCGCAGCCGGCGGGAGGAAGGCCCGCACGTACACGCCGACCGCCACCGCTGGCCCAGGGTCACCGCCGTGACACGGACCTGCACCACCTCGCCCGATTACACGACCTCTCGGCTCAGCGCTAGGGCAACTGAGAGCGGGGCCAGGCTCGACTCACAGAGCCGCTTCGGCGAGGCACCGTTGCGATGAAGTCGTGCGTGTACGAGGCACCGAACGTCCGCGAGGTCTGGAGCGGTCAGCTACCAGACTAGGGCGCGCGAGGAGTTATAGATCAACCAACTGGCCGGCGGACGAGGTTTTCGCGACGGGCAGGCCGAGCGGGGTCCTCGACGATCAGGGGCTCATGGTGGTATCGAACCGGGGAGGGGTCTTCCTCCAAGCGTAGCCATCCCGGCCCTGACGGAACCCGTAGTCGAACAGCGCCCTCATGTACTGGGTGTCGAACTCCTGCGGGTGCTCCGCGTCGAAGTCGTCGTCGATGAAGGCCAGGTTGAAGTCGTGCCCGTCGCGTTGCGCCGTGCCGTAGATGCGGTAGAGATCCCCGAACCCTTGAGTGTGAATGAGCGATCTGATCGCCGGGCCGGCGATGCTGATGGTCCGCCGCTTGACGGGCGCCCACGAAGCGCGCACCTGGGAATTGCGGATGATATAGACGCGAAACTTGCGGGTCATCTCCTCCCCCAGGGAGGCCGCCACGCCGCGCATGCTTGGCGGGTAGAGGAAGATCTGCGTGGAGGCTCCGCCATCCACGTGCATTTCTTCATAGGTCTGGCCATCCGCCTCGACGCGGATCATGGCCGGGGGTAACGCCCCGGGGATCGCGGCCGAGGCCAGGAGGATGGTGCGGAACAGGTCGAGTGCCCCAGGGGCGTTGCTGGTCGCGATCTTTCCCATGTTCCAGACCACCGGCTGGCGTGCGTCGAGGTTCGTCGTCCCCACCAGGAGGATGCGTCCCTTGGCATGCTCCTCCGCGATCTTCTTGAGCAGACCCTCGTCGGCGTGCCGCGAGATCTGTTCCCACAGCGGCCGGTTGTCGGCCATCGCATCGTTGTTGATCGCCGCCAGCAGGCTTCGCTTACGTGCAACGTCGGACGGACCCACCGACGTGAAGACGATGCGCAGCACGTGATCGTACTCGGGGCCGGCGAACGCGAAGGGCGCGATCAGAGCCCCGGTGCTGACCCCCGTGACCGCCTTGAACTGAGGGCGGTTCCCCGATTCGCTCCAGCCGCAGAGCAGCCCCGCGCCGAACGCACCGTTATCGCCTCCGCCCGACACCCCGAGCAGCGCGACGGCGGCTAGCTCTCCCTCAAGCCCCGAGCTTGCCCGGTATTTCGCTTCACGCTCCCGGGCCTCAAGCACGTCGCGTACGAACGGCTCGATGTCGATGCCCACCCAGTACCTGACGCGCGGGATCCCGGAAACCTCGGCACGGGTCGTGAGCTCCTCGGGCACCGCCGGAAGCCGCGAGGGCCCCCGCAGCCCGCGAGCCACAAAGACCCCCACCGAGACAGCGCCGATGGCCGCGACACCCAATGCCACGGTCCTTCTCCCCATGGCTGCTCCTTGTCCGCGACCGGCCCCATGAGTCCAATGAGAGGATAGAGCACGCAAGGGTGTCGCGGGTGAACTCCCTTGTCAAGAGCCCGTCGACTGGGCTGTCACCGCTTCGACGCGCACCAGGTTCTCCTCCACCGCCGCCGCCACCGCGGCCGTCGACAAGTCCAGGCCGGCTACACTGGCGGCTTCCAGCACGCTTCGCTCCAGGGGAGCCAGGCGATCGTGCTCGCGCTCGATGAGCCCGACGACGTTTTCCGGCGCCTCGACCGCGACCTCGTCCAAGTCCACGGTCAATTCCCAGCGTCCGCCGTTCTGACTGATCAGGCCGTTCTTCACCAAATGCATCGACCATGTTTGACCATGAACAATGGGTTGCCCTCCGTGCGCCGGTGAATCAGCGGCGCCAGTCCCAGCGGGAAGCGATGGTCCGGAAACCGTGCGTCGAGATACTCGCCCACGGCAGCGGCAGCGAGATACGCGAGCGACCGCTCCTCGCACTGGGCATGCAGGAGCAAGTCCTGCTTGACTCCTCCCAGCGGGTGCCCACCGACCAGGACATCCCCCGGACGATACGTGCCCAGGACGAGCAGTCGCGCAGGACCCGATCTCCGGCCAGGTAGGCAATCAAGTCGAGTGTCGAAGATGATTTGGAAAAGTTTGGTGACGCTTGGACAAGTAGGCGATCCCGCACTTGTCTGACGTCATCCCCGGGGTGGGTGGTTGACGACGGCTCGGTCCTAGCGCACACTCGGGAAGAAAGCGCATGAACAAGGGCCGCCTGATCACCACGGTCACCCTGAGTCTTATGCTCAGCATCGCGCTAGCTCAGACTTCCGACGCCTTCGGCGGTCGCGGTGGGCGAGGCGGGTTTGGTGGCCGCCCGTCAGGGTTCCATCAACCCGGCTTCAAGGGGGGCGGAGGCTTCAAGGGCGGCTTCAATCGCACCTTTCCCGGATTCGGTCCGGGCTTCGGAGCTTTCCCCGGCTTCGGCTTCAGTCCAGGCGTCGGGGCCTTCCCCGGCTTCGGGTTCGGCTTCGGGGGCTTCAATCACGGTTTCAAGGGCAACACGGGCTTTGGCTGGTTCGCCCCCTGGGGATCGACGACCGTCTACTACCCCTATGGGAACGGCTCGCCTGAGCCGGTGAACTACCCCACGACGTACGCTCCGGTCTACAACGCCCCTGCGGTATACACCCCCCAGATGGGCAGCAGTATCGCGGTGACACCGGCACCGCCGGCGCCGAAGTCACCAAGCGTGGTGGTATTTTCGGGCGGACGCTACGAGCTGCAAGGGGACGGAGTCACGACGCCCTACCAGTGGGTCTGGATCCCGAGTCCCACGACCGTTCCGCCGGTGCCGCCGCCGCCGCCCCTGGCTCCGGAGCTGGCGCCGGGGGGGCAACAGCCGTCAGCCGGCGCCCAACCGGCGCCCCGCTCTCAGCTCTATCGCTGGACTGACGAACAGGGTGTCGTGCACTGGACGAACCGAGCCGACGCCGTGCCGGCCAAGTACCGCAAGGACGCGAAGTACGACCCGGCCTAGCTAAGGCGCGTGGTCGCCCGACTTGGAAGTGCCTTAGTAAGTGTCCTCCAGTCGGTAGAGTGGGGCGTATCCGGGAACGCGGATAGAGCCGATTCCCGTCTGCGGACCCTGGGTCAGTCGTGTCGTGAGCTTCACGGGTTTAATTGGGCCGCCACGCTGTGTCACGGCCAGTTTGAGCCCTCTCCTTAGCCAGAACCTGGCCGGGGCGCAAGTCGTTGATCTCTTCATCCTTGAGTTGGCCACAATTCCCGCCGAATTATCACCGTCTCTCTCTGGTTCGGATCCTCCGCTTCCTATGGGACGTGTGGCGCGAGGAGCGAGTGGTTTAAGCCCTGGCGCACCATCGGCGGCGGGCGCGTGGCCGACGCGAACCTTCCGGAACTGCAGGTGATGATCGAGGGCCTGTTCGCCCTGCGGCGCTTCCACGACCTCGTGCGCGACTTCATCGCCTTCGAGGACGAGGGCGGCGGCCGGCTGGTGATGAGGATGGCCGGGTGGTGGACTACCTCGGCCTGGCCCACGAGCTGAAAGCGGTCCTCGCCACCGGCACGGAGAGCGGGGCAGGGGCCGCACGGCGCTCGACCAGGACAAGGCGGTTACCGTGATGCTGGAAGAGCACGAGGTCTGCTGCGCGCTGTTCGCGGATTCGACTGGTCGCGGTGGACGAGCGGGACGCCACAGCAGCGGCTCGGCCTGCTGCCCGCCGCGCAGGAGCACATCCTGCGCCAGGAGGACGGCGCATCCAGGCCATGCGCGAGCTGTCCCGCGCCTCCGCGCCGGCCATGCCCCATCCCGAGGCGTTGCGCGTCCGCGACGACGTGGCGTTTCTTCCAGGCCGTGCGGGTGGTGCTGGCCAAGCGCGCCCCGGCGTCACCCGGCCGCAGGAGGAGGTCGACCACGCCGTCCGGCAGATCATCTCCCGCGCCGTGGCTCCGGAGGGCGGCGTGGACATCTTCGCGGCGGCCGGGCTACGGAAGAACGTCGTGCGGGCGCGGTCCTTCGCGGAGATGCTGGAGCAGACGATCCGCCGCTACCAACCGGACGATCGAGGCGGCGCAGGTGATGCAGCTCCGCGTTGCTGGTCAAGCGAATCCTGCGCAAGCACGGCTACCGCCCGACAAGTAGGAGAAGGCCACCGCGACTGTGCTGGAGCAGGCCCCGCTGCCCTCCGAACAGTGCGCGGCGGCCTGACCCCCAGTCCATGCTCTTCGCCCTTGACAGCCCCCGGCCATGGCCTCTCATCGCGGCTGGGAACGAGACTAGAGGGGGGGTGATGATGGAGACGCGGGTCGGGCGAGGAGCGAAGCGTCGGACCGCCATGGTCCTCGTGGTCATGCTCTTGGCGATCCCGGCGCTCATCGTGGCCCTCGTGCCCCCGCGGATCGGGCAGACTCAGGTCACTCCTCCCATCCCCCAGCCTCTGCTCGACGGACGCCATGCATCGCCCCATCTCTCCAGCCCCAACCTGCCACGGGCTCCCCGCGACCATCTACGTGCGGAACGGCAGGATTGTCGGAGGCCCTGACCACGGCAAGACGTACCGAGGCATCCTGCGCGGGACTTTGAGCCACGACGTCATCGTCGGGACCGATGGCCCGGACCGCATCAAGGGCTATGCCGGAGACGACACCATTTGCGGGGGTGGCGGCAACGACATCATCGACGGCGGGGCGGGCAACGACTGGATCGAGGGCGGAGCCGGCCACGATCGTCTCAGGGGGCAGGCGGGGAACGACATCATCGGGGGCGGAGACGACGATGACTGGATCGAAGGCGCCACGGTAACGATCGGGTCGCTCGGATTCCCCGGCATCGAGCTCACGAGCTTTCTGCGGGAAGAGCGCTTTAGTTTCGGTGCGGATGCGTCGCGGCGGTACTCTCACACTCATGCTTGCGCCTCCCACCCTCGCGACGCGGGATTATCGTTGCTCGGGCCGCGGCATCCGCGCCGGCCGCTGCATGCTGTTGTTGTGCAGCGCCCGGTTACGCGGGAATCTCAGCTTCGATGAGTTGCGCAAGAAGGGTGAGCGATTCTTGCCAGCCGAGATAGCACGCCTCTGGTGGGATGGCCTCAGGTATCCCTTCTTGCACTATGTTTACCTCAGTACCGCACGACACCTTCTTCAGGGATACCGTCGTTTGCATTTCTCCGGGTAGCTTCGGGTCGTCGAACGTGTCGGTGTGGCGAATGCGTTCATGCGGCACCAGCTCAAGATATCTTCCGCCGAAGGAGTGACTGTGGCCGGTGGTGAAGTTCGTGAAGGACATCGTGTAGCGACCGCCGACTTTGGCATCTATGTGGTGAACCTTGCTCGTGAAGCCGTTGGGCGGAAGCCACTTGGCCAGTGCGTCTGGATCGAGGAATGCCCGATAGATTTTGTCAGGCGTCGCCCGGAGCACTCGGTGAAGCCGGACGGTGCTTGTCGGCATGATGACTTCTCCTTTCGATTGTGAACGCCTAACCTTTTGCATAACGTGCGACGCGAGACGCCATCCTTTAGTCGAACGGGGATCCACGGAATCGACAAGCGGACTCACTCACTCCGGGAAGACCTAAGGACACCGCGAATGGAAGATCCCATAGTGTCCGAATAGTTGGCCGCACCCGAATCTGGCACAGGGGGCCCGAAGGAGGGGACGGCCCGCCGCGCCTCGGGCGCCTCGCGCTGCAGCCTTGTTGCGAGTCGTGAGCGCCTTCCGCATCACTCACAAGGCGCCGCGCTAGGTCACGGAGGTCGCGCCGCATCACGGCGTGCCCCCCATGCTAGGGCGGCAGCTTCTCCCACACCGAGACGTGCTTGCGGCTGTCGCTCGTGAACGGCTCTCGCTTCCACCCTGCCCATCGCTCGCGCAGGGACATCCCGGCGAGCTGTGCCATCAGATCCAGCTCTGACGGCCACACATAGCGGAACGGGATCGATTGGCGCTCGAGCCGTCCGTCGACGAGCGCGAAGTGGTGGGAGATCAGCCCCTGGGCAGCCACGTCGAATTCGTCGATGTCCCATCGTGACTCGCCGACGTGGTACGCGCGGTATGTCTCTCCCGGCGGGAGGCGCTGCAGGCTGGGGATGCCGACCTCGATGACGAAGCAGCCACCCGGCTCGAGCTGCGCCGCGACATTGCGGAAGCAAGCGACCTGCGCAGCCTGCGTCGTCAGGTTCATGATCGTGTTGAAGATCAGGTAGGCGAGGGAGAGCGACCCGTCGACCTTCGTCGTCGCGAAGTCGCCGATCGTCACGCCGATGTCGTCGCCGCCCGGCTTGGCGCGCAGCCTCGCGACCATCGCCCTCGAGAGGTCGATCCCGTGCACCGGCACCCCACGCTGCGCGAGCGGGAGCGCGATGCGGCCCGTCCCGATTCCGAGCTCGAGGGCCCGTCCGGCTCCGGCACGCTCGACGAGGAAGTCGACAATCGTCTCGATGACTGTCGGATCGAACTCCTCACCATCCTGCCGGTCGTAGCTCGCCGCGACGCGCTCGTCGAAGTAGCCGTCGTGGTGCATGAGCCGAAGTCTAGCAGACTGAGCGGCCGATGATCAGCGAGCAATGAAATCCCGCACTTGAATTGTATAAGGTCGGCCGTGTCCCGTTGGAGCCATTTGAAAATTCCATGCGTCCTTAGAGTCGCGGGCCGAGGACGCACCCAACCATTGGTTGCGCTGGCGGATCAGTCATGAGGATTGGGCAAGGTGGCCACCAGCGCAGGCAAGCTCGGTCGGTGCGCTATCAGCGAGTCTGTGTGCTGTCACTTGGGGGCTCAAAGTGGGAGTCCGACCTCAGGGGCCGTAGAGGTAAGACCGACGCATGTTCGTCGTCAAGGGCCTCGGAACCGATGCCGCTCCAATCGAGCGTTTTTGTCGAGGCCGATACCCGGCGGCGACTCCGCCTTCGGGTTCTTGACGGCGACGATGTAGCTGCCTTCCTCCACGATGTTCAGCGCTCGCTGCACCTCACCGGCGTGCGGGGGCAGCTCCAGCCCGTACGCCAGGTGCGTATGGTTGCCGTGGCGCACGATGACGTACACGCCCTCGCCGGCTGGACGGGCGGCCGGGATGTGACGCTCGCCGCGGGTCTCGGTCAGCCGCGTCTTGGGGTCGAGCTCGTCCTCCACGTCCTCGACGTTGCTGGCGACTTTCGCCACGAACGCCCAGGCCTTTCGATCTCCGCCGCCGTCCACCGCGGGAAGACGCTTCTCCCCGATAATGAGGAGCCGATACGCATCCCGGCCACGCGGATTCAGGATCATGTAGAGGCGCTGCACGTCGTCGAAACTCCTGGCGACCTGTTCGTCGATTTTCGGCCGGTAGGCGAAGTAGATGTCGCCGCGCTCACGCACGCTCACGGCGGCCGTGGCCGTGGTACGGGGTCGGCGCTCGGGTTTCGTCGTCACGTCCCTCTCCAATTGGTCGGCGCCCCACCGTCCTGGCGCGCGGCCGTGCTCCACCCACGTACGAGCAAGAGCGACGCCAGACGCCCGCGCCGCGATCTCGCCGTGGATTGGGCACTTCTGGAGGAGATCGGTGTGGACGATCGGGTGAAGACTTACCCGGACGATGACCACGCCTACTCTGGAACGCGCCGAGATCCCGTACCATCCCAACGATCAGCGTTGGGTGAGATCTCACCCACCATCCTGGGTGCCGCCTGCAGGACGGCCGCGAGATCATCCAGTCTGCTCCTCACGGAACTCGTGCCGCACCTTCCCCTGCCGGCGGTAGAAGTCCGGCGCCGGGCCGTAGTACCCCCCGCCGTGCTCCAGCACCTCGACGCCCGCTGCCGTCGTCGCCTTACACTTCGGGCGAAAGCGAGGTGGTCGACGATGGGGACGACCCCCCGAAGAGCGCGTTCGAGCTGCCCATGGAACGCCTGCGCCGGAAGGACCGGTCAAGCGGCCCCTCACCGAGGGGCACAAGGTGGCGATCGCCAAGGTGCGCAAGATCCACGAGGCCAAGGTCGCCGCCGAGGTGCGCAAGATCCACGAGGCCAAGGTCGCCGCCGAGGTGCGCAAGATCCACGAGGCCAAGGTCGCCGAGCGCGAGATCCTGCACCGCGATGCCCTGCGAAGCCCCGCAGTGCCGAGGAGATCGCCAAGCTCAATGAGGAGCTCGCGCAGGACGGCGAGCGCCTTGCGCGCGACCCGGACCGCAAGACCGCCGAGATCAGGGACCGCTCGCCCTGACCCCGGGCGGCCAACCGCGACCTGCCGGTGCGGACGACAGGGTTTAGGCTAGGGGGTTTCTGTCCGGGGCGGGTCAAATCTTGGGACGGTCCTACGCAGGATAGGCGGGGCCCTATCTTGTAACAGTCGCGATTTCAGGGAGGCCCCCTGAGCGCCACGCCACATACCCCCTTAGGGTGCGACGAGAGACACCGTATTTGGTCCTACTACGCCTGGATGTCGTAGGGATTACGCCACAGAAGCAGACGATGTTCCTCAGCCACGCCTCGTCGGACGATGCCGTCTTGACTCTTCGCGAAAACATGCATATACACCAATCATGAAAGTGTGCCAGGCCGACACAGCTCCTGCCGAAGCGGCGAGCCAATGCGTCTACTTCAACCTGCGCAAGGCCGCGCGCGCGGTGACGCAGTTCTACGACGCCACGCTGCCGCCGAGCGGGGTGCAGCGACGCAGTTCACCGTCTTGGTGGCGGTGTCGCTGAGCGAGCAGCTGAGCTTGAGCCAGATCGCGGAGCGGCTGGTGATGGATCGCACGACGCTGACGCGCAACGTGCACCCACTGGAGCGCGCCGGGCTGGTGCGGATCGAGCATGGGCCGGACCGGCGCGAGCGCTACATGCGGCTGACCGTGGCGGGGACGCAAGAGGCTCGGCCGGGCCATGCCCCTGCGGCGGCAGGCGCAGGCGCGCGTGATGGAAAGACTCGGCGAAGACGCATGGCGCGCGCTGCGCGGCGGGTTGCTCGGAATCACGTCCTCCGTGCAAGAGGCGACATCATCGTCGGGTTGAGGTAGAGCCTATTTTGATCCACTCAGTGCCCCACGAGACGCGCCTGACACGATCGACTGCATATGCAGCTTGTGAAAGGAGATCGCGATGAGCACCTCGTTTAATATCCCGTCCGCGGGACAGGCGCACCCGTCCTTCCATGGTTCGCATGACCATCCGGGCCTTGCCGTCCTGTCCACGCTGCTGATCGGCTCGTGGCTGCTGGCGGCCGTGATCACCGGCGCGGCGGGGCTCTTCGAGGCGGGGCCCTCCCGCCCACCGCTTCCGCTCCTGGTGGCCGTGCTCGGCCCACCGGCGGCATTCAGTCTTGCTTACGCAACAGCGCCGCAATTCAAAGACTTCGTGCTTCGCTTCGATCTGCGCATGCTCACCGCGGTGCAGAGCTGGCGTGTGCTCGGGGTGGTTTTCCTCTTTCTCTACGCCTTCAATCTGAGGCCGGGGCTGTTCGCTTTCCCCGCCGGGCTAGGCGACGCGGCGGTCGGCGTGGCCGCGGTGTTCGTTCTGCGCGCGATGATCGACGGGCACCCGACCTGGCGCCGGCGCGTGTTGTTACTCAATCTGGGCGGCCTGCTCGACTTCGTCGTGGCTCTCGGCACGGGCGTGCTGACCAGCAATTCCTCGCTCGGATTTTTCGCACCGGCGACGCCGATGCCGTCGATGGGGATGATGCCACTGAGCCTGATCCCGACCTTCGCCGTACCGCTGTGGATCATCATCCACATCGCATCGCTGCTCCAGCTCCGGCGGGGCGCCCGGCTGGCCCATGTGAACGACCTCCGAGAGGCGTAGCCAGGGGCCTGGGAGTTCCTCTCGTGGCTCGCTTCGGCGTCCTCGATGTAACCATGCATGACGACTGTGGCTGAAGCCTCCTGTGCTTTCGCGGATGGGGCAGCAATTTGGGTCATCCTCGACGAAGTCGCGACGAACATCGCCGAGGGCGAAGCCGCGAAGCGATCCACGGCCGTATGCAGCGAGCGACCGAGGACCGGGCCGAAGCGAGAATCCGGATAGAAAGGGTGGCGGATGGGTTCCGTGGTCGTGCGCAGCGTCACCCACGATGTGCTCACGAACCTTGACGGCGGCGCGCTTGACATCACGAGCTGCATGATGCCGTGCTGAGCGGGTGCGCCTGGTGAGAGCGGCGAGATACGCCAGGTGGTCTGCCCATCCTTCCGCACGCGACACTTGAAGCTTGACCTCACACCGACCGCAGAGTCAGCATCTCCCAAAGTGGCCAGAATTTCCGGAAATCACCGGCCAGAATTTCCGGACCTACAGCGGCGAAGAGATCGTCGCGGTAGATGCGGACGCCGGTGACGACGACGGGGCAGAAAGAGCCCTTCGAAGGGAATGACGATGCCCCAGGAGTGAATCGTACCCAGGGTCTCGATGGCGCGGGCACGCAACCACATCACCGCGGCACTTCGTCGCGCTTCGGCTCGATCGTGCCGCGCTCGCGCAGGACGCCGACGGCGACCCGCGCGAGCTTCACGTTGCCCGCATGATGAGCCGGCGGCGCTCGACCAGGACGAGGCCCCCGAGCGCGATCACGGTGCGCGCGGTGGCGGTGGCGAACCCCGCTCCGTAGGAAGCATGCTCGACGATAACGGCGATCGAGAGCGAGCCGGCGAAGACGCCGAGGTCCCAGGCCCCCGAGACCGTTCCCATGGCCACTCCGCGTTCGCGGTCAGGCACCCGGTCGACCACCAGCATCGGATAGAGGGCGGAGCTGCCAGCGGCGAGCAGGGCAGCGGCCACGGCCAAGCGGAGCGGTACAGGCGGCGGGATCAGCACACCGAAGCCCAGCGCAAGAAGGCCGAGCGCCGGCATCAGGATCTGAATCCGGCCCCAGGGGTCGGCCCTCGCCGAGACAGCAATTCGGAAGACGATCATTCCTGCCGCGTAGACGCCGAAGAACCAGGCGAGGTGCCGCTCCTGACCGTTGGCGGTGGCGTACAGCGGCAGGAACGCGTAGAGCGCGCTCTGTCCCATGGCCGCGACGGCCAGCACGACGGCCAGCGGCAGTGCGCTGCGGCTCCAGAGCGGTTTCGCGCCCGGCGCGGAGGCCCCCCGGCGACCAGCCGCCGACCCAGCTCTCGTCGAACAGGCGATCGGTGCCTCGGTCGGCGCCGACGGTGACCTGATCGCTTACGTGGCGAGCAAGCGCCTGCTTGTTGTTCTCGACAACTTCGAGCAGGTCGTGAAGGCCGCTCCGGTCGTCTCGGCGCTCCTGGCGGGTACCCCTAACGCCAAGGTGCTGATCACGAGCCGCGAGCCGCTGCACCTCGACTCTGACCGGCGATACTCGGGTGAGCCGTTGCCCGAGCACGACGCCGCGATGCTCTTCGTCGAGCGGGCGAGCGCAATCGCCCCGGGGTTCCGCCCGACGGCGGCGGTGGGCGAGATCTGCCGACGGCTCGACGGCCTGCCACTGGCAATCGAGCTCGCGGCGGCTCGGGTGGCGCTGCTCGAGCCGGACGAGCTGCTGGCGCGGCTCGGACGGCGGCTGCCCCTGCTCACCTCCCGCTCCCGCAACGCGCCGGCGAGGCAACGAACGCCCGTACTGGGTGATGCGACTCATCAAGGTGACGTCCATCCCGTGGTGGATGCGGTGCTGCCAATCTCTCGGGCTTCCGCGGCGTACACGGGCGACGTTGGGCCGAGGCAGGGGCGGGGAAGCTGGTCGTCTCGATCGCCCCGACTAGTTGACGCGCGGCATCGCCCGGATCTCGGCGGCGATCTCCTGGCCGAGGGCGACGAGGGCGCGGGTCATGGCGGCGACCATCGGCTCGTAGCCTCGACCGCCCGCGGCCTCGCTCACCGTGAATCGCCGGAACACCAGCTCATCGCCGTCTCGGCCGAGAATCCGCCAGCGCGCGTCGAGGGTGACGTCGCCGCCCGGGCGCCCATCGAAGCGCATCACTGCGATGACCACTTGGTACTGGATGACCCGGGCGACCACGCCTCGCCACGGAAATATGACGATCCGCTCGGTGGGGACGCGGGCGCCGATCTCCTCGCCCACGACCCGGGCGATCCCGCCCTCGAGCGACTCGGCCCACTGGTGGAACATGGAGATTTCCACCTGATCAGCGCCGGTGCGGGTCACGATCTGGGTGCGATCGAGGTAGCCCGGCATGATTACCGGCCCCACGCCAATGCCCACGGTGCCAGTCTCGGCCTGGCTACTCCGGGGGGTCGACGCACGTGCCCTGGACTCCGCGCTCCCGGCCCCGGCCAGACCGAGGGTGTAGTACTGCGTCGGGTCGCTGACGGCGCAGCCCGCCAGACCGATGGACGCGACCAGGCCGAGCAGGCGTCGAACCACTGCTCGGTCAGCCATCACTTATTGGCCCCTCCACTCGGTCGACGGATCCCGTAGACCGGGGCATCGGGGACGCGTTCGAGGTAGTCCGCCAGGGCCCGCACGGCGCGGGCGGCCGCGCGCAGATCGCGCATCGTCTGGAAGAGCTCGAAGCCCAGGGGCGACTCCTGCTCGAGCGTGCGGTCCATGCCGCCGAGCGTGAGCTGCGCGCGTTCCATGGTGGCCCGGGTGGCGTCCGACGTGCCGCGGATCGATGTCAGCAGCGGATCGGCCTGGGCATCGAGCTTGGCGGCGAGGTGGCGCATGTTCTCGATGACCGGCCGAAGGTGGCCGATCGCCGTTTGCGCCTCCTTGAGCGTGGCCTCGGCCTGGGTGGCCAGCGGGTCGACGCGGCTGTCGACGTCGAGGGCCAGCTTCCGGGCCGCGTCCAGACCGGCGTCGAGGTGGGTCAGTGTACCCTTGAGCTGGGCGAGCAGCGGGTCGATCTGGGCGTCGACTCTCTGGACGAGCGTCCGGGCGTCGCCAATCGCCGCGTTGGTGTTGCGGAAGAGCTCGTGGGTCTCCTTGGACTCGACGATCTTCTTGACCTCCTCGAGGATCAGCGCCGTCATCTGGCCGATCTGGTCGAGCGGGACCTTCTCGATCTTGTCGGCGAACTTCTCGAGCTTCGCGGTCCAGACCTCGATGTCGGTCGGGACGGTCGGGAGCTCTGGTATCCGCTCTTCGCGGCTGCGAAGGACGATCGGTGTGTCCGGCCGAAAGTCGAGGGCCACGTAGAGGACACCGGTCACAAAGCTCTGCATGCGGAGCTGGGCCCGAAGACCCTCCTCTCGCACCAGCCGCTCGATTGCCCGCGCGGGTTCGGCCTCAGCCGTTCCTTTGACCGCCTGCGGCTCAAGCCTGATATACACCGCGACCAGGGGCGTTCCCCACCGCAGCTGGACATCCGTCACCTCGCCGACCTTGACCCCGCGGCCCAGCACCGGCGCGCCCTTGTTGAGCCCGGTCACCGCCGCGTCGAAAAAGAGCACGTAGTCGAGCTTGGGACGGAACAGGCCGGTGCCACCCCAGACCAGCAGGGCGACCAGCAACAGGGCCACGGCGCCCACGACGAAGGCGCCGATGACCGCCGGGTGCGCGCGCGTGCTCATCCTGTCGGTCCTCCTTCCCCCTCCTGCTCCCCTCGCGTGAGGAACGCCCGCACCTTCGCCTCGGGGCTTTCGTCGCGGAGCTTCTTGGGATCGCCGAGGGCGATCATGGTCCGCGTTTCGGCGTCGAGGAACACGGCCCGGTCGGCGATGGCGAAGATGCTGGGGAGCTCGTGGGTTACTACGACCATGGTCGCCCCGAGACTGGCGCGAAGATCGAGGATCAGGTCATCGAGGCGCCGGGAGCTGATGGGATCGAGGCCCGCCGAGGGCTCGTCGAAAAAAAGGATGTCCGGATCGAGCGCCATCGCCCGGGCCACCCCGGCCCGCTTGAGCATCCCCCCGCTGATCTCGGACGGGTAGAATTCCTCGAAACCCGCCAGGCCGACGAGCGCGAGCTTGAGCGAGACGATCTCCCGGATCTGCTTCGGGGAAAGTTCGGTGAAGGTCTGGAGCGGCAGCGCCACGTTCTCGGCGAGCGTCATCGAGCTCAAGAGCGCCCCGGCCTGGTAGGACACGCCGAGCCGGCGGCGGAGGCGGTCGCGCTCCTCGCCAGCGGCGTGACAGAGACTCTCGCCATCATAGAGGACGTCTCCTTTGGCCGGGGCGCGCAGGCCGACCATGTGATTGAGTAGTGTGCTCTTCCCGGAACCGCTCCCACCCATGATGACGAAGATCTCGCCACGCGCGATGGTGAAGGAGAGGTCGTGCTGGATGGTGAAGCTTCCGTAGGCCATCGTGAGATCGGCCACGGTGATCCGGGGTGTGGGGGGCGCAGTGCCGGCAGCGGCGGGGCTAGAGGCCGAGGACATTCAGGATCACCGCGAAGATACCGTCGACGACGATGATGAGGACGATGGAGGTGACCACGGCCGAGGTGGCGGCGAGCCCGACGGCCTCGGCGCTCCGCCCCGACTGCATGCCCCGGAGGCAGCCGACGAGCGCGACCAGGACGCCGAACACCACGCTCTTGCTGACACCGATGAAGAAGCTAGTCAGGCCCACGGCACTTCGGGTCTGCTCGAAATACTCGGTGGCGCTGATTCCCAGCATGCCCACCCCGACGACCGCGCCGCCCAGAATCCCGACGAGGTCCGCGTAGATCGTGAGCAGCGGCATCATGGAGATCAGGGCCAGCATCCGCGGGAGGACGAGGAACTCCATCGGCGAGATGCCCATGGTGTCGAGCGCGTCGATCTCCTGGTTGGTGGTCATCGTCCCGAGCTGCGCGGCGAAGGCCGCGCCGGTCCGGCCCGCCATGACGATGGCGGTCATGATGCAGCCGATCTCCCGGGTCATGGCGACGGCCACCAGGTTCGCCACGAAGATCGACGCGCCGAATTGCTGGAGCTGGACGGCCCCGACGAACCCGAGGATGAGCCCGATCAGGAAGCTGATGAGGCTGACGATGCCGAGCGCGCGCGGCCCGCAGTCCTGGATGACGGCGAGGAGATCGACCATGCGGAACCGCGCTCGGCCGCGCAGCAGCGCGCCGAGGGCCAGCATGCCCTCCCCGAGAAAGGCCAGTCCCGCCACGGTCTCGTCCCAGCCCGCCGTCGCCCAGGCGCCGATCCTCACCAGCCACGGGGGCCGCGAGCGGGCCCGGCCGGTCTGCTTCTCGGGAACCGCCTCGGCGAGGTGCAGCAGGCGCTGGGCCCCGTCGGGGAGGCCCGCGCGATCACTTTCGATGCCGCGGGCCCTGGCCTCCTCGAGCACGCTTCTGGCGAAGGTGACGAAGCCCGAGTCCCAGTCGGTGACGCGGCTCGCCTCGAAGGTGAGCCGATGGACGGCCGGGCCCACCTGGATATCGCGCCACACCTCGCTCGGGTCGGGCAGCCGGTCCTCTTTCCGCCAGGCCCCGGTGAGCACGACGCACGCGACCTCCGGCGCCGGGTGCTCGACGTGAAGCGTCCACGGGCGCTCGACGGTGGTGTTAGGCCAAGCTCTCGTCATGCGGTGCACCCCGCCACGGCGTGTCGCTCGTCCCGTCATGCTCGTGGCATGCCGTGCCCGTTGTCGACGGTCGGCCTGGCGCTCGGGCGGCGGCTCCCACTCGACCACGAGGATCTTCGAGTGACTTGCCATCTGACTCGGCGCCAACAGGCTCCGAACCCGCGACGAACACCACCGTGATCGTCGGTGGATTGGCGCGGCCACCCCCCACGCGCCGGAATGCTTCAAAGCCTGGCAGAGGCGACTGCCCTTGCACGATGTACAGGCTCCACTTGACGACGTGCTCCGACTTGGCCCCTCCTGTCGGAGCGTAGGCAACTCTAGCACCGTCCCACGGCGGCTGCCCCTCCGCGGCCCTCATCCACCTGACGTAATCCCACACTCGGACGCGGCGCCCGAAGAGGCCCGATGCCACAGCGAAGCTGAAATGGTAGCGCACCGATAGCCAATCGTTGTCGAAGCGCCCCAGCTTCTCGAAGGGCCTCACTTCGATCATCGGCTCACCTCCATCGTTGCCGCAAGCTTCCCCGCGATTTCCGCCACATATTTGCCCTGAAGCCGGGCGATCGCGAGCTCATTAGCGCTCGGCGGCCGGGATCCGTCGGCGCCGGCGATTGCGCTGGCGCCATAGGGTGTGCCGCCATCAGCCAGCAAGGTGGTCGCGTGATCGATGCGTCGGCGGACCGCGAATCGGTGGCGCGACACTGTCGTGGTCTGCTTGAAGAGGCGCGCGAAGTGATATGGGCTCATGTGGACCACGGCGCTCAGCTCGGGGAGCGGGAGGTTGCGATGCCGGTTGACGTCGATGTACTCGATCACCCGGCGGAGCCGCGCCCCGAGCAGTCCCCCCGTCACGGGCGCTGGCGCGACCCCAGCCCGTCCGGCGTCGGTTCCTGGCTCTACCACGCCGGTTACGAGGGTGCGGGAGCCGGGAGGAGGTACAGGTGGTCCCCGGCGCCACTGAAGGAGCGGGCAATCTATACGAAGGTATAGATATACCAAGGTGTAACTGGGCGGATCGGCACGGGGGCGCTACCGTCGTGCTTGTGATGAGCCGCGAGCCGATCGTCTCCATCGTCGACGACGACGAATCCATTCGCCAGGCGCTCCAGGGCCTCCTTCGGTCGACCGGACGCGGGGTCGAGGCGTTCGCCTCGGCCGAGGATTTCCTGCACGCCGGCCGCCTCCCCGCTGTCGCCTGCCTGATCCTCGATCTGCAGATGCCGGGCATGGGGGGCCTGGAGTTGCAGCGGACTCTGGCCGCCGGTGGCCACCGCATACCGACCATCGTGCTCACCGCCCATGGGGATCACGAGGTGCGCAGGCTGGCGCTTGCCGCCGGCGCCGTGGCGTTCCTGGGCAAACCCTTCGATCCTGACACCTTGCTCAGCGTGGTCGACGCCGCCCTGGGCACCGGGCAGCCGCCACGTCCGTGATCGCGATCCGGAAGCGACGTCGACAAGGAGCGCGTGCCATGCCCCCGCAGCTGGAAGTGACTGTCGCGCCGGAGAGCAAAGCGGTCGTGAGTCGCGTCGATCGGGATCGCGCGCTCGTGGAGGCGCGGCGCCGCCGCGAGCCGAGCGCCGCCGACGATCTCCTGGCCACCTACGGTGATCGCGCCTGCCGCCTGGCCCCCGCCTCACCGGCAACCCTCAGGACGCCGAGGAGGTTGTCCAGGATGCGTTCTGGTGCGTGATTCGTCAAATCGACACGTTTCGCAGAGAGTCCGCCTTCGGCTCCTGGCTGTATCGCATCGTCGCGAACGCTGCCTATCAGAAGCTCCGGCGTCGAGCCGTGCGCCGCCGCGAGCTGTCACTGGATGAGATGCTCCCGGCCTTCGATCACCGCGGCAAGCACGTCGAGCCCGTGCCCGACTGGTCGGCCAGTGTCGACGACCCCGCACGTCAGACCGAGTTGCGGGCGGCGCTGAGATCGAGGAATTGCCTCCGGACTACCGCGCGGTGGTGGTGCTCCGCGACGTCGAGGGATTGGCGCATTGCGAGATCGGGGATGCTCTCGGGCTCACCATCGGCAGCGTCAAGACGCGCGTGCACCGAGCGCGCCTGTTCCTGCGCCAGCGGCTGGAACGGCATCTTTCGCCGTCGTGAGCCGAGGCGCTGTAGCGAGGGAGTTGAGATGTCGCGACGGAAGGGGCATGGGCATGGGCTGTCGATCAGTCGCTCGATCGTCGTGGTTCACGGCGGCTGGCTTCAGGCGGCCCCGAACGAGCCGCACGGCGCGATCTTTCGCTTCGTTCTCCCGATCGAGGTCCGATGGCGGGGTCGTGACCGTCCCGCCGGCCGGCGAGGGGTGATGGTGGACGTCACTGACGGCAAACGGGCGGACGGAGAGCGCCAGCCGCGTCAGTGGACCGCCGACAGCATGGATCGAGTGAATCTCGCGATCCAGGGAACGAACGATCTCGAGCAGATGATGACCGACGTCCTCGACGCGACTTTGTCTATCTTCCAGTGCGATCGAACCTGGCTGGTTTATCCGTGCGACCCCGAGACCATGTCGCACACGGTGAAGATGCAGCGGACCCGTCCAGAGTTCGCCTTCCATTCGGCGCGGGCGACGAGCTGCCGGTGGACCCGGACACGGCCGCTGTGTTTCGTGCCGTGAGGGCGTCCAGCGGTCCTGTCCAGTTCAGATCGCACTCCGGGCATCCACTCCCGGCCGAGCAAGCGAAGCGCCTGGGCATCCAGGCCAGGATGACCATGGCCCTCTACCCGAAGGGTGCGCAGCCGTACATGTTTGGTCTCAGCCAGTGCCCGTACGCGCGTCTGGACGGAGCGCGAAGCGCTCCTGTTCCAGGAGATCACCACGTGCAGCTCCACGATCGGGCCGTCACCTGCAGCGCGATGCCGACGATGTTGGCGCGGACCCGGCATCGTCGGTGCGCGAATTGACCAAGTTCGACCGATACGCGTCGAGGCTCGCAAGGACGGGGCCCGCGTTGATGCCACGGCCAATGATCCGGCGGGAAGGGGACCTTGCTGCCGAGGCGCTCTAGAGCAGGTCGGGCAGGCCGACGATGTGTCGCCTTGGGTTGTAGGCCGCGACCGGCGCGGCGACGGCGGACAGGCAAATCCCGGCCGAATCCCGGCCACGTCGTTGCCGTCGTCATCGACCGCCGACACCCAGGGCACGTACGGCTCGCCGAGCCGAACCGGCCAGCGGCCGATGCCGCGGTCGGCGTCGGGTCCGAGGTCGAAGCGGCGCGCCCACGCCAGCACCGCGGGATCCGGCTTGGCCGCATGGCCGAAGCGAGCGAGCACCTCGGTTCGCACGCCGGCCGTGCCGCCGCTCGTCCGTGGAACCCAGCTGCGCGGCGGTTCGACCCCGTCGCGCACCTACTGCCCGAGCGCGACAAGAAGCGTCCGCCGCACGGGCGTGACCTCAATGTGGTACACCGGGTTGGCGCCGGGCATGGCGTGCTTGATGGGGCTGATTCGTCGCCGGTGAGCCCTTCCCACAGCAGCTGGCGCAGCCCGGCCCGACTGCGAGGCGCCGTAACCGAAGGCGTAGTCGATGCCGTCGGCGCGCAGGTGGGGACACTACGTCGCGGATCGCCGCAGACCGCCCGCGGCGGCGATTTCGATCTGCAGCTCGGTACCGACGTGGCGATCGGCTACTTGAAGCCACGACGCCGACACCGCGTAGCTCTACCTGCAGGAGACGCTGACAGTTCTGGTGTACACCCCGAGCCGTCGGTGGCGCTGACCGCATCGCCGCCACAGGCGCGCGTTATGGAGGGCAGAGAATATGCAGTACCGGGGCTGGCGCTGAGGCGCGAGTAAACATCAGCAGCTCTCACGAGGAGGCGGGTCCCATGGCAACAACACTGAAAGGCTCAACGGCACTGGTTACTGGCGCGACCGCGGGCATTGGCCGGGCGATCGCCCTGCAACTTGCCGGGCTTGGCGCCGAGGTCGTGGTGCACGGGCGCAGCGCGGAGCGCGGCGCGAAGACGGTGCAGGAGATCCAAAACGCCGGGGGAAAGGCGCGTTTCGTCGCCGCCGATCTTTCAGATGCCGACGACGTGCGCCGTTTGGCCGCCGAGGTGGGCCCGGTCGACATCCTGATCAACAACGCGGGCGTCTATAAGTTTGGTGCGACCGCCGACACCGACGATGCGTTCTTCGACGAGCACGTAAACCTCAACCTGCGCGCCCCGTACATCCTGGTGCAGAAACTGGTGCCCGGCATGGCTGAGCGGGGTAAGGGTGTGGTGGTGAACCTGAGCACCGTCGCCGCCGGCGTGCCGGCACGCACCGGGGGCATCTACGGGGCCAGCAAAGCCGGCGTAGAACTGTTGACCCGCGTCTGGGCCGACGAGTTCGGCCGCTTCGGAGTTCGGGTGAATGCGGTGCAAGCGGGTCCCACCGAAACCCCGGGAACGGCAGTCACTCCCGGCCTCACCAACGGCTTGGGCCAGCTCACCGCGATCGGGCGCGCCGCATCGGCGGACGAGATCGCCAACGCGGTAACGTTTCTGGCCTCCCCGGCCGCCAGCTACATCAACGGCGCGATCCTGCAGGCCACCGGCGGCCAGGTCGCGATCGCGCCGTAATCAGATCGGCCCCGGCGTCTCGAAGGCGGTAACCAGGTGCGGGCGCCCCGCGCAGACGAACGATGACGGAACTGCCGCTGGTGTTCGCCTCGCCGTGGATCGACAGGTCGCCTCCGCGCGGCAGGACGAGCAAGCCCCGTTCCGCGCCGGCGTGTTCGATCGCCGTCCGCAACAGCGTCTCGACCAGCTTGTCGAGCATGAGCTCACCCGAGACGGCCTCCGAGACCTTGAGCACAGTGGCGAGGTCGAGGCGCTCCATCGGCGCTCCGATAGTTCCCCGCGCGTCGGGCGCCGGCTCTTCCGTGCGAAGGTGCGGATAGAGCTCATCGAGCCGCACCTTGCCGTCCGCCCCCCAGCGCAGATAGCCGTGCCGGGCGTGTCGCAGATACAGGTCGGCGATCCGCCCGAACCCGCGCACCGCGTAGAAGCGCGCCGCCAGCTCGTTGGCGAGCGCCTCGTTGTGGAGGGGCAGGTCGAACAGCTCCTCGATCGGTCGGCTCCCGAGCTGGGACCAGATCTGCTCATATTCGCGTCGCACGTCCTCGTCGGTTGAATGCGCTGATCAGTGGATGCCAAGCTGTCGCAGGTAGCCGAGACCCACCGTGAGTGCCCGGTCGGGCTGACTGAGGGTCGTAAACAAGTCCACTCGCAGGCGCGCTACAGCAGCGTGTTCGATGGCATTCGCGGCACGTGTTCCCAGCGCCGACAAGCGATGCTCGGCGTCCACCAGCGCGCCGGTCACGAATTCGCATTCGGCCCGGTGCAACTCCAGGGAAAACGCGAGATCATGCCGCCGGTCCCAGCAGTCGTCCGGCAACAGCGCCGCGCCGGCGAGGAGATAGTTGAGCGCCGAGGCGTAGGCCGTCGATGCCTTGGCGCGCTTGCTCGCTATCAGATTGAGCTCAGCCAGCTGCTCGCGTTCGTCCCGTCTGATCGATTCTCCGGTAGCCACGGACCGGCCGACGTTCATTCTGTACGTCGGGGGCGGGACGCGCGAACCGCCCGCTGGAGCGCGGAAGGACGGCGGTGCGAATTCGACAGCTCTCGTCACACTCTCGTACCGCAGGTCGACGTCGGGGTTGGTCGTCGAGGTCGGCCAGCTGGCTGATCGCCTGCACCAGCCGCGCGCCGACTGTGAACGACCCGGACCGAAAGTACGTGCACGCTCCCTCGCCGATCACACGCCAATCCTCGACCCCATCGGGTGGGGATCGTTCCTGACGTTCCAGTCGTTCCGTGGAGGCGTTTCAGCGTTCCGGAAGCCCGGCCTATCGTTCCCGTGGAGAGGTCCGTCGGTTCCAGGGAATGCAAGGCCGGTGTCGCCATCCCCGCCGGAGCGGTCGGAACGATCGGAACGGTCGGGGACCGCGACTTTCTGGATGGACACTTGCCGACGACGGGAGCCGAGCTCGCGCTGGTCCGCGAACTCCACCGAGACGCCGATGGCCCGGAGATTCGGGGCGATCCGGCGGAGCGCCGTGCCCAGCGTCCGGGGCGTCGCCGGCCAGACCTTCGACCTCCGGGTCGCCTCGTCAGCGATCCGGCACAGCGCGTCGAGGAGCTCCGCGACCGTCCCTGACCAGTCGCCGGCTCCTCGGCCAGGGCCCGCATGGAGGCGGCGATGGGCGAGGCATCGAGGGCCAGGTCGTGGGCCGCGGCGCGGCTGCCGCCGTAGGCCGCGAGGAACGCGCCGGGTTCGAGTCCGAGAGCCGGCTCGGCGGCATGGGCCCAGGTGGCGAAGTCGCCATCCTCGGCAGCGCTTCGAGGCGCACGTCGCCAACGTACCGGAGGGCCGTGCTGACGGCGGTCAGGAGGGCGCCGAGGATTCGAGGGGGAGCGACCTCGAAGGCCGACCAGAACTCCCGGCGCGGGCGGCGCCGGTCTTCGGGGATGCGGGGCAGGTCGATGATGATGGCGCGATCGAGGAGGTCCGGGCGGCTGATGACGGCGTCGATGCCGTTCAGCATCGCCGGCCGCTGGGCGACGAAGATCGTTTCGTCGCTGTCGGAGTAGAGCTGCCGCGTGCTGAAGCCGCCGCCGGTCGCCAGACGGCACAGGCAATCGGACAGCCAGGGGGCAAGGTCGCTGAGGTTGTCCCAGGCGATGAGCCAGGCGTTCATGGCGGCGATCATCACGTCACGCGGGTCGGAGGGCTCACAGCGCAGGGCGGCCACGTTCGGGTCGATCAACGCTCGGCACATCTCCTCGATGGTGGATTTCGACGTCCCGTGCTCGCCGGTGAAGACCAGCACGGGATACGGACCTTCGGGCCGGAGCACCGCGACGAGCCACGCCTTGATGAGCGCCAGTTGATCGGCGGAGTTCACGTTGACGAACTCCGCCAGCTCGTCGACGGCGCCGCCGGAGACCGGCCGCGGCAGGGCCTGCATCCCGCGCGCCCGCCGGAACTTCACCGGCGGCGTGGTCACGATGCGCCAGCCGGCCGGGGTGACCTCCACGGCCTCCCAGCCGGCATTGACGAGGTTCAGGTAGATGCGGCCGTCGCGACCCGCCACCCGCACGTGGACCTCGTGCACGCGCCCGCCGAACTGCGCCCGCGCCTCCAGCGTGCCGAGAGCGTCGCTCAGGGCCTGCGCCGCCGGGGGCTTGCCCTCCCTCTGCCAGAAGCGATGCACGACATAGCGGCGGAACGCTTTGGATCGGATCGGCCACGTCTCTTGGTGGTCGTCGACCGCGACCGTCGCGTACGCCGTGTCCCCATCCGTGGCTCGAAAGAGCGCCTCGTCGGAGACCAGCTCGACCAGCCCCGACGCCTGCGAGGATTTCGTTCTCGGCGCTGTCCAGCGGTCGCTCTCGGGGAAGAGCGCCTCGGCGACGATCCCGGCGTCAACGCGCATGCACGAACGCCTGGTCGAGTCGCGTCAGGCGCTGCATCAGCCAGGCGTCAGGGGCGTCATCGAACGTCCAGCGCGGGACGGCCGAGCAGCTCGGCGACGGTGTAACCGAGCTGCTCGGAGCCGAACGGGTTCACGGACAGAACGGTCCCCACCGCGTCGATCATGAAGTACATGGTCGGGTTGTTCTCGAAGACGGCCCTCCACAACCAGCGCCCCTGCCCACCTCGGGAGTTCATGCACAAGATGAGCCGCCTGGGACCCTGGTGCCGACTGGCTCACAAGGTCAAGTGGTTCCTCGAACCACCGACAAGACGGGTCGGACGATGAAGGGGTGTAAGCTTCGCGCGCGAACCGCCGCCTCAAGTCGCGCGGACGCGAGCTCTGGGCGGTCTAGGTTCGCGGGCTCGCCAACCTGCGTCGCCGCGCCCTGCCTCGCATGCTGTCGATGGCACGCCCCGCGCAGGACAAATTGACCGCTCGCAGCAGGAGAGGCCGATGAAGACTGTTGTCTACCACGGAACCCACGACGTCAGGGTGCACGACGTCCCCGATCCCGAGATCGTCGATGCTGGGACGCGATCATCGAAGTCACGGCCACGGCGATCTGCGGCTCAGACTTCCACCTCTACGACGGCTTCATGCCGACGATGGAGGAGGGGGATGTCCTCGGCCACGAGCCGATGGGCGAAGTGGTCGACGTCGGAAGCGACGTCAAGAAAATTGAAGAAAGGCGACCGTGTCGTTGTACCTTTCCCGATCTCGTGCGGCACCTGTTACTTCTGCGCGAAGGGCCTGTTCTCGCTGTGCGACACATACGTGACGGCCTCGCGCATTCAGGACATGGCCTGGTTCAAGGCGGCAGCCAGTCCGTACCTCGGCACGAGCCTGTTTCGGATCCAGCGGGGCCGCTCAAACCACAAACGAACCACGACGCGGTGCGACCGCGAGGGAGAGCACGATGAACGCGATCCAGTTGCTCAAGAAGGAGCACGAGACGGCCAAGCGGATGTTCGGGGAGATCCAGGCTGCGAGTGCTGGGCAGCGCGGGGAACTGTGGGCAAAGCTCGAGCCCGAGCTGAAGGTGCACGAACAGATCGAAGAGACAGCCCTCTATGGCCCGGTGGCCCAAGAGGTCGGGTCGACCGACGAGACGCTGAAGGAATGGCAAGAGCACCATCAGGAGGAAGTCAGCGAGGCGGAAGCCATGATCACGGAGATCGGTGGCCTCAATGCGACCACTGACGAGTGGCTGTCGAAGGTCGAGGAGCTGCAGCTGACGCTGGAGCACCACATCGACGAAGAAGAAGGGGACATCTGGCCCCGGATCCAGCAGGGGTGGGATGAAGCGAAGCTCGAGCACGCCGGCCAGCAGATGGAGACGCTGAAGCGCCAGAAGATGCCACGCGCGGCCTGAGCCACAGCCAGGAGCCCGCGATGGCTGTCGAGACGTTCAGACGCCTGGAACAGGACGGTCGGGTTTGCCCAGCAAAACCCGCATCATGCTCAAGCTCAACGGGGCGGCGAGACAACTCGACGTCGCCCCCTGGACGAGCCTGCTCGACGCCCTGCGCGAGTACCTCGATCTGACGGGAACGAAAAAAGGGTGCAACCACGGACAGTGCGGTGCCTGCACCGTGCTGGTGGACGGAACACGCATCCTCGCCTGTCTGACCCTGGCGGTCATGAAGCACGGCACCGAGGTCACGACGATCGAGGGGCTGGCCGACCGCGGCGCGCTGCACCCGCTGCAGGAGGCGTTCATCGAGCACGACGCCTTCCAGTGCGGGTACTGCACGCCGGGCCAGATCTGCTCCGCCGTCGGTCTGATGCACGAGGGCGGGGGCGAACGGCCGACGAGATCCGCGAGCTGATGAGCGGCAACCCCTGCCGATGCGGCGCCTATCCGAACATCCTGGCGGCGATCCAGGCGGTGATGCAGGCCGCCGGCGGTGGGGGGAGATCGCCGGCGACAGGGCGGCGAGGTTCATCGCGGGTGGCACGAACCTCATCGACTCATGAAAGAGAACGTCGAGCGGCCGAGCCGGCTGATCGACATCACGCATCTGGCGCTGCAGGATGTCGAACCGACCGCGAGGGGGGCTGCGGCTCGGTGCGGTGGTCACGAACACGAACGTGGCTTACCACCCGAAGATCGAGCGGCGCTACCGGCTCCTGTCGCAGGCGATCCTCGCCGGCGCATCACCGCAGCTTCGCAACATGGCCTCGGTCGGCGGGCAACCTGATGCAGCGCACGCGGTGCGCCTACTTTTACGACACCGCGACGCCTTGCAGAAGCGCGCACTAGGGGCTGGCTGCCCAGCGATCGCCGGATTCAATCGTTATCACGCGATCCTGGGCACCAGCCAGCACTGCATCGTCGTCCATCCGTCGGACATGTGCGTGGCGCTCGCGGCGCTGGCAGCGGTGGTGCACGGCTCCGGACCGGGCGGCTCCCGGGCGATCCCCTTCCGCGACTTTCACCGCCTGCCTGGCGACACGCCGCACCTCGACACGAACAAGCGGCCCGACGAGATCATCACAGCCGTCCACCTGCCTGCCCAGGGTTTCGCCGACCACTATGCTTACCTCAAGGTTCGCGACCGCACCTCCTACGTCTTCGCGCTGGTGTCCGTAGCGGCCGCCTTGCGGATGGACGGGGAGACAATCCAGGAGGCCCGACTCACGCTCGGTGGTGTGGCCCACAAACCGTGGCGCGACTCGTCGGGCGGAGGCGTCGTTGCGTGGCCAGCCCGCCTCTCGTGCGACCTTCCAGCGCGTCGCCGACACACTGGTGAGCGGCGCCCAGGGGTTCGGCCACAACACGTTCAAGATCGAGCTGGCCAAGCGCGCCATCGTCCGCGCCCTCGGCACTGGCCGCCGCCATGGCGGCGTGAGTAGCCCTCACCAACGGAGTGACACGTCGATGACGACCATCCAAATCGGACAGCCGATCAGCCGCGTCGACGGCCGCGCCAAGGTGACGGGCGAAGCCCCATGCTGCCGAGTACCACGTTCCCCACCTGGTCTATGGCTACGTTGTGTCGAGCGACGTGGCAAAAGGGACGATCGCCACCATCGATGCCGGCGAGGCGCTCGCGCTCCCGGGCGTGCTCCACGTCTTTACGTATGAGAACACCAGGGGCTTCCCTGGTTCGACCGTAGCTACGGGGACGAGGTGGCCCCCATCGGCTCCCCGTTCCGACCGCTGTACGACGACGAGATCAAGTACAGCGGCCAGCCGGTCGCCCTGGTCGTGGCCGAGACCTTCGAGCTGGCCCGGCACGCAGCAGGACTCATCCGTATCGAATATGCGCGCGAAGCGCATGAGACGAATCTGGAGACGCAGCGGCATGCTGCGTACGAGCCCGAATACCGGACACCGACACCCGATCCGCGCGGCGACGCCGCCCGCGCGTTCGCCGCGGCGGCGGTGCGGATCGAAGCCGAGTATCGGGTGCCGGCCGAGCATCACAATCCCATGGAATCGTTCGGAGCGACCGTGGTCCGACACGACGACGGGACGCTGGCGGTCTACGACAAGACGCAGGGCGCGCTGAACGTCCGCGAGTACCTACCTCTCGAACGTGTTCGGCTGCGCCAAGGATGACCTGCGGGTGATCTCCCCGTTCGTGGGCGGCGCGTTCTGATCAGGGCTGCGCCCGCAGTACCACGTGTTCCTCGCCGTCCTCGCCGCTCGCGAGCTGAAGCGCTCGGTCCGCGTGGCGCTGACGGACGCCCCAAGAGTCCTGGGCGGCGTTTATGCAGTCTGTCGGAATGGCTACGATCATGTCGTTGACTGCTTTAGGTGGACGGCGGTGCGCCGGCTTGCGGGGCCGATCACCCAGGACAAGCACATCCCGTTTGCTGCCGTCGCCACGTGGTCGGTCGCGACGCGGGGCGTGAAGGCTCCCGTGTTGGTCAGGACAGGGGTCCGGCCCTCCTGGCTGCTAGCCAAAGTAGTTGAAAGCGCCCGCAGTGCCGGGAGTTCCCCCTCAGAATGTCGCCCCCGCAGCCGGCTGCGGTCATGCCAGGTGGTTGATGGCGGTTCGCGCAGGCTCGCTCGGGAGCGGGCCGGACCATCAGCGAAGCATGTCTCGGGTGGAGGTGAGGAGAACGCAGGTGCAGCCGGTCTCGCTCCAGACCCGATGATCGGTGGTGCCGGCCTCCGATCGGAGGTAGTCGCCGGGATAGAGTCTCTTGTCGTCGACCAGGAGCACGCCCTGAAGCATGTGCACCTCTTCCACTCCAGCATGGGTATGAGGTGGATACGCGGCTCCCGGCGCGAGCCGTACCAGCATGCTGACGCGGCCTTTCTCCGTATCCGTCGCCAGCAGCTTGCAGGTGATGCCCGGCGCGGCTTCTTCCCATTCCGGTTCACCTCGTCGTGGGGGCGCTGGCGCCGGAGGCTCCCGGCCTGTGTCCGCTGCGATTCGCCGGGCGAGGCGCTCCCACAGAGACGGCGACGGGTGCAGCACATCGGTGGGCCAGGAGACGAAGGCGTCGATGACCGGCTGAAGCGCCTCCAGTTCTTGCCGGCACTCCGCACAGGTAGAGATCTGCGACTTCACGATCGATACTTCGCTCACCGGAAGGGCCTGCAGGGCAAACAGGCACACCGATTCCCGATGGTGGCGTTCGTGCTCGCCCGATCGTGAGCTCATAGGCTCGTCACAGTTCGGCCGAGCGCCCGTCGGAGTTTGCTCAATCCGGAACGGATTCGTGTCTTCACCGTCACCAGCGGTTGATTCAGCTTCGCCGCCGCTTCGCTATACGTTAGTTCTGAGAAGAATGCGGTTTCGATGGCCTCGCGCTCGCCCGGCGTCAGCACCTGCAAGGCTTGCTGCAGGAGGCGCCCCTGCTCTCTGACGTCGAAGATCTCGTGGGGGCCACTCGCCGCGGTCGCGGCCGGTGGGCGGTCCGCATGAGGGTTGACGCGTTTCTTTCGCTGTTCGTACCGCAACCGGTCAATGGCTCGGGAGCGCGCCTGATTCATGATCCATCCGACGACGGAACCGCCGGCGGGATCGTACGTCGACGCTCGTCGCCAGACGTCGTGGAAGACATCGAGCGTCAGCTCTTCCGCGGTTTGCCGATTGCCGGTGATCCGCACGATCAACGTGAACACGATGCGATGCGTTTGGGTATAGAGCGCATGCAGCGCAAGCTGGTCGCCTCCGGCAATGGACTGAACGAGCCCGACCCAGTCCTTCTCGGATGCGGGCGCCTTCGCCTTATTGGCATAGAGCACATCGCCAAGGGTTTTCGTCTCGCATTGGAGCCGGTTCCGGTCGGGACGTCGTACTGCGCCCACGGCGGATTATCATGGCGTCATTGATCGTTCGGGTCAAGACACGATCGCTCACGGGAGTGGCTCAGTTGGGCTCCGGCGCCCCGCCGGCCATGCAGGCAGGGTCGTCAATGGGAGCTGGTCCCCCGCGGAAATCGCCTCGGGCAAGCTCGAGCTTGTGACGTTCGAACTCCCATGCCGCGTAGCAGCTGACATGGACATGGTACGCGTCCGGGCCGGGACGATCGCCGTTTCGGGCGAACTCAATTTCAAATTCCACCTCTTCGTGCGTCACCGGCGCATCACAAATCGCGCAGTCGGCGCCGACGCCTGGCCCTCCCCACGTGCGGTCAGGGCGGCGGTTGGGTAGCTTCCCAGCTCGGATAACTGCGCGGGCTTTCTCGTGTAGGCACTCGTCGCTCATCTGCCTGGGTTCCCGAAGCGGTCATCCGTTCACTGTCTAGCCACGCGATCTGCCATCCAATCAATAAAACGTCAAACTGGTCTCTTCGGAGTGATGCAGGGAAAATAAGCTAGGACGCGGATCTCTCGAGGCGGCGTGGCCACTACGGCACTCGTCCGAGAGTGCTGCCGGCAGGAACGTGCGCCGGCCAGGCTCAGGGGGGAGGGGCATGATCAAGCCCCGGCGCAATGTCGGTTCAACTGTCTTCGCGGCCGGCAGGCGACTGCAGGCCGGTGGCGGCAGTCTAACTCGGGGGCCCACATGGGTGCCTAGTGAGCAAGATCCTCGTGCCGACTGGCGAGGATTGCAGGGGCGGGCGGCCGCCCTCCTGTACGGAATTTGGACTCGAGGCGCAGGTCGCCGGCCGCCAGCAAATCCTTCGGCTTCAAGAGGGCGCTTCCCCGCCTGGGAGCGGCCTCGAGGGCAGGTACCTGCTCAGTGGCTTCGTGCGATGCGGGATCTGCGGCGGCAGCATCGTGCAGTCCTGGATCGCGCTAAGCCCGTGTATCGCTGCTGGTATCGCGAGCGCCGCGGGGCCATCGGTCTGTCTTCAGTACCC
>JBKPAK010000311.1:0-9640 GCA_046726415.1 Candidatus Methylomirabilota bacterium
CCGCGCTCGCCGGGCTGGCCATCCTCGACGAGGCGTTGGAGGTCGTCCTGCGCGACCACGGCCTGTCGTAGCCATGCGGCGCGGAGCGCTGATCGGTTTTGGCAACGTCGCCCGGCACGGTCACCTACCCGGCTGGCAGCGCCGGGCAGACGTGGAGCTGGTGGCCGTGGCCGACATCGAGGGCGGGCGGCGCCAGGACGCCGCCGCGCGGATCGTCGGCGCGCGCCTGTACGAGTCGGCCGAGGCGCTGCTGGCCAGCTCGGCGCTGGACTTCGTGGACATCTGTACGCCGCCCTCCACGCATGCCGCGCTCATCCAGGCTGCGCTCGAGCGCGGCGTTCACGTCCTCTGCGAGAAGCCTCTGGTCGGATCCCTCGGCGATCTGCGGGTTCTTGCGCGCCTGGCCGCGTCGCGGCAGCGCGTCCTTCACACCGTGCACAACTGGCATCACGCGCCCATCGTCCGACGCACGCGCCAGCTCATCGCCGATGGCGCGGTGGGGCAGATCACCGGCGTGGTGTGGCAGACCTTGCGCACGCGCCCGGCCGCGGTGGCCGGACCGAACGGCAACTGGCGGGTCGATCCCGCGCTGGCTGGCGGCGGCGTGCTCACCGACCACGGCTGGCACGCCTCCTACATCGTGCGGCGCTGGATCGGCCAGATCCCCCTGGCGGTCAGCGCTTCGCTGGAGACGCGGCGCCACTGCGCCTTCGCCGTCGAGGACACCGCGAATCTTCAGATCACCTTTCCCGCCGCCAAGGCGGACATCTTTCTGACGTGGGCCGCCGACGAACGGCGAAACTGGGCCGAGGTGAGCGGCACCACCGGCGTACTCCAGCTCCACGACGACACCATCGTGTGGCAGTCGCGCCGCACGGGCGAGGAGCGGCGGTGGGAGTGCCCGCCATCGCTCTCGGACGGCTCGCAGCATCCGGACTGGTTCGACGCCGTGGCCGCCGACTTTCTCGCGGCTTTGCCAGCGCCGGATGCCTCGAGGTCGAATCTCGCCGAAGCGTGGTACTGCGCCGCGCTGGAGGCGGCGGCGCGCGCCTCCAGCGAGCAGGCGGGCCGCGTGCTGCCGGTCGAGGCGTTCGCGTGACGACGCCGTCGGCCGCGGAGACATCCCTGGTGATCGTCGCGTCCACGGTCAATGGTGCGGATTCCGTGTCGGCCGACACGGTGGTGCTGGGGGTGCCCCTGCGCCGGCGCATCGCCCTGGCCGCGGGGCGCGCCGGCTTCGCGCGATCCATGGTGGCCGCCGAGGGCAACGGCTCCGTTCCGGCGGGGAGTCGCATCGTGCTCCTGCCCGTCAACGTCGTGCCCCAGACGGGATGGCTGCGCGAGCTGCGCCAGATGCCCGTCGCTCCGGAGACGCTCTACGTCGACCCGTCGGGGACCGCCGTGGTGGAAACGGATCAGCCGGACCGCGTCCTCAAGGCGGCCGGCCACGGCCTCCCCGTCGGCGAGCTGATCGCCGAGCTGGGTTTGACGTTTCCCATCGTCGAGCGCGCGGTGAGTCCGCAGGAGCGCTTCTCCATCCGCGTGCGGGCTGAAGTAGGGTCGGCCGAGCGGTGGCTCCTGCGCAGCCTCATCAAGGCCAACGAGGGGTTCATGTCGCGCCACGTCGAGCGGCGCCTCTCGCTGGCGCTGACGCGCTGGCTCGTCCGCACTCCGGTGACACCCAACATGATCACCGCGGTGAGCGTGGGGATCGGCCTGCTCGGTGCGCCCTTTTTTCTCTCCGCCGAGCCGCGGTGGCAAGTCATTGGGGCGCTGCTGTTCCTCACCCACTCGATCCTCGACGGCTGTGACGGCGAGATCGCTCGGCTGAAGTTCCTCGAGTCTCCTCGGGGTGCCGTGCTCGACTTCTGGGGCGACAACCTCGTGCACCAGGCGATCTTCGCCTGCATGGCCATCGGCTGGAGTCTCTCCAGCCACTCGGGCTGGCCACTAGTACTAGGTGGGTTGGCGGTGGGGGGGACGCTCGGGGCCGCCGTCATCGCGGCGCGGCGCTTCATCGCCGGTGAGGCCCTGACCGGCGCCGACCGCACTCTGGGGCGGCTCGTCGAGGCGTTCTCGCACCGCGACTTCATCTATCTCATTGCCGCCCTGGCCGCCTTCGGCCAGGCGCAATGGTTCATCGCGCTGGCGGCGGCCGGGACACCGCTGTTCCTGCTCCTCCTGCTTTGGGTGGATCGGAAGCATAGGACGGACTGAGCAGTGGCCGGCTTCATCGACGTTCTTCTCCGCGGGCTGATCCTCAGCGGTTTCGCCGTCATCCTCGGCGGCGTGGCCTTTGCGGTGCTCGTCCTCGGACCGGCGCGGCGCCTTCGCCCCGAGCTGGCCGCCGCCCAGACGCGGACCTTCACCCTGGTAATGGCAGGGGCCATCGTCGTTGCCCTGGCTCAAACCGCGGCGGTCATCGGACAGCTCATCGCGCTCGCCGGTGGCGGCCCCTGGCCGGTAGCGGACGCGAGCCAGACGTTTTTCTTTCAAGTGAGTCTCCTGCGCATTGCCGTCGCGCTCGGCGTGCTCGTCGCCGCCGCCGTGCTGCGACGTCGAGGCGGCCGCACCGGGTGGGCCGCGCTGCTCCTCGTCCTAGCCGCCCTCCTCGGTCTTCTGGCAGCGGGCACGAGTCACGCGGCCGCTCGCGTGGAAGGCCGTCTCCCGCTGTTCCTCCTGGACGCGTTGCACCAGACGGCGGCCTTCGTGTGGATCGGCGGTCTGCTCCATCTGCTGGCGACCGCCTTCTCGCGAGGCGTGACCGCGTGGCCGGCGCTCCTGCTGCCGCGCTTCTCGGCGGTCGCCCTCACGGCCGTCGCGGCGCTCGTGGTGAGCGGCGCCAGTCTCAGCGTGGTCTACATCGATGGCCTCACCGCGATGACGGGGACGGCGTACGGCCTGATGGTCGGCACGAAAATCGCGCTGTTCGGCGGTCTCCTCGCGCTGGGCGCCATGAACTTCTTCGAGGTGCGCACCTTGAAGGGCGAGGCGAGCATCCCCTCGCCGCGCCTGCGCCGGTACGTCGAGGTCGAGTTCGGTCTGGGCATCACGGTGCTGCTGGCGGCGGCATCCCTCACGTCCCTGCCTCCCGCGGTGGACGTCGTCGCCGATCGGGCGAGCCTGAGCGAGGTCGCCACCGTGTTCACGCCGAAGATGCCGCGCTTGTCGTCACCTGCGCACGAGGAGCTCCCCACCGAGGATCGCCTGGCCGCGCGCACGGATGCCGACCGCGGGTGGTCGGAGTACAACCACCACACGGCGGGCTCGTTCGTGCTGACCATGGGGCTGCTGGCCATCGCCTCGCAGACGCGCTGGGGCAGATGGGCCCGCCACTGGCCCCTCCTCTTCCTGGGGTTGGCCGCGTTTCTCTTCGTGCGCAACGACCCCGGCGCGTGGCCGCTCGGCCCCATGGGGGTCTGGGAGAGCATGACGTATCCGGAAGTTCTCCAGCACCGAATGGCCGTGCTCATCGTGATCATCTTTGGAATCTTCGAGTGGGGAGTGCGGACTGGACGCGTTCGCGCGTCCAGCGCCGCTCTCGCCTTTCCCCTCCTCTGCGTCGTCGGGGGCGCCCTCCTGCTCACCCATTCGCACGCCAGCCTGAACCTCAAGTCGGAGTTCCTCATGGAAGTCACGCATGCCCCGCTGGGCGTGCTGGCCGTGCTGGTGGGATGGGCCCGCTGGCTCGAGCTGCGCCTGCCGTTCCCCGAGAATCGACTGCCCGGCCGGCTGTGGCCCGTGGCGTTCACGATGATCGGAGTGCTCCTGATCTTCTACCGCGAAGTCTGAGCGCGGACCCCTCCCATGCGCTACCTCCGCGTCGCCCTCTCGGTGGCCGGCGTGATCCTCCTCGGTGTGCTGGTGGCCGAGAACGACCCGGCCACCATCCTGGCGTCGATCAGGGGGCTCTCGTGGCGCCTTCCCTTGCTGCTCGTCTTTCCCGCCACCCTGGTCGCCTTCCTCGACGCCGTCGGCTGGCGCTATGCCTTCGCGCGTGACCGCGTGGGTCTCGGTTCCCTCTTCTGGACGCGGGCGGCCGGCGAAGCCTTCAACATGATCACGCCGACCGCGGCCATGGGCGGCGAGGCCATCAAGGTGTGGATGCTGCGCGGCCGTGCCCCGGTGGACGAGTCACTCGCCTCGGTGATCGTCGCCAAGACCACGATTACCGTCGGTCAAGGTCTTCTCCTGCTCCTCGGCGTCGTGGTCGCCTGGCACTTGCCCAATCCGGATTCCCGGCTCCTCGTGTCCATGCAGTGGCTGCTCGTCCTCGAGATCCTGGCTCTGGCCACCTTCGTCGCCCTGCAGACCCGGGGGATCCTCGGCTGGGGAGGTCGGATGCTGGAGCGGGTTGGTCTCCTCGCGCGGCGCGGCGCCGTCCTGGGCCGCGCGGACAACGCGCTGGGAAGATTCTATCGGGATCATCGGGGGCGGTTCGTGGTGTCCGTCGGCTGCCATTTCGCAGCGTGGCTGCTGGGCGCGGTCGAAACGTACCTGATCCTGCTCTTCCTCGGCACTCCCGTGTCCCCCCTCACCGCCGTGGTGATCGAAGCATTCGGGACGGGCATTCGCTTCGCGACGTTCTTCATCCCCGCCGGCCTCGGAACGTACGAGGGCGGCAATGCCGCCATCTTCGTGGCGCTCGGCCTCAGCTCGACCCTGGGGGTGGCCTTCAGCCTCGTGCGGCGCATCCGCGAGGCGACCTGGGTGGCCCTCGGGCTGCTCGCCTTCGCGCTCATGAGGTCGCGGGACGGAGGGGCGATGGCGCCATGCCGGAACGGGGCCGCCGTCGCACCGCCGCCGTCCTAAACCGCTGGGCCCAGCCCCAATAGGGCCCTCGCGGCTTCTGGTCAGCGGGCGCGCCGGAAGAGGAACAGGTCGATCGCCTCCGCAACCGCCTGTCCCCGATCCTCGCATTCGCAGTAGCGCCGGAACTCCGCGATGCCTTGGGCGAACTCGTCGTCCGGCACGAGCCGCAAGGAGGAGATCGCGCGCGAGGCGATGCGGTCGGCGTATGCCCTCAGGCTGGGCGAGACGGGATTCATCACCGTGTGGTGGCCGAGGAGGTCGAGACCCGCAGCGCGCGCCGTCCGGCCGAGCGTGACGCGATCCGGGAGTCGGGCCACATCGATCCCCCGCGCGGACGGAAAGAACGGCAGCCACAGGTACGAGTCGAGGCTCTCGATGGTTGAGTTGACGAGGAACACCACCCCGTCGCGCGTCAGCACCCGAGCGCATTCCTGGAGAGCCGCCGGTCGATCGAGCAGATGGTGATAGACGAGAAAAACGAAGACCAGATCGATACGGCCGTCGCGCAGGGGGAGCTCCTCGGCGGAGGCGCACACGAACGAAATGCCGCCCGGGGCAGGCGTCGAGGTCGCGACTTCCAGCATCCGCTCGGAGCGATCGAGGCCGCTCACCGGCGCGCCGAAGATCTCGCGAAGCAGGCCCGTGAAACGCCCGACGCCGCACCCGAGATCGAGGATCCGCCGCACGGAGACTGCGCGTAGCGCCTCGCGCACGAGGCCGGTCCAGAGCGCAAGTTGCTCGGGCCGGAGCGCCCGCCCCGATGCGTAGGCGCGAGGCATGTCCTCTTGGTCGTAGTCGAAGCGCGAGCGGGCGTCCACGAGGGCTGATCGTAGCAGGCCCCCGGACCATGGCGCCGTCACCGGTCGGCGAGGCGTGGTCAACCACCCGATCGGCCGATGCGTTTGACCGGTGGAGGGGGAGCAGCTACCCTCGCCGGAGGAGCGGACCGTGGACTTTCACCTCTTCATGTACGTCACCGTCGGCCGGCGCCACGAGCTGGAAGCTGGCATGGCCGGGCTCCGGCCCGATCTCTACCAGCGCATGCTCGACGAGATCGCCGAGTACGTGCGCGTCGCCGACCAGGCCGGCTTCGCGGGCTTTGGTCATCCCGAGCACCATCTGCAGATCGAGGGCTTCGAGATTTCCAACGAGCCAGGACTCATGGCCATGTGGATCGGACAGCACAGCCGGACCCTGCGGGTGAACACCGTCGGCTGGGTGGCCCCCACCCACCATCCCGTGCGCACCGCCGAGTACGTGGCCACCCTCGACCACATGCTGCAGGGGCGGCTGGGGGTCGGCTTCGTGCGCGGCTACCAGGCGCGCTGGGTGCACACCTTGCGCCTGCGACCGGACATCGCCGCGGTGGTCCCTGGAACCAGCGCACGTCCGAGGACGATCTGAACCGCGACTACTTCAAGGAGTTCGTGGACATCGTCCTGCTCGCCTGGCAGAAGGACACCTTCAGTTACCAGGGGCGCTTCTGGACGATCCCCGACCCGAACTTCGTCAACCCGCACCTCCACCCGACCTATCCCCGCTATGGGCGCGGGGTGGCCGCGGACATGCGGGTGCATGAGATCGGCATCGCCCCCAAATGCTATCAGCGCCCGCACCCGCCCCTCTACGGCGGCTTCACCCACAGCCTGCGGACCGCGCTCTTCTGGGCGCGCTATGGCGGGCGGCCGATCGTCCTGTCGTCGGACCTCGGCTTCTGCGAGCGGCTCTGGGCCGCCTACCGCGACGAGGCCGGCCGCCACGGCCATGCCGTCAAGCCGGGCGACGAGGCCGGTTGGGGCGGCTTGCTCGTGCTCAACGAATCCGCGGCCACGGCCCACGCCTGGGCCGAGGACATGCTGTGGTTCTGGGACAACTGGTCGAAGCCGTTCGGCCAGGACTATCCGGAACTGCTGATCGGCGACCCCGACACCATCAGCCGGCGGATCGAGGAAGCCCAGCGGAGGGTGCCCATCAACGAGTGCTTTCTCCTGATTCCGCAGGGCATCCACGATCGCGACAAGATCCTGACCTCCCTGGAGCTGTTTGCCACCAGGGTGATGCCGCGCTTTCGGGCATAGGCTACTTCGGCACCAGGTCCTTGAAGCGAGGCATCACCTCGCGGGCCAGCAGCTGCATCGAGTGGTGCCAGGCTTTGGGATTCTCGGAATAGTCGAAGCAGAAGAGCAGCAACGTTCCGAACCCGCCCACCTCGTCGTAGATCTCGTGGAGCCTCTCGGTCACCGTGGCCGTCGAGCCCACCAGCCAGTTGTGCCGGGCGCAGTACTCGGGGGTGACATCGGAATCGGGCACATCGGGCCGGTGCTTCAGAAACTCGGTGAAGGTGAAGGAGGCGAGGAGCGGCAGGAAGTACTCGCGCATCATCCGGCCCATCATGCCGCCGGCGGAGAGGCGCATGGCCTCGGCGTCAGTGTCGGCGATGAACACTTCGCGCACCAGGCGCCACTCCGCGCGCTTCGGCGTCCGGCCGCTGCGCGCCGCGCCCTGTTCCACGGACTCCCAGTGGCTCCCCACGTAGGTAGGATTCAAGTTGAGGCTCATCGGCCAGAAGCCGTGCTCGCCGGCGAGCTTCAAGGTATCGGAGCCCTTGCTCACGCCAGCCACGCCGATCGGCGGGTGCGGCCTCTGGAACGGCATGATGTGGGGCCGCAGCGTCTCGAGCATGGTGCCGGTCTTGGTGACGTGCCAGTACTTGCCCTTGAAGTCGAACTCGGGCTCGTCGCTCCACAGGCGCAGGACGATCTCGAGTGCCTCCCGAGTCATCTCGCGGTGCTGGCCGGCGTTCCCGTCGACGTTGAACATCGCCCAGTCGCTGGGCAGCCCGCTGGCCGCCACGCCGAAGTTGAGCCGCCCCTGGGCGAGATGGTCGAGCATGGCCACCCGGTTGGCTAGCTCGGCGGGATGGTGGTACGGCATGAGGAATCCGCCGGGGCCGATGCGCATGCGCGAGGTCTGCGTGAGCGCCTGGGCCACGAGCAGATCGGGCGCCGGGTGCGGCTCCCAGGGCGCCGTGTGATGCTCGCCGACCCACGCCTCGCTGAATCCCAGCTCATCCGCCCAGCGCAGTTGCTGCAGATCCCACTGATGCCCGTCGTAGAGACTGCGCTCCGGCGGGTGCGACGGCATCGTGAACAATCCGTATTCCATGCCGACCTCCTGACCGTTCCGTGCTGAGGTGCTCGATGCTGAGGTTGCGACGACCATGATGAGTCTATCGCACCATCGAGACGCCGTGACCGATTCGTGGCTCTGCCGTGCGCGCTCTGGCCGTAGTCCGGGCACGGGCGATGCGCCTGACTGCGCGTGATCGGCGCCGTTTCGCGGCCGTCGACGTCGCCGTGCCGCCCGGGTCAGCTGGCCCCATCGCGTCCCACATAGCGCTCGCCGATTTCGGCCGCGTTGGCGCATTCTCTGGAGAGCGGTGCACGACAACGCAGTCCGAACGGAGGCGATCATGGCCAGGGCGAAGCGGTCATCGAAGGGCGGAGCGAAGTACGGCCTGTGCGTCGGCATCAACGACTACCCCGGCACCGGCAGCGATCTCGAGGGGTGTGTCAACGATGCCAAGGACTGGCGCAGGTTCCTGGAACATCGAGGCTACGAGGTCGCGATGCTGCTCGATGCCAAGGCGACCCGCGCCAACATGCACCAAGCCTTGGAAGCGCTCATCGGCAAAGCCAGGCCGGGAGATTCCCTCATCTTCACGTACTCGGGCTACGGTTCGTGGCTGCCGGATCGGAGCGGCGACGAGGCCGACGCCCGCGACGAGATGCTCTGTCCCCATGACGTGAGCGCCGGGCAGTACCTTCTCGACGACGACCTGGCCGAGATCTTTGGCCGCAAACCCGCGGGGGTCAGTCTCTACTTCATCTCCGACTCGTGTCACTCGGGGACCGTCACCCGGTTCATGCCGAGCCCGCTGCCCCGCTCCCTCCAAAAGCGACTTCCGCGGCCCCGGTTCCTTCCCCCCGCCGCGTTCCTCAAGGGCCAGAGCTTGCGCGCGGCGGAGCACGTGGCGGCAATGGTCCGCCCTCCCAAGCAGAAATACCCCGCGCTGCTGGCCGCCGGCTGCCGCGATACCGAATATAGCTACGATGCGACCTTCCGGGGACGCCCCAACGGAGCCTTCACCTACTTCGCGCTGCGCGCGCTCGCCAAGAATCCCGGCACGCCGACCAAATGGATGGGGTTGATCCGCACGAGCCTTCCCAGCTCGATCCACCCGCAGACGCCGTCGCTGTACGGAAGCTCGACGCTGAAGAGCGGCCAGATCTTTTAGATTGGGGGGCCTCGAAGGGCCCCCCAAGCCCCCCGGGCGCTCGGGACCTCCCGGCCAAGCCGTGATGTCCCTCGATCCCCCGCCAGGTTGGGAGGGCTTGCCGCGGCCCGAGGGCTCTTCAACGGGCCCCAAGGCCCAGGGCGCTCGCGACCTCCCGGCCAAGCCGTGACGCCCCTCGATCGCCCGCGAGGTTGGGAAGGCTTGCCGCGGCCCGAGGGCTCTGCGACGGGCCCCAAGCCCCGCGGGCGCTCGGGACCTCCCGGCCAAGCCGTGATGTCCCTCGATCCCCCGCCAGGTTGGGAGGGCTTGCCGCGGCCCGAGGGCTCTGCGACAGGCCCCAAGCCCCGCGGCGCTCGGGACCTCCCGGCCAAGCCGTGATGTCCCTCGATCCCCCGCGAGGTTGGGAGGGCTTGCCGCGGCCCGAGGGCTCTTCGACGGGCCCCAAGCCCCCCGGCGCTCGGGACCTCCCGGCCAAGCCGTGACGCCCCTCGATCGCCCGCGAGGTTGGGAAGGCTTGCCGCGGCCCGAGGG
>JBKPAK010000312.1:0-9702 GCA_046726415.1 Candidatus Methylomirabilota bacterium
ATGGTGGGCAGGGACGGGATTGAACCGCCGACACCAGGATTTTCAGTCCTGTGCTCTACCAACTGAGCTACCTGCCCGCCAGGCACGCGAGGATACCAGAGGGTCCCCTCGCTGTCCACGCGGGGAGCCGAGATGCGTGCCTCGGTCCGGCGATTCGCTGGCGCGATCGAGCGGCGCCGAAACCGCAGCAAGCGCCCTACGCCCCGTCGAATGCCCGTTCCGCCACCATCGACCGGAACGCCCGCTCGTAGCTGCCGACCGTGCGCTCGATGTCCTCGTCGGTGTGGACGGCGGAGATCCAGCCGTGGTTCGGCGAGCAGTCCACGCCGTGATTGAGGAGCGCGCAGCGCAGCAAGTGATAGAGCGAGCCCTTCTTCGGCCGATCGGGACCGGCCAGCCCGGGGCGGCCGTCGAACGAGACGTGGTAGATCGATGCCTCGCCGTACACCCCGCCTGGCGCCCCGGCGCGGCGGAGCGCCTCGTGCAGGCGTCGGCGAAGGACGTCCCCCAGCTTGTTGGCGCGCACTTGGAGCGAGGCGTCGGAAACCAGCTCCAAGGTGGCGATCCCGGCCGCCGCCGACAGCGGGTTGGCGTTAAACGTGCCGGCGTGGGCGACGCGACGGGTCCGGTCCCACTCGGCGTTGCCTCGATGCGCAAACATCGACATGATCTCCCCCCGGCCGGTCAGCGCGCCGCCCGGCAACCCGCCGGCCACGATCTTCGCCAGGGTGGTGAGGTCCGGCGCGACGTCGAAATACTCCTGGGCGCCGCCCGGCGCGTAGCGGAAACCGGTGATGACCTCGTCGAAGATCAGAACGACGCCGTGCTTGCGGGTGAGAGCCCGTAGCTCGTGGAGGTACCCGGACATCGTCGGCGTCGTTCCCGACTGACCTCCCGCCGGCTCGAGGATGATGGCCGCCACGTCGCCCGCGTCGAACGCCACCTCGACCGCCTTGATGTCGTTGGGCGGGCACACCACCATCGCGTCGAGTGCGCTCGCCGGCACGCCGGCCGAGATCGGCGTGTCGTAGGGCGGGTTGACCCCTACGGTCACGGCGTCGTGCCACCCATGAAAGTGGCCCGAGAGCTTTACCACCTTCGAGCGCCCGGTGTAGGCGCGCGCCACGCGCAGCGCGAGATGCGTGGCCTCCGTCCCCGACATGGTGAATCGCGTCAGCTCCGCGGACGGAATGAGGTGATTGACCAGCTCCGCCCAGCGCACCTCCAGCTCGTGACTGCCCCCGACGTGCGTGACGCGGGCCACCTGCTCCTGCACGGCCTTGACCACCGCGGGGTGGCAGTGGCCGAGGAAGAGCGCGCCGTGGCCCATCCAGTAGTCGATGTACTCATGGCCGTCGACGTCCCACTTGTGGCTGCCAAGCGACCGCGCGACATAGGTGCCGAAGGGCTGCAGGTAGCGAATGTCGTGAGTGATGCCGCCGGCAATGGCCTGGCCCGCGCGCGTGGCCAGCGCCGCCGACTTTGGATGCTTGGCCCGGTACTCCTCCAGGATCGTCATGGTTCAGTCACCTTCCTTCGCGACATTGGCCGTAGGACCGATCGCGCCACCGATCCCATCTTACTGGAGCCAGAAGCCACGGCACCCGACGCTACGGGAGCGCGTCGCCGTGGGAGGGGGACCCTCTCGAGGCCGCCCACATCATCATGGGCCGCGAGCCGGAGCAACCGCACGAAGGCCATGTGGATGTCGAGACCGAGCCCGTCCACGGTGGCCTCTGACCGCCGCGAGAGGCCATCGATGGCGCCCGCTCGCACGCACGCTTCGATCAGTCGGCGTTCGTCCTCCGGCGTGTGTACGAGCCCGCGTCGCGCGAAGCCGCCCAGCAACGCGGCGATGCCATACGCGCCCCAGTTCGATACCCCGGCGACGACGAGATGGTCTGTCTCCACGACAGCGGCGATGCGCGCCATGAGTGGCCCCATCTTCCGAAGCCGGGCCCGCACGTTCCCCATGCCGATCTCGTTGCCGCCATCGCCCACCCCAACGGTCACCACGCGTGGCATCGCGCGAGCAGAGCTACGCACCGAGCCCCGGCCACACATAAACAGCTCGTCGATGGGGCGATTCCACGCAGCGACGGACGCGCCGCGCGCATTGAGATAGTCTCCCGCACGCCCCCGTCCGGGACGCTCGATGGCGATCATATGCGTGGGGCGCGCGCGCCGGAGCACGGCGGTCGCCACCCCGTCGCCCTCCGGATACACCAGGACGTCGGCTCGCGCTCCCAGCGTCCCCAGGGCCGCCTCCAGCACCGGCACGTTCACGGGATCGGTGACATAACGCACCTGAGCGCCGAGCTGGGCCAGCGCGTGCCCGAGCACGGCGGCTCCCGGCGGCCCGTCGGTCTCCGGCTTACCGACGGCCACGCTGAAGCCCGTGGTGATGAGGACGCGGCGCGCTCCGCACAACGCGCGGGCCGTCTCCCGAGCCGCGCCTGGAGTGAAGAACGCGGCGATGCCGCGCCGGCCGGGATCGAGGGCGAGGAGATGATCGACGGAATCCCACGCGCGCGGCACGCCGAGAGTTTACTGTGCGGCCGCGAGTTCGAACAGCAGAGCCTGGTACGGGCGCAGTGGCTCGCCGCCCGACCCGCCGTAGCGCGGGTCGGCGCTGTCGAGGAGTACACGGGCGGCCGCCGCCACGGGCGGCAGCGGCTGGGCGATCGCGCTGAGATTGGCAATCAGCATCACGAGCTCGCCCGTCGCGGCCTGGCGCGCGAGCATCAGCATGTCATGGACCTTCTCGACACGCGTGCGCCGCTTGCCCATGGCCCCCAGCGCGGGATGGTGGCGGCGAAGCGTCAGCCAGGCCCGATAGTACGCGCGCCACTCGCGATGGCCCGGCGCTCGGGCGAGCGCGTGTTGCATCCGCGCGCGCTCGAAGGTGGCCGGATCAGCGGGGTCGTCGATCGTCGTCCTCCATCCGAAGCGCTCGAACTCGCGCTGGCGCCCCTGGCGCACCGCCGCGTTCAGGCGCGGCTCCAGGAACGACGTGAAGAATGGAAAGGGCGCCGTCTCTCCGTACTCCTCTCCCATGAAAAGAAGCGGGATGGCGGGTGTCGCGAACAGAAGGGCCGCGGCCAGCCGAGACGCGTCGGGAGTGAGCAAGGTGCTCAGCCGTTGACTGCCCGGCCGATTGCCCACGTGGTCGTGGTTCTGGACGGAGATCACGAAGCAGTCGCCCTCGAGGTCGGCACTGGGCGTGCCTCGCGGCCAACCCCAGTAGGCGGACGGTTCGCCCTGAAAGGTGAAGCCCTCCGCGATGGCGCGCTCGAGCCCACGCCCGCCCGGAAAGTCCGCGTAGTAGCCCACCTGCTCGCCGGTCAGCCGCGCGTGCAGCGCGTGGTGGAAATCGTCCGACCAGACGGCGTCGAGCCCGAAGCCGTCGGGGCCAGGCAGCACGAGCCGCCGGTCGTTATCGTGAGACTCGGCGATCAGGTGGACGGGCCGCCCCGACGTCCTCGCTTCTCGACGCGCGGCGGCCGCCAGCTCGGCCACGATGTGCACCGCGCTGGCGTCGGCGATGGCGTGGACCGCATCGAGGCGGAGCCCGTCGATATGGAACTCGCGCAGCCAGTACCGCGCGTTTTCGACGAAGTGCCGGCGCACGCCGGTGGAGTCCGGGCCGTCGAAATTGATCCCTGGACCCCAGGGCGTCCGGGAGCGCTCGGTGAAGTAGGGGCCGAACTCCGCAAGATAGTTCCCCTCGGGTCCCAGATGGTTGTACACGACATCCAGGATTACCGAGAGGCCAGCCGCATGGCACGCGTCGACCAGTCGCCGGAGCCCATGTGGGCCGCCGTACGTCGACTGGGGCGCGTAGAGGTGCGCGCCGTCGTAGCCTCAGTTGCGCGGTCCCGGCGCTTCGGCCACCGGCATCAGTTCGACGGCGGTCACCCCGAGATCCACGAGGGTCGGAAGATGAGGAATGACTGCCTCGAAGGTCCCGGCCAGGGTGAAGGCCCCCACGTGAAGCTCGTAGATGACGAGGTCGCGCCGGGCATGACCTCGAAATCCCTGATCGGTCCACGGGAAGCCCTGAGCATCCACCACCTCCGATGGTCCGTGCACCCCGCCCGGCTGGTAGCGCGACACCGGGTCGGGCCGAGGGTGGCCGCCGTCGAGGCAATAGCGATACCGCGTGCCGGCTCCCGCGTTCTCGACGTGTCCCTCGAAGAGGCCGTGGCCGGCCGGCCGGAGCGGTGCCCTGTCGCCGCCTTCCAGGAGGACCTCCACCGACCGACAGGAGGGCGCCCACACCCGAAATTCGGTTCCGCCTGTCTTAGCGCTTGCGCCTAGCACGGTCATACGGTCCAATTGAGTAGTTGACCACTGCGGCTCCGAGGCGAGCCAGGCCAGGCTCGACCCAAACGGACGAAGTAGGCGCGCGGGGCGCCCCGGTTCGTCCAATAGGTGCGCACGAATGAGTCCGTTCACGCTGGTGCTGCACAACCATTTGCCGATGGTGGTCAACCATGGGCGCTGGCCGCACGGGAGCGACTGGCTGACCGAGGCGGCCTTTGAGTGCTATCTGCCGCTGCTCGACACCGCGCACCGACTCATCGCCGACGGGATCTCTCCCAAGTGGACGATCAGCCTCTCCCCAGTTCTCATCGAACAGCTCGCCTCCCCCGAGTTCCAAAAGGAGTTGGCCTTCTACTACGAGACGATCCGCCACAACTGCGCGGAGACGCGCCAGCACTTCGAGCGGCAGGGCGTGAAAGAAGCCGTCCTCCTGACTCATTTCTGGGAGGACGTCTACGAGAGAATGTGGGAGCTGCACCGGCGCATCGGCGGCGACATTCCGGGGACGTTCGCCGAGCTGGAACGCGACCGCCACATCGAGATCATCACGTGCGCGGCCACGCACGGCTATCTGCCTCTCCTCTCGCGCGACGAATCCATCCACCTCCAGCTTCGCACCGCGGTGGAGACGCATCGCCGCCATTTCGGTCGTGCCCCGCGTGGCATCTGGCTCCCCGAATGCGCCTACCGGCCGCGCTACGAATGGACGCCACCCACGGGGCCGGAGCGGGGACGCGTTCGGCAGGTTCGCCCCGGCATCGAGGAGATGCTCGCCCGACACGAGCTCGAATACTTCGTGGCCGACGCCCACCTCGTGGCCGCCGGCGCTCCCATCTTCCCATATCGCGACTATTTCAGTCTCCCGGGGAACCTGGAGCAAAGTGCGCCGGCTGTGCAGGGCGCGCAGCGCTCTCCGTATCACACGTACCGGGTGGCCTCTCGGGGCGGGACTGGCACTGCGGTGGCCTTCTTCCGCGACCCCAAGACGACCCTCCAAGTGTGGAGTCGCGACCACGGGTACCCGGGCGAGTTCGCCTATCTCGAATTTCACAAGAAGCACTGGCCGGGGGGCCTCAAGCTCTGGCGCATCACTGACGCCAAGCGCGACCTGGGCACCAAGATCTTCTACGATCCCGGCTATGCCCTGCAGAAGGTCAGGCAGCACGCTCGCCACTTTGCCGAGCTGGTGCGAGAAACGATCGCCGCGGCCAGCAGCGATGGCCCCGCCGCCGTGTGCTCCCCCTACGACGCTGAGCTGTTCGGGCACTGGTGGTTTGAAGGCCCGGCCTGGCTCGAGCACATGGCCCGGGAGATGCAGAAGATAGGCGTGCCGCGCATGACCATGGCTGAGACGTACGACACCGTGCCGCCAGCGGCGACCTTGTCGCTTCCCGAGGGGTCCTGGGGCGAGGGTGGTGACCATCGCGTGTGGCTCAACCGCGATACCGAGTGGACGTGGGATCGCGTCTACAGCGCAGAGGCCGAGTGGACCCGGCTGCTGGCGCGTCTGGATGAGGCCGGGCCCGATGCGCGCCGCGTGCTGGCGCAGGTGTCGCGCGAATTGCTGATTCTGCAAGCGTCGGATTGGCAGTTCCTCATCACCACCGGGGCTGCGCGCGACTACGCCGAGCGGCGCGTGGCCGAGCACTACGTGGAGTTCAAGCGGCTATCCGAGTTGGCTGACATGCTCCTGCGGGGCGAGGCGATGACGCCGGAGGGCCACGCGCTTGTGCAGCGGCTCGAGCGTGAGGACTTTTGTTTTCCGGACCTCGAGGCCTCCTGGGGCGCGGGGTCGCCGCCGCGTCGGACCCGAGCGAGCGCCTGACCCATGCCGCGCGCGCCGCGCGTCCTGACGATGATCATGGCCGGGGGCAAGGGGGAGCGCCTCTTTCCGCTCACGCGCGAACGCTCGAAGCCCTCGGTGCCGTTCGGCGGGCGCTACCGCATCGTCGACTTCGTCATCTCCAACCTCGTCAACTCTGGCTTCTTCTCCATGTATGTTCTCGTGCAGTACCGATCGCAGAGCCTCATCGAACATCTCAGAATGGCCTGGCGAACGACCGGCATCCTCCCCGACGCCTTCATCGCGGTCGTGCCGCCGCAGATGCGAGCCGGCGACACCTGGTATCGCGGTACCGCCGATGCCGTCTTGCAGAATTTGCACCTGGTTGATGACTTCAGTCCCGACATGGTGGCCGTCTTCGGCGCTGACCACATCTACCGAATGGACATCAGCCAGATGGTGGCCTCTCATCTGGAGACCGGCGCCGACGTCACCGTGGCCGCGCGTCCGGTGCGCGTGCAGCAAGCGTCCGCTTTCGGCATCCTCGGGGTCGATCGGCTCCACCGCGTGGTGGCGTGGGAAGAGAAGCCCAGGGCGCCCACGCCCATGCCGGACGATCCCGCGCATGCCCTGGTGTCCATGGGGAACTACGTCTTCCGGCGGGGCGCTCTGGTCGAGGCCCTGCTCGATGACGCCCGCCGCAGCACGGATCACGACTTCGGCCGTTCGATCATCCCGGAGATGGTGGCGGCCGGCCGCGTGTTCGCCTATGACTTCCAGCAGAACGAGGTTCCCGGCGTGAAGCCGTATGAGGAACCCGCCTACTGGCGCGACGTCGGCAACATCGAGAGCTACTGGGACGCTCACATGGATCTTCTCGGAGAATCGCCGCGTTTCGATCTCGACAACCGCGTCTGGCCCATACAGGCCGGCGCCCATCCCGGCCCCCCGGCCCGCTTCATCGGGGGCGACGTGGAAAACTCCCTCATCGGCGAGGGCTCTCTCATCAAGCGCGCCACCATCCGCAACTCCATCCTCGGGCGAAACGTGTGGGTGAACGAGGGGGCGCGCATCGAGGACTCGATCGTGATGGACTATACCTCGGTGGGTAAGGGCGCCCACGTTCGGCGCGCCATCATCGACCGCTACAACATCATCTCGGCCGATCAGGAGATCGGGGTGGACGTGACTCGCGACGGCGCGCGCTTCTACGTCGATTCGTCCGGCCTGGTCGTCGTACCGCGGGGAGGGCGGCGGGAATTTCTCCTCGGAACCGAGGATCTGTAGTGCAGGCCTCCCGCTTCGTCGCCATCCACGGGCACTTCTACCAGCCGCCCCGCGAGAATCCATGGCTCGACACGGTCGAGGCGCAGGACTCCGCGGCGCCGGCCCACGACTGGAACGAGCGGATCACCGACGAGTGCTACGCGCCCAATACCGCCGCGCGACGTCTCTCCGCCGACAACCGCATCATGGGCATCGTCAACAACTTCGCGAAGATTTCGTTCAACGTCGGCCCCACCCTCATGGCCTGGCTGGCCCGCCACCGCGCCAACGTCCACCAGAGCATCGTGGAAGCCGACCGGGCCAGCCGCCGCGCCCGGGGCCACGGCAACGCCATCGCCCAGGTTTACAACCACATGATCATGCCGCTCGCCTCGCGACGCGACAAGGTCACGCAGGTGCGGTGGGGCGCCGCCGATTTTCGCTCGCGATTCGGGCGCGTCCCAGACGGCATGTGGCTACCCGAGACGGCTGTCGACAGCGAGACCTTGGCCGTGCTGGCCGATGCGGGTCTGCGGTTCACCATCCTGGCCCCGCATCAGGCAGCGCGCATCCGGCCCCTCGCGGGCGGCGACTGGATCGATGTGGGTCAGGGCATCGATCCCAGCCGCGCCTACCGCTGGAAGAGCCCGTCCGGCCAGACGCTGGCGCTCTTCTTCTATGACGGGCCCGTCTCTCGGGCGATCGCCTTCGAGAACGTCCTTCAATCCGGGGAAGGTCTGGCCACGCGAATCCTCGGCGCCTTTCACCCGGAGCGCCCGTGGCGCCAGCTCGTCCACTGCGCCACCGACGGCGAATCCTACGGCCATCATCGCCGCTTCGGTGAGATGGCCTTGGCCGCGGCGGTCGAGCACCTCGAGCGGACGCAGGCCGCCGTCCTCACCAACTACGCGGCCTTCCTCGCCCGCAACCCCCCCGACCACGAGGTGGAAATCCGCGAGAGCACTTCGTGGAGCTGCGTGCACGGCGTGGAGCGCTGGCGCCGCGACTGCGGCTGCCCGGTGGATCCCGCCACCCGACAGCCCTGGCGGGCGCCGCTGCGCGAGGGCCTCGACTGGCTCGCCGCCGAGATCGACGCGTTCTACGAAGCGCGGACCTCCGGCCTGCTCAAGGATCCCTGGGAGGCGCGCGACGCCTACATCGATGTCATCGTGCATCGCCAACCCGATGTCCTCGAGAGCTTCTTCCGCGTGCAAGCGGTCGCCACCCTAGATGGGGAGGGTCGGGTCGAAGCGCGACGGCTGCTGGAGATGGAGCGCCAGCGACTGCTCATGTTCACCTCGTGCGGATGGTTCTTCGACGACATCGCCGGGTTGGAGCCCGTGCAGGATCTGCGCTACGCGGCCATGGCCATGCAGTACCTCCGCGAGCTTGGCGGGCCTGACCTCGAGCCCGCCTTCGTCGATCGGCTGCGCGCCGCCGCCAGCAACGACCCCGAGGAAGGCTCCGGCGCCGACGTGTATCGCCGGCGCGTGCGTGCAGCGGCCGCCGACGTTCGGCGCCTCACCGCGCACTACGCGATCAATGGGCTCTTCGAGACACCTCCGCGGGAGGCTCGCGTGTACGCGTACCAGGTCACGCGTCTCGACGAGACGGGGGCCGCCTACGGCGACACCGCCCTGCAGGTGGGCCGCGTCCGCGTCAGCTCGGAGCTGACCGGCCAGGTCGACCATGCCGTCTACGCCGTCGCCCACTTCGGAGGGCACGACATCACGTGCGGCGTTCAGCTGAGCGATGACCCCGCCGCCTACATCGCGCTCCACCGGGACCTGCTCGACCGCTACGAGCGCCGTAACCTCCCCGAGCTGGTGCGCGGTTTCGATGCGGCCTTCGGCCGCCACACCTTCGGCGTGACCGATCTCTTCCTGGAGGAGCGCCGCCGAGTCCTCAGCGCCGTTCTCGGCAAGCTCATCGCGCGGCACGAGTCGACGGTGCACCAGGTGTGGGACGAGACCCACGCCCTGCTGGACTATCTGAAGGCGGCCGACGTGCCGATTCCCGAAACGCTGGCCGTGGTGGCCCGGCGGGTCCTGGAGCAAGACGCACTGGCCGCCCTCACCGAGGCATCCGACGACGGGGCCATACCACCGCGGGTGTTCGAGCTCATGGCCCACGCTCGCAAGCTCCAGCTGACCCTCAATCTCGGCGCCGCGCGGCCGCTCATCCGCCACGCGGTGGAGCGGGCCCTCGACCGCGTCGGACAGGCGCCATCCGAGGCGACCGTGGCCAAGGCCACGGCCCTGGTGGAGGGCGCTCAGCGGCTGGGCAGCGGCTTCGGCCACTGGGCGGCCCAGAACCGCTTCTTCGCG
>JBKPAK010000313.1:0-49847 GCA_046726415.1 Candidatus Methylomirabilota bacterium
TTCTGCTCGATGCCATCCTTGAGAAACGGAGTGCGCGCGGGCGCCCCCGGGGTGCCCCACGTCCGCCCCTGGGCATCCGCGTAGCGGACGAACCCGAACGGCGCGAACCACTTATAGCGCTCGTCGTGGGCCGGCTCCACCCGACGGGCCGCTTCCTCGGGGGTGTCGGCGAGATACAGCCCCGTCCCCCAGATCACGTCCTCACCGATCTGCTTGTGATAGCCATGGCGCTGGCACGCGGCATGGTACTCGCGCACGACCTGGTCGAGAATTTGCTCGCCGTTGAGGGTGACCATGGCCTTGAAGTTGTGGCGGGCCATGAAGTCGATGCTCTTCCCGCTGGCGATGGGCATCCAGATCTCGACGGGCTGGTGCTTGGGGCGCGGCACACAGGTGAGCTCCGTGAGCCGGTATCCGCGGTAGTCCACCGGCGGCGGGATTTCGTAGTACTTGCCCTTGTGCGAGAAGGCCTCCTGGTGGAAGCACTTCAGGAGCACCTCCACCTGCTCCTCGAACAGCTCGCGGTTGGCCGCCGCGTCGATCAGCGGCGCGCCGAACGACTCCACCTCGCGCGTGTGATAGCCGCGTCCCACGCCCATGATGACCCGGCCATCCGTTACGATGTCGGCCATCGCATAATCCTCGGCCAGCCGTACCGGATGCCACATGGGCAGGATGTTGAACGCGCACCCGAACTTGAGCCGCCGGGTTTGGGTGGCCAACCACAGGGACAGCTGGACGAGGTTGGGAAAGGTTTCGTAGCCCTCGCGCTGGAAGTGGTGTTCGGCCGTCCACAGCGCATAGAAGCCGAGCTCGTCCATCGCCTGGGCGAGGTCGCGCGCCATCCAGAAGGCCTCGATGAGCTGCTCATTGGTATAGCGGCGCTCGTCCGCTGGAGTGCCGGCCGAGCCGACATTGTCGAGGTCGATCTGACCAACGTAGAGCACGTGGAAGTTCTTGATCATCTTGCCGTCCATCCTCCGTCGGCCACCAAGAGGTGGCCGGTCACATAGGCGGCCTCGACGCTGGCCAGGAAGCAAACGCACGCCGCCATTTCCTCCACGGTGCCGCGACGCCCGGCCGGCGTGAGGGCCCGCACGGCGGCATCGTCGCCGCCGACCCCGCGCATGGCCGGCGCCTCGGCGCCGAGGATCCGCGTAGAGTTGGTGCGCAGCCCCGTGGCGATGGCCCCGGGGCCGATGGCGTTCACGGTCACCCCGCGCTCGGCATACGTGATGGCCAGTTGCCGCGTCACTCCCAGCACGCCATGCTTGGACGCCGTATAGGCGGGGCCGCCGCCCGAGCCCACCACGCTGGCCACCGAGCCGATATTGATGATGCGTCCCGCGCCCCGGGCCAGCATCCCCGGCAGGACCCGCCGGGCACAGTAGAACGTGCCGGTGAGATTGATGGCGATGACGCGTTCCCACACGGCTGGCGTGAGCTCGTCCGCCGGCGCATAGCCATCGAGGATCCCCGCGCCGTTGACGAGAATGCCCACCGCTCCGAGATCGCGCTCGATCACCTCCACCGCGCGGTCGACCTCGTCCCAGCGGCTCACGTCCACCTGGGCGACGGCGGTCCGGTACCCCTTCGCCTTCAGCGTCTGGGCGAGCTCCCCAATTCCTTCGGGCAGCATGTCCACCAGGCCCACCGCGGCCCCGCGTTCGGTCAGGGCGACGGCAATCGCCCGCCCAATTCCCGAGCCGGCGCCGGTGACGATGGCACTCCCCGAGACCAGCTGACTCATCGGAGAAACCTCCGCATCGTCGCGCTCGCGACGGTGGGCGACTCGTGCTGCCGCACGTGTCGACGGGGCAAGAACCGGATGGCCGCACGCGTGATCCGCCGCGACCACGCCTCGTTGGTCCCATCGTCCTTCTCCCACCGCACCACGGTCGGCGCCGCCACGCGAAGCGGGCGCTCGACGATACCGCGGTCGGTCATCGGCCACACGAACGTGTCCCGGATGGCCCGCCCGTCGATGGATTCGATGTGGGCCTCGACGCTCAGGTGGAAGAAGCCGATCCTCATGCGTCCTCCGCGGTGGGCCGATCATAGCACGCGTGTCTTGACGGCCCGTGGCGGCCGGCGTAGCCTTCTCGCAGAGGAAGCACGGGAGCTCGGGGAACCGGGCTGAGAGGGCGGCTGCCGCCGCCGACCGTACGAACCTGAACTGGTTAATGCCAGCGGAGGGAGGCCAGGATGACTGTGTCGCGACCTGCGTCCCGCAAAGTGTACCTGTCTCACCCGTCCCGTCCCGACATTCGCGTGCCGATGCGGGACATCGCGCTCTCCGGCGATCACCCGCCCATTCAGCTCTACGACACCAGCGGGCCGTACACCGACCCCGACGTGAACGTCGACCTGAAGCGGGGCCTGCCTCCCCTGCGGGAGCCGTGGATTCGCGGACGCGGCGACGTGGAAGAGCTGCCGCGGCCATCGTCGGAGTACCGCCGCCGTCGCGACGAGGATCCCACGCTGGGCGGCGTGCGCTTCGCCAGCGTGCGACGCCCCCTCCAGGCGCGTTCGGGCCGGCGGGTGACGCAGATGCACTATGCGCGGCGCGGCTTGGTGACGCCGGAGATGGAGTTCGTGGCGCTGCGAGAAGGCGTGGCCCCCGAGCGGGTGCGCGACGAGGTGGCGCGCGGTCGCGCCATCATCCCCGCCAACGTCAACCATCCGGAGAGCGAGCCGATGATCATCGGCCGCAACTTCCTGGTGAAGATCAACGCCAACATCGGCAATTCGGCGGTGGCGTCGACCATCGAGGAAGAAGTCGAGAAGATGACGTGGGCCATCCGCTGGGGGGCCGACACCGTCATGGACCTCTCGACCGGCAAGAACATCCACGAGACGCGGGAGTGGATCCTCCGCAACGCGCCCGTACCCATCGGTACCGTACCCATCTATCAGGCCCTGGAGAAGGTGGGGGGCAAGGCCGAGGAGCTGACGTGGGAGGTCTATCGCGACACCCTCATCGAACAGGCCGAGCAGGGCGTGGACTACTTCACCATCCACGCCGGGGTGCGACTGCCGTACGTGCCGCTCACCGCCAAGCGGGTCACCGGCATCGTCTCGCGTGGCGGATCGATCATGGCCAAGTGGTGCCTGGCCCACCACCAGGAGAGCTTCCTCTACACCCGCTTCCGCGAGATCTGCGAGATCATGGCCGCCTACGACGTGGCCTTCTCCCTCGGTGACGGACTGCGCCCTGGCTCCATCGCGGATGCCAACGACGAGGCCCAGTTCGCCGAGCTCGATACGCTGGGCGAGCTGACAAAGATCGCCTGGGAGAGCGACTGCCAGGTAATGATCGAGGGCCCCGGCCACGTGCCCATGCACCTCATCAAGGAAAATATGGACCGGCAACTCACGGTCTGTCACGAGGCGCCGTTCTACACGCTGGGCCCGCTCACCACGGACATCGCGCCCGGCTACGACCACATCACCTCCGCCATCGGCGCCGCCATGATCGGCTGGTATGGCACGGCCATGCTGTGCTACGTGACGCCCAAGGAGCATCTCGGGCTGCCCAACAAGAAGGACGTGAAGGACGGAGTCATCGCCTACAAGATCGCCGCCCACGCCGCCGATCTCGGTAAGGGACACCCGCGGGCGCGCCAGTGGGACGATGCCCTCAGCACCGCCCGCTTCGAGTTCCGCTGGGAAGATCAGTTCAATCTCTCTCTCGATCCGGAGACGTCGCGGGAATTTCACGACGAGACACTGCCGGCGGCGGGGGCCAAGCTCGCGCACTTCTGTTCGATGTGTGGGCCCCACTTCTGCTCGATGAAGATCACCCAGGATGTGCGGGACTACGCGGCGAAAGTGGGTGCGGGCGACGAGGCCACCGCCCTCGCCCAGGGGCTCCGCGAGAAGGCCGAAGAGTTCAAGCGAAGCGGCGGGGAAATCTTTCTCAAGGTAGGGGGCAGCGACACCGCTCCCCCCGGCACCCCCCACCAGCATCGCGCAGCGTCCTAGCCGGCGATTGCCGCGGCAACGCCACCGCGCGGACACACACCTTCCGCGCCAATGGGAAGGTCTGGCGGGCGTGATGTCCCAATGGGGAGGTCTGGAGGGGGTGCCTCACCCCTCCACGGTCACAATCGAGGTTGAATGAGCGCGTGATGAGCCTCGCGCCAATGGGGAGGTTTGGAGGGGGTGCCTCACCCCTCCACGGTCACAATCGAGGTTGAATGAGCGCGTGGTGAGCCTCGCGCCAATGGGGAGGTTTGGAGGGGGTGCCTCACCCCCTCCACGTTCACAATCGAGGTTGAATGAGCGCGTGGTGAGCCTCGCGCCAATGGGGAGGTTTGGAGGGGGTGCCTCACCCCCTCCAACTCAATCGATCGAGTCCGGGTCGATTCTGTGCTCGTTGAGCTTCTTGCGCAGGGTGTTCCGATTGATGCCGAGGATCTGCGCGGCCCGCACCTGATTGCCGCGTGTCTCCCGCAGGACGGCCCGAAGGAGCGGCTTCTCCACGAGCCCGACGATCAGATCGTAGAGGTTCGCGCTGGCCTGCTCTCTGAGGCCGCTCACACACTGCACCAGCTTTTGCTCGATGATGTCCTCGAGCGTGGCGTCGACGGCCACCGAGGCGGCGGCTGACACCGGCCCGATGGGCAAGTGCTCGGGCAGGATGACCCCGGCGGTGGCCATGACCATGGCGCGCTGAACGACGTTCTCCAGCTCGCGCACGTTGCCCGGCCAGTCGTAGCCGACGAGCCGGTCGAGCGCTTCGGGAGCCACCGCCCGCTCGCCCAGCTCGGCGGCATGCTTGGCGAGGAAATGCTCCACCAGAAGGGGCACGTCGCGCCGGCGCTCGCGCAAGGGGGGCAGGTGCAGGGTCACCACGTTCAGTCGATAGTAGAGATCCTCGCGGAACTTGCCCTCCTTCATCAGCGCTTCGAGGTCCCGGTTGGTAGCGGCGAGCACGCGCACGTCTATCCGGATCCACTCCTGCCCACCGACGCGCTCGATGGTTCGCTCCTGGAGCGCGCGCAGGAGCTTGGTCTGGAGGTCGACCGGCATGTCGCCGATCTCGTCGAGGAAGAGGGTGCCGCCGTGGGCCAGCTCGAGCTTGCCGAGGCGTCGCTCCTTGGCGTCGGTGAAGGCGCCGCGCTCGTGCCCGAACAGCTCGGACTCCAGCAGGGTGCTGGGGATGGCGGCGGCGGACACCGCGATGAACGGGCGGCCGGCGCGGCGGCTGTAGTGATGAATGGCGCGGGCCACCAGCTCCTTGCCGGTGCCCGACTCGCCGCGGAGGAGCACGGTGACGTCGCTCGACGCCACCCGTCCGATGGTCTTATAGACTTCCTGCATGCGCGGGTGGCGCCCGATGAGCGCACCGAACTCCCACACTTCCTTGAGCCCCGTGCGCAGGCGAGCCACTTCCTGGGTCAAGCGACTGGCCGCCAAGGCCCGCTCGGCCAGCAACAACACGGCGTCGAGGTCGAAGGGCTTCGCCAGATAGTCGTAGGCTCCGCGCTGCATGGCCTGGACCGCCGTGTCCATGGTGCCGTGCGCTGTCATCACCACCACGCTGGCGTCGGGACGCGCTTCGCGGATCGCGTCGAGCACGGTGAGCCCGTCCACCCCGGGCATCCGGATATCGAGGAAGACCAGATCGAAGGCCTCTGCCTCGAAGGCCCGAATGGCGCTCTCGCCGTCGCCCACACTCATGACCTCGTATCCGGCCCCGCGCAGGCCCTTCTCCAGCACCCAGCGCAGGCTGTCTTCGTCATCGGCGATCAGGATGCGGGGCGTCATGACTATCGGGCGATAGGGAGGAAGCACGTCACGACCGTGCCGCGCCGCGCCGCACTGTCCACCTGGATCGCGCCATGATGCTCCTCGAGAATGCGATGGCAAATGGCCAGGCCGAGGCCGAGACCACTCGGCTTGGTGGTGAAAAAGGGATCGAAGATCTTGCCGCGCACCGCCTTGGGAATCCCGCTCCCCTCGTCGGTCACCTGCAGTTCCACCATGCTGCGCGGGCTTCCGCCCAGGTCCATCTTCCCGAACAGCGCGTTGAGGCTGATCCGGGTGGTAATTGTGAGGTGGCCGCCCTTCTTCATGGCCTCGATCGCGTTGCGAACGAGGTTGTGGAAGACCTGGGTCAGGCGATCTTCGTCGCCGAGGATGGCAGGAAGACTCGGGTCATAGCGACGGACGATGCTCACGCGCTGGGCGCTCGCCGCCTCCTCGTTCACCAGGAGGACGCGCTCGAGGAGCTGGTGCAAGTTCAGCGGAACCGCCCGCGGCTTCACGGGCCGCCCGAGGTCGAGGAGCATCTCAATGATGCGGTTGACGCGGTCGACCTCGGTCAGCACGACGTCCGTGTATTCGCGCAGGCGAGGCTCCTCGGTGAGCTCGCGCGACAGGAGCTGCACGGCGCCCCGGATGGCTCCCAGCGGGTTGCGGATCTCGTGAGCGAAGCCCACCGCCATACGGCCGGCGGCGGCCAGGGTCTCGCCGCGGTAGACCTCGGCCTCGAGTTGCCGCAGGCGCGTCAGATCCCGCACCACGGCCACCGCCGCTTCCACGCTGCCATTTCTGGCAAAGAGGGGCGCGGTCATCACGCTGACCGGAATCTCGTGATTCTCCACCGATTCCAGCAGCCCATCGGGCTCCGAGCGACTCTCGGCGGTGGTCAAGGTCTCGATGAGATGTCGCGCCAGCGATGAATCCACGGGGAAGACTTCTTTGAGAAGGCGGCCCTGTGCGCGCCTTGCCGACCGACCCGTGATCACCTCCGCCGCCGAGTTCCAGAAGATCACCCGCGCGGTCGCATCGACGGCGATCACGGCGTCGGGAAGTCCGGCCAGCACCCCCTCGTAGTTCATGCCGCGAGCGGCAGGTCGGCCTGGGCGTTAAGGTCGAGGCCTGCGCGCTCGCCGGCGAGCAGGTGCGCAGTTCCCGCCGCCGCGATCATGGCGGCATTGTCCGTGCACAGACGGGGCGGGGGAATGTGCACACGGAAACCGTGCTCTTGGGCGGCCGCCCCGAGCGTGGCCCGCAGCACGCCGTTGGCGGCGACGCCGCCGGTGAGCACCACCCGCCTGACCCCGAGATTCCGGGCGGCGGCCACCGTCTTCTCGATCAGCATGCGGCACACGGTGGCCTGAAACGAGGCGGCCACGTCGGCCACCCCTTCGGGGGAGAGGGGCCCGTGGCGCTTGGCGTGCAGCGCGACCGCCGTCTTGATGCCGCTGAACGAGAAGTCCGGAGCCTGATCCGACATGTGGGCAAGCGCGAAGGGCACGGCGCGAGGATCGCCCCGCCGCGCGATCTGTTCGATGATCGGGCCACCGGGGAATCCGAGGCCCAGAAGCTTGGCCACCTTGTCGAAGGCTTCGCCCGCCGCATCGTCGCGCGTCTGCCCGACGAGCGTGTAGTGCAGGGGTTCCCCGGCGCGATAAAGCGCGGTGTGGCCACCGGAAACCACCAGCGCCAGGAAGGGATGCTCGGGCGGATCATCGCTCAGGATCGCCGCGTAGATGTGTCCCTCGAGGTGGTTCACGCCGACCAGCGGCAGATGGTGGGCCCATGCCAGGGATTTCGCCACCGAGCAACCGACGAGCAGGGAGCCCACCAAGCCGGGTCCGTGCGTCACCGCGATACCATCGAGGTCAGAGATGGAGAGCCCGGCGTCGCCCAACGCCTGTTCCACCACGGGGACGATCACCTCCAGATGTCGCCGCGACGCCAGCTCGGGAACGACGCCTCCGTAAGGCGCATGGACGGCGTCCTGGGACGCGACGACACTGGAGACGATGCGGCGGCCGTCGGCGACGACGGCCGCGGCCGTCTCGTCGCACGAGCTTTCGATCCCGAGAACGACCACGGCCGCGGCGCGCGCTGTCGAGCCGGCTACTGTGGTCGCACCTGAGCCTGCGGGCCGCTCGACTGAGCCTGGACGGTCTTCAATACCTCCAGGGCCTTCTGAAGCTGAACGTCCTTCTTCAGCTCCTCCATTGGGTCGACTGGCGGCTGGGGCGCCGGCTTCTCCTTTGCCGCCGTCTCCTTGGGTTCCTTGGGGATCTCGACGATGACATCCGGGGCAATGCCTTTGCCCTGGATGGAGCGCCCTTTGGGCGTGAAGTACTTGGCGGTGGTCAGGCGCAGGCCCGCCCCGTCGGACAGCGGAATGATCGTCTGCACGGAGCCCTTGCCGAAGCTCTGCGTGCCCACGACCTTGGCCCGACCGTAGTCCTGAAGCGCTCCCGCCACGATCTCCGACGCGGAGGCGCTACCCTGGTTGACCATCACCACCATCGGGATCTTGGTGTGTGGCCGCTTGGCGTGGGCGGTGAAGCGCATGTTCTGGTTCCGGACTCGCCCCTCGGTGTAGACGACCAGCTTGCCATCATCGAGAAACTTCTCGCTCACTTCCACCGCGGCCGTCAGCAGGCCGCCGGGGTTGTTGCGAAGGTCGAGGACCATTGTCTTCATCCCCGCCTTGGTGAGCTTGTCGATCGCGGCTTCGAGGTCTTGCGCGGTCTGCTCCTGGAACTGGCGGAGGCGAATGTACCCGACCCCGTTGCCCAGATCCTGGGTGCGGACGGATTGGACGTGGATGACCTCGCGCTGGATGTCGAAGTCCTTCGGTTCGGCCCATCCCTCGCGCACCACCGTGATCCCGACCTTCGTGCCGGGCTTACCGCGCATGCGCTTGACGGCGTCGGCGAGCTGCATGTCCTTGGTGGTGAGCCCGTCGATCTTGATGATCCGGTCGCCCGGCTGCAGCCCGGCTCGAAATGCCGGAGTGCCTTCGATGGGCGACACGACCGTCAGGATGTCATCGCGCAGGGTGATCTCGATGCCGAGGCCACCGAAGCTGCCCGAGGTCTCGACCTGCATCTCCTTCAAGCTGTCCGGATCCAGGAACGAGCTGTGGGGATCGAGCCCGCGCAGGGTGCCCTTGATGGCACTGTAGATGAGCTCCTTGGGCGGCACATCGTCGACGTACTGGTTCTGGACGATCGACAGGACCTCGGTGAAGAGGCGGAGTTGCTCGTAGGTGGGGCTGTTGTCGGTGACCTTGCTCGCCACCGAACCGCCGAGAGACAACGTGAGCACAAGCAGCAGCGAGCCAATCACGAACGCTTTCTTCATGGCGTCTCCTCAGGTGCCGCCGACTCAGCCCCGTGGGCGCAGCCACTGCTCGGGGTCTTGCGGCTTTCCCCGATAGCGTACCTCGAAATACAGCCGTGAGCCCGCCAACGAGCCGGTCTCCCCCACCGCTCCGATACGCTGTCCCTGACGGACGTCGTCGCCTTCCTTCACGTGGATCTCCGAGACGTGCGCGTAGAGCGTGAAGAGCTCGTTTCCATGGTCGACGATGATGATGTTGCCGTACCCCTTGAACCATCCACTATACACGATGTGGCCAGGCATCACCGCCTCGACCGCGGCCCCCTCGCCGGCCTCGATGTCGACGCCGTTGCGGAACGTCCGAGTGCCGAAGCGTGGATGTACCTGCGCGCCGAACGAGGCCGCGACCCGCCCCGCCGCCGGCCAAGGGAGCCGTCCCCGTACGCCCACCGCAGGCACCGTTGCCGGCGACACGACGCCGGGCTTTGGCGGTCCGACCCGCGCCGCCGCCTGGCGCTGCTTGGCCTCGAGCTCCCGCTTGGCCTGAAGCTCGCGAATGAACGCCTCCAGGCGCCGGGAGGCCTCGATGAGTTCACCCACCATACGCTCGTGGTAGGTTCGCTCGTCGCGGACCTTGGCCAGGAGGACCCGTCGGCGGGCAGCCTCGCGGTCGACCTCTGCCTGTTCCTGCCGGGCGGCGCCGCGCAGCTCGGTCAGCTCACGCTGGCGGTCTTCCCCCCGGGTTCTGCGATCCGCCAGCTCGTGCGAGATCTCTCGGTACTCCTGGATGAGCCGAGCGTCCAGCGCCGCCAGACTCATGAGGTGGCGGACGGCCACCGCGCGCGCCACTGGATCCTCGCCGGCCAGAATAATGGGCAGCGCCCCACCCTGAGCGTGCACTTTGTACACCGCCTGGAGTCGGCGGGCGAGTAGCGACTCCTGGATGGCCCGGCGGCGTTCCAGGTTGGCGATTTCCCCACGCAAGCTAGCCACCTCGCCCTGCGCGCGCCGGATGTGCGTGTCGAGGCGGGCGACCTCGCGCTGTTTGTCGGCCAAGCGCCGAGTCGTCCGGTCCAGGTCGGTCAGGACCGAGCCCTCGCGCCGGCGCGCGTCTTCCGCCTTCGCGCGCTGCTCCCTGAGCTGCTTCTGGGTCTGCTGAAGCCGCTCCTGTTCGCCTCGAATGTCGCGCCGCTGAGCCTCGGCCGGGCCCACGCCCGCCAGGGCGATGAGGCCGAGGGCCAGCCACCGCCCGTGAGGCGGCCACACCTCAGTGCCTCGGGGCGCGCGGGGCCCGAGCAAGCACACCTCCCGCGCCCCCCAGGAACGCGCCGATCGCGACCAGGGCGAGGGCCGTGGAGAGAGTGAGGAAGCGGAATTCCGACAAGCCCAGGGTGACGCTCAGAAGCATCTCCAGACGCGGGGCGAGCAGGTGATACGCGCCGGCCAAGACGGCGATGGCGAGCAGCGCTCCCAGCACGCCCTGGACTGCCCCCTGAAGGATGAGCGGGAGCCGGATGCTGAACGCGGGGGCTCCCACCAGGCGCATGATCTCGATCTCGTGGCGCCGCACGTGCAGCACGAGGGTGGTGGCTGTCGTGATCGTCAGGATCGCCGCCACTGCCAGCACGCTGCCTACCGCGAGGCCAAAGATCTGCAGGAGCCGCCGCCAGTGTGCGAGGCGGTCCACCCAGTCGGTCCCCCCTGCCACCTCTGCGGCCTCCGGCAGGGCAATCAACGCGGCCATCAAGACCCGGGCGCCTTCGGGCGTGGACCCTTCTGCCGAAGGCGTGATTTCGAGGGAGGCCGGGAGAGGATTGGCCGTGAGCTGGTCGGCCACCGCAGCCTCTCGGCCAAACGCCTCTCGCAGCGAGGCCAGCGCTTCCGCCTTGCCCACATAGTGCGCCGCCGCGACGCCAGGGATGTCTTCCACGCGCTCCACGAGCGCCTCTGGCGAGGTCGCCTCACCGCGGAGGAAGACGACCACCCGGACGCGGTCGCGCCACCCAGTCAGGGCGTCTCCCAGATTGGCGGAGAGAACCCAGAACGCTCCCGCCGCTCCGATGGAAAGCGCGACGAGCACGACTGCGCTGGCCCCTATGCGCCCGGCCCGCCAAAGATCGCGCACGGCTTCCTCGACCAGGAAGATGACCACGCCGAGCCCTAGCCCCGGTCCTTGACGAGCCGCCCGCCCTCCAGGCGCAAGGTGCGGCGCCTGAGGTGAGCGACCAGCCCCGCCTGGTGAGTCGCGAGCAGCACGGTCGTCCCGCACGCCCAGATGTCCTTGATGACCTGGAGGACCTCTTCGGCCATGGCGTCGTCCAGATTTCCCGTCGGCTCGTCGGCGAGGAGCAGGGGTGGCCTGCGCACGATCGCGCGGGCGAGCGCCGCGCGTTGGGCTTCACCTTGAGAGAGCTGCGACGGATAGGACTGCGCGCGGGCGGGGAGGCCTACCGCGCGGAGGGCCTCCAACACGGCCGTCTTGACTTCGCGGCGAGGCGTGCCGAGCACCCGCAGCACGAAGGCGATGTTCTCGTACACCGTACGCGCGGGGAGCAACTTGGCATCCTGGAACACCACGCCGATGGAGCGGCGCAGCGCCGCCACCTTGGAGGGCCGGAGACGTTGGACGCTCTGCCCGAGGACCTCGACCTCACCCTCGGAGGGCACGGTGGCCCGATAGAGTAGGCGCAGGAGGGTCGTCTTGCCCGCGCCACTGGGCCCGTGGAGGACCGCGAATTCTCCTCGCTCGACACAGAACGACACGTCGGTGAGCGAGGGAATGCTCGCGGGTCCGACGCGATACCGCTTGCTGACGTGCCGCAGCTCAATCATCCCCGCCGCGGACAATTATATCGGCGGGGGTCAGCTCCGAGAGAGTTTCTCCTGCAGGAGCTGATTGACCAGGGCGGGGTTGGCCTTTCCCCCGGTCGCCTTCATGACTTGTCCGACCAGGGCCTTGGCGGCGGAGGTCTTTCCCTTTCGATAGTCTTTCACCGCCTTGACGTTCGCCGCGACCACCTCTGTGACGATTCGCTGGAGCTCGGCGGTATCGCTGATCTGGCTCAGCCCCTCACGGCGGACGATCGCCTCGGCATCCTCGCCGCCCTGGACCATCTTGTCGAAAACGTCCTTGGCGATCTTGCCACTGATGGTGCCGTCCTCGACCAGCCGCAGGAGGCCGGCGAGCCGGCCGGGGGGCACCGGCGCGGCGGCGATGGCCCGTTCGTCCTCAGCGGGGATCTCGCGCAGCAACTCCGACATCACCCAGTTCGAGACCGTCTTGGGGTGCGGGAAGGCGGCCACGGCCTGCTCGTAGTAGTCTGCCAGGGCCCGACGCTGCGTGAGCACGGCGGCGTCGTAGGCGGGCAGCCCGTACTGGCTCACGAACCGATGCCGGCGCGCCTGCGGAAGCTCGGGGAGCGCCGCGCGCAATTCGTCGACCCAGGCGGCATCGATGTGCAGAGGGACGAGATCCGGCTCGGGAAAATAGCGATAGTCGTGGGCGAACTCCTTCGTGCGCATGGAGCGCGTCGAGCCATGGTCGGCGTCCCACAATCGCGTCTCCTGCACGATCCGCTCACCCGCCGCCAGCGCCGCCGCCTGGCGACGCGCCTCGAACTCCAGCGCCCGCTGGACGTTGCGGAAGGAGTTCATGTTCTTGACTTCGACCTTGGTGCCGAGAAGGGTCGCACCCCGGCTGCGCAACGAGATATTCGCGTCACACCGGAGGGATCCTTCCTCCATGTTGCCGTCGCACACGCCCAGGGCCACGAGCACGGCTCGGAACTCGCGCAGGTAGGCCGCCGCTTCTTCAGGTGAGCGCAGGTCCGGCCGACTCACCGTCTCCATGAGCGGCACGCCGGATCGGTTGAAGTCGACCAGGCTGGCCCGAGCCGTTTCCAGCGTCCCCTCGTGCACGAGCTTGCCCACGTCTTCTTCGAGGTGCAGGCGCTGGATGCCGATACTTCTGGTCCCCTCGCCCGGGACCTCGATCGCCAGCCAGCCGTCCTCAGCCAGCGGCTCCTCGTACTGACTGATCTGATAGTTCTTCGGCATGTCCGGATAGTAGTAGTGCTTGCGGGCAAAGCGGCAGGCGGGATTGATCCGACAGTTGAATGCGAGGGCTGCGCGCACCGCGAACTCGATGGCCCGCCGATTGACGACCGGCAGACTGCCCGGCATGCCCTGACAGATCGGACATGTCTGGGTGTTGGGAGGGGCTCCGAAGCCGGTCGGACAGCCGCAGAACATCTTCGAGCGCGTGAGAAGTTGCGCGTGGACCTCCAGGCCGATGACGACTTCGTAGTTCATCTATTCGCCGGCGGGGGGGCGACCGCCGGACCAGTGGCCCGAACGGGCCCGATCCCCTCCGCGCGTGCGCTTGGGGCTTCACGCTTGCCACGACGCTCGAACGCCACGTCCGGATGGCGGAGGTGCCATGGGGTCGCCTGCTGGTAGGCATGGGCCACGCTGAGCAGCCGCCCCTCGTCGAAGGGGCGCCCAATCAGCTGGAGCCCGATGGGCAGCCCTCCGGCGCTGAAGCCACAGGGCACCGACAGGGCCGGGAGACCGGCCATGTTGGCGGGGACGGCGAAGACGTCGTTCAGGTACATGGAGAGCGGGTCCTCCTTCTCTCCATGCTTGAAGGCGAGGTTGGGAGTGGTCGGGGCCACGACCACGTCGACCTGGGCGAAGACCCGCTGGAAATCCTGGGCCACCAAGGTGCGGACCTTCTGGGCCTGACCGTAGTAGGCATCGTAGTAGCCGGCAGAGAGCGCGTACGTCCCCAGCATGATCCGGCGCTTCACTTCGGCGCCGAACCCGACCGCCCGTGTCCGCCCCGACATGTCGATGAGGTCGCGCCCGCCCGGGATGCGCAGGCCGTACTTGACGCCGTCGTAACGCGCGAGATTGGACGATGCCTCGGCCGGCGCGACGATGTAGTACGTGGCCAGCGCGTACTCGGTCGTTGGCAGCGAGACTGGCTCGACCAGGGCACCCAGGGCGCGCAGAACCTCGATGGCCCGGCGCACCGCGCTCTCTACCTCGGGATCCGTCCCCTCGATGAAGTACTCCGCGGGCACGCCGAGCCGGAGCCCGCGGACGTCGAGGCCGAGGCTCGCCGCGTAGTCCGGCACCGGGGCGTCCACGGACGTGGTATCTCGCCGGTCGACGCCAGCGATGGCGCCGAGCAGGAGGGCGGCATCGCGCACGTCGCGAGCGAGGGGGCCGATCTGATCGAGCGACGACCCAAACGCGATGAGCCCGTAGCGCGAGACCCGCCCGTACGTGGGCTTCACGCCCACCACACCACAGAACGCAGCCGGCTGCCGGACCGATCCGCCGGTGTCGCTGCCCAACGCGACCACGGCCAGACCCGCCGCCACCGCGGCCGACGAGCCCCCCGACGATCCACCCGGCACTCGCGTCAGATCCCATGGGTTGCACGTCACGTGATAGGCGGAGTACTCCGTGGACGAACCCATGGCGAACTCGTCGAGATTCGTCTTGCCGAGGAGCACGGCCCCGCCCGTTCTCAGCCGCTCCACCACGGTGGCGTCATAGGGGGGAACGAAGCGCTCGAGGATTCGCGAGGCCGCCGTGGTGCGGACACCGCGCGTGCAGAGGTTGTCCTTCAGGGCGACCGGCACTCCGTCGAGCGGTCCGCGCGGGATGCCGTGGCGGTAGCGCGCATCGGCTTCACGCGCCGCGGCCAACGCCTCCTCGCGCATGACCGTCAGGTAGGCTCCCACCCGGTCGTCGAGAGCGTCGATGGCGACCAGGTGTTCCTCGGTCACCGCGCTCGGCGTGGTCGCGCCGCTCCGGTACGCGGCCGACAGCTCGTGAATCGAGGCGAACGTCACCCCGAATCCTCCAGGATGCGCGGGACTCGGAAGAACTCGCCTGCGGGATCGGGAGCGTTGGCCAGCATCGCCTCCCGCGGGAAGCACAGTTCCACCACGTCCTCGCGCATGACGTTCTCCAGGGGGACGGCGTGCGAGGTCGGCTCCGCCGACGCCGTGTCGAGGGCGTTGAGCTTGTCGATGTAGTTCAGGATGCCAGAAAGCTGCTCGCGAGTCCGCTCCAGCTCGTCCTCGCCCAGCTGGAGCCGGGCCAGCCGCGCCAGGTGCTCGACGTCTTCGCGGGTGATCATCCTTCGAGCTCCTCGAGGTGCGCGTATTGGAGCGAGAGACGTTTGCGGCCGACGCTGGCGAACCGCACGGTCACGATCGTATCCGAGCCCGCCCGCTCCACACCCACCACGAGCCCCTCGCCCCACTGGGCGTGGCGCACGTGGGCTCCGACGGACAGGGGCAGGTCGTCGTCGGACGGGCTGAAGCCTGCGTCCTCGGGGCTCGGAGCGGTTTCCCGCGCCTCCATGGTGGCCGGGCGGACGTTCAGCAGGCCCAGCTCGTCCTCCGGGATCTCCAGGAGAAACCGCGAGGGCTCGCCGACACCATAACCGTGCAGTCGCCGATGGAGGGCGTAGGAGAGAAAGAGGCGCTTCCGGGCGCGGGTCAGTCCGACGTAGCAGAGGCGCCGCTCCTCCTCGATGTCCGCCGTCTGTTGCAGGGCCCGCACGTGCGGGAACACCCCCTCCTCCATGCCGGTGAGAAAGACGACCGGGAACTCCAGGCCCTTGGCGGCGTGCAAGGTCATCAGGGTGACACCCCGAGCGTCCTCCTTCAGCTCATCGACATCGCTCACGAGCGCCACCTGGTCCAGGAAACCTTCCAGGGCCTCCGGGAACGAGCTTCCCTCTCGAGCCACCAGCGCCAGCTCGAAGTCCTCGGCCGCGGCGATCAGCTCCTCCAAGTTCTCCAGACGGGCTTCCGCCTCGGCGGAGCGCTCCTGTTTGAGCGCCTCGCGGTAACCGCAGGCGCTCAGCACGTGGTCGATGAACGCCGGGAGGGCCATCCCCGCTCGTTCTGCTGTGAGACGCGCCACCAGGGCCGCGAACCCTTCGAGGCCCCGCCGCGGTTTCCCGCCGACATCGGAAGGCGGCACCGCCGCCAGGGCGAGAAGGGAACGCCCCTCGCGGGCGGAGGCTTCCTGGAGGCGAACCAAGGTGGCCCGGCCCACACCGCGCCCGGGTTCCTGGACCGCCCGCAGGAACGCGGCGTCGTCCGCGGGGTTGACCACGAGCCGGAGGTAGGCCAGGGTGTCCTTGACCTCCTTGCGCTCGTAGAAGCGGACACCGCCCACGATGACATAGGGAATGCCCGCCCGCCGCAGGGCATCCTCCAGGACGCGGGACTGGGCATTGGTCCGGTAAAAGACCGCGATATCCGACCAGCCGAGCCCATCGGCACGCTGGGCGAGGATGCGCTGGGCCACGAAGTTCGCCTCTTCGTGTTCGTCCCAGGCGCGATAGAGGGCAGGGCGCTCCCCGTCCTCGTTGTCCGTCCACAGCGCCTTGTCCTTGCGCGCCGTGTTGTGGGCGATGACCGCTCCCGCCGTAGCCAGGATGCGCTTGGTGGAACGATAGTTCTGCTCCAGCCGCACCACCCGCGTGTCCGGATAGTCGCCCTCGAAGTCGAGGATGTTGCGGATGTCGGCGCCACGCCACTTATAAATCGATTGGTCGGGATCTCCGACACAGCAGACGTTGCGGTGCTCGCCGGTCAACAGGCGGATGATCCGGTATTGCGCCCGATTGGTGTCCTGGTACTCGTCGACCAGCACGTGACGCCAGCGCGCCCGATACCAGGCCAAGACCTCGGGGACCTCGTCCAGGAGTCGCACCGTGAGCAGAAGGAGATCATCGAAGTCGACCCCTCCCGCCGAGGCCAGTCGCTCCTGGTAGCGCCGGTACACGGCGGCCAGCCGCTCTTCGCGCGGGCCGCGGGCGGCCTTCTCCAGGTCTTCCACCGTCAGCATCTGGTTCTTCGCGGCGCTGATCCGGTGCACCACCGCGCTCGGAGTGAAGGCACGGTCCTCGAGCTCTTCCGCGCGCATGCACTCCTTGACGAGCGCCAGTCGGTCGTCTTCATCGTAGATGGTGAAGCTCGCCGGGACGCCCAGATGGCGCACGTGCTGTCGCAGGATGCGCACGCACGCGGCATGGAACGTCGCCACCAGAGGGGCCCGAAGACCGGCCGGCGCCAGAAGCGCTTCCACCCGTCGGGCCATCTCCTCGGCCGCCTTGTTGGTGAAGGTCACGGCCAGGACGTGACGGGGATCGACCCCACGGACCCCGATCAGATAGGCGATCCGATGAGCGATGACCCGGGTCTTGCCGCTCCCGGCGGAAGCGAGGACCAGGAGAGGTCCGTCGGCGGCGGTGACCGCCTCGCGCTGTGGCGGATTCAGATCGCGGAGGAGGGTCTCGACGTCCAGCACTCGACGTCGATTGTACCGCGCGAGGTCTATTCCACCGTCACGCTCTTGGCCAGATTCCTCGGCTGATCGACATCGCAGCCTCGGCGAACCGCGATGTGGTAGGCGAGGAGCTGGAGCGGAATGACCGTCACCAGCGGAGCGAGCAACTCCGCAGTGGGAGGCACCTCGATGAGGTGATGGGCCTTGCTGGCCAGAGCGCGGTCGCCCGGATGCGCCACGGCGATCACCAAACCGTCGCGGGCCCGCACCTCCTCGATGTTGCCGAGCATCCGCTCGTAGGCGCCGTCGCGCGGCGCCAGGGCCACCACCGGGAGCCCCTCGGTGATGAGGGCGATGGGACCGTGTTTCATCTCCCCGCCCGCGTAGCCCTCGGCGTGGATGTAGGAGATCTCCTTCAGCTTGAGGGCGCCTTCGAGCGCGATGGGGAACTGCACCCCCCGCCCCAAGTAGAGGAAGTCCCGGGCGTTGCTCAGTCGACGGGCGAGGGCATCGATGGTGCTGTCCAGTTCCAGCGCAGACTCGATCAGCCTCGGGATCTCGACGAGGTCGTGGATGCGCTTCTTCACGTCCTCTCGCGTGATGGCGTCGCGCTGGCGACCCAGCCAGAGGGAGAGCAGGTACATGGCGGCGATCTGCGTGGTGAAGGCCTTGGTCGAGGCCACGCCGATCTCGGGGCCGGCGTGGGTGTAGAGCGTTCCCGTCGCCTCCCGGGCCAAGGCGGAGCCCACCACGTTCGTCACCGCGAGGATCGGGCAGCCCTTGAGCTTCGCCCCCTTCACGGCGCCCAGGGTGTCCGCCGTTTCCCCCGACTGGGAGATGGCCACGACCAGCGTCTCCGGACCGAGGACGGCGTCGCGGTAGCGGAACTCGGAGCCGAGGTCGGTCTCCGCCGGCACGCGCGCCAGCTGCTCGATCATGGTGCGGCCCAGCATGGCGGCGTGATAGGACGTGCCACACGCCACGATTACCACGCGCTGGAGGGCGCGCACCGTCGACGGGTCGAGATTGACGTCGGGGAGAACCACGCTGCCCGTCTCGGGGGCGATGCGGCCTCGGAAGGTATCGGTCACCGCCCGAGGCTGCTCGTAGATCTCCTTGAGCATGAAGTGCCGGTAGCCGCCCTTCTCGGCCATGATCGGATCCCAGAGGATGCGCACCGGCTCCCGCTGCATGGGGTCGCCTTCCACCGTGGACACCTCGACGCCCTGGGCCGTGATCACGGCCACGTCGTCGTCCTCGAGAATGACGACATCCCGCGTCCGCCCGAGGATGGCGGGAATATCGGAGGCGACGAACATCTCGCCGCGCCCGAGCCCCACCACCACGCTGCCCGCCCCGTGCTTGGCCGCCACCAGGCGATCCGGGGCGGCTACGGCCACGACGCCAATGGCATACGAGCCCTCGACCTCGCTCAGGGCGCGCTTCACCGCGATGTCGAGACGCCCGGTGATCGTCAGGTGGTGTTCCACCAGATGGGCCAGCACTTCCGTGTCGGTCTCGGACCGAAACGTGTGGCCGACGCCGATCAGGCGCTCCTTGATCTCGAGGTAATTCTCGAGGATGCCGTTGTGCACGACCACGAGGTCGCCCGCGCAATCGGTGTGGGGATGGGCGTTCTCCTCGGAGGGTCGGCCGTGGGTGGCCCAGCGCGTGTGCCCGATCCCCAGTGACCCACGGAGGGGTCGCTCGCGCAGGAGCCCCTCCAGGGCCTTGATGCGCCCAGCGGCGCGCCGAACCTGCAGGCCGCCGTCGTTGAGAATGGCCACGCCCGCCGAGTCGTACCCACGGTACTCGAGCCGCTTCAGTCCCTCGACGATGATCTCGACTGCGCTCTTGTCGCCGACGTACCCGACAATCCCGCACATGGAGCTATCCCTCGTGCTGGGCCGCGCGCTTCCCGGTGCGGCGCGCGGCCCAGCCTTCCTTCACAACCTGCTGCCCCCTCGCCACGGCCAGGGCATCGGCGGGAACGTCCCGGGTAATCACGGAGCCGGCGGCAACGTACGCGCCCGCCCCGATGGTGATGGGCGCCACCAGGCTCGAGTTGGTGCCGATGAAGGCGCCGGCCTCGATCGTGGTCGCATACTTGGCCACCCCGTCGTAGTTGCAGGTGATGGTCCCGGCTCCCACATTGACGCCATCGCCCACCGTGGCGTCACCCAGGTAAGCGAGGTGGTTGGCCTTGGCGCCTCGACCCAACCGCGTCTTCTTCAGCTCCACGAAGTTGCCGATGCGCGCGTCCGCGCCCACGTGGGACTGCGGGCGCAGGTGGCAGAACGGGCCGAGCTCGGTTCCCGTCTCGACCACCGACTCCCTGATGACGCAGTACGGCTTCAAGGTGACGCGATCGGCGAGACGGCTGCCGCTCAGCTGACAGCCCGCGCCGATCGTGCACTCGCTGCCGATCGCGGTGGCACCTTCGATGACGACGTTCGGGTAGATCACCGTGTCGGAGCCGATGGTGACGGTATCCTCGATGTATGTGGTGGCGGGGTCGACGATGGTGACGCCATCTTCCATGAGTCGCTCGAGGATGCGCAGCCGCTGGATGGCGGCCACCGCCGCCAGCTGCTTGCGGTCGTTGACGCCCAGCGCTTCCCCGGGGTCGGCGGCGGCGATGGCCTCGATGCGCTCCCCGGCCCGCGCGAGGATGCCGATCACGTCGGTCAGGTAGTACTCGCCCTGATCGTTATCGGTGCGGACCTTGGCCAGGGCCGGCCACAGACGGCGCGCGGTGAAGCAATACACGCTCGTATTGATCTCCGCGATCGCCTGCTGGTCGTCGGTGGCATCGCGTTCCTCTACGATGCCGGAAACGCGCCCACCCTGCCGGAGCACCCGGCCGTATCCTTGGGGGCGATCGACGATCGCCGTCAACAGGGTGACCGCCGCTCCGGTCGTTCGGTGATGGGCCACCAGACGCTCGATCGTTTCGCCGGACAGGAGCGGCGTATCTCCCGGCAGGACGACGATGGCGCCAGTGCCGCACAGGGGTTTGGCCTGGAGCAGCGCGTGTCCGGTGCCGAGCCGCTCGCGCTGCTCGGCCACCTTGACGTCGCCGGCAAGCAAGTCGGAGAGATCGCCCGCATGGGGCCCCACGACGAGTACGATCCGATCCGCCACGGCGCGCGCGATGCGGAGCGGATAGGCGACGAGGGCCCGACCGCAGAGCCGATGGAGCACCTTGGGCCAGCGAGAGCGCATCCGTTTCCCCTCACCCGCCGCCAGGATGACTGCCGTGGTCTCGCTCATCGAATTCCTCCCGACCGTGAACATAGAGGTCGCGACATGGCCGCCATAGCCTCTTGCTCGGAGGGCCCGGCGAAACCGTGCCGCTCGCGATCCCCTGGAACTGTCAGCAAACATCGTGCCCCGCTCGGAGGCGCTCGAGCAAGTATTCAATCCGGAGGGGAAGGGGGCTCGAAAACTCCGTTCGCATCTGAGTTATCGGGTGAACGAAGGCCAGGGTAGAGGCATGCAGGGCGATGCCCTCGAAAGGGACCGCGCGCGGCCGTCTTGACCGCAAACGGTACATGAGGTCGCCATATACTGCATGCCCCAAGGAAGACAGGTGCACGCGGATCTGGTGCGTTCTCCCCGTCTCCAGCCTCGCTTCGAGGTAGGTGAAGCGCTCGAATCGCTCGAGGACCCGGTAACGCGTCACCGCAGGCTTGCCCCGGCTTTCGGGCCGGACCGCCATGCGAAGCCGGTCCTGGGGATGGCGCCCGATCGGCGCGTCGATCACGCCTTCGGCCAGCCGGACCCGCCCGTGTACCACGGTTAGGTAGCGCCGCGAGACGGTCCGCGCCTGCAGTTGAGCGGTCAGGGAGTCGTAGGCCACTTTGGTCTTGGCCGCCGCGAGCAATCCGGAGGTGCCCTTGTCGAGTCGATGGACGATCCCGGGGCGGCGAGGACCACCCACGCCAGCAATCTGGGGAGCGTGTGCGAGGAGGGCCGCCGCCAAGGTCCCGCGTGTGTTCCCCGCCCCGGGGTGAACAACCATACCGGCCGGCTTGTCGATCACCAGCACGTCGGCGTCCTCGTACACCACGCGCAGCGCGATCGGCTCCGCGACCAGCTCCTCGTCCCTCGCCGGTGGCATCTCGAGCTCGATCGTCTCGCCGCCTCGGAGGCGGTAGGCGGGCCGGCGGATGGCCCCGTCGACCCTCACCTGTCCTTCCGCAATCAAGCCTCGCAGGCGGGCCCGGGAGAGCTCGGACACCTGCGTCGCCAGCCAGCGGTCGAGCCGCTCCCCTGCTGCATTGGGGTCGACGGTCAGCGACGGGAGCGTCACCGCTACCCCGGCGAGGTGGCTGGCTGTCGGCCTATGAGCCGGAGGGCGAGGACGATGACGCCGACGGTGATGGCAGAGTCGGCAACGTTGAAGGCTGGCCAGTGATAGCCGCGCCAGTGCACGTCGATGAAATCGACCACCGCGCTCCACCGAACCCGATCGATGAGATTGCCCACGGCTCCGCCGAAGATCAGCCCGACGGCCACCTGTCCCGGCCAGCCGTTGGTGGGGAGCACGCGAAGGGCCACGCGCGTCAGGACCACGAGCGCCGCGATTGACAAGGCACCGACGGTCCATCGCCAGGCCGTCGGCACGCCAGCCAGCAGGCCAAAGGCCAGACCGGGATTCATGACGAGGGTCAGGGCCAGCCATGGGGCGATGTCGACGGGCACACCGGGCGGGAGGTGATTGAGGGCTACGGCCTTGGTGAGCTGATCGAGCGCGGCGACGCTCGCCGCCAGGGCAAAAACCAGGATCACGGACGTCCGAGGACGACCGGGACGCAGCGCTCGCACAAGGTCGGATGCTCGCGATTTTCGCCGACGCGTTCGCTGTACCGCCAGCAGCGCTCGCACTTGCGGCCAGGGGCCCGGTCCACGGCAATCACCAGGCCGGGAATGTCCTGACTTGGGTGGAGCACGAGCGAGCCCTGGGGTTTGGCCTCGAACGTCACTTGCGACACGATGAAGAGCGTCGGCAGGATGTCCTGCTTGCGCCGCAGGAGCTCCGGAAGGTCCTCGGGAGAGGCAAGAATGCGCACGATCGCCTCGAGGCCGCTGCCGATGGCCAGGCCTTGACTCCGCGCGGCGTCCACGCCACGGGCGACCCGTGCCGTCTCCAGGGCTTTTGCGACCTCGCGCCGAACCTCGAGCAGGCGCGTCCATTCCCGCTCCAGGGTGTCATCGAGCCACGCGCGCGGAATCTCGGGAAGGCGCTCGAGATGCACGCTGTCGGCATGGCCGCCGGGCGCGAGGCGCCAGGCCTCTTCGGCCGTGAAGCTGAGGATGGGGGCCAGGAACCGGACGAGCGCGGACAGGATCTCGTAGCAGGCCGTCTGAGCGGCACGGCGATGTGGATCGGCGGCCGCACTCGTGTAGAGGCGGTCCTTGATGATGTCGAGGTAGAGGGCCGACAGATCGACCGCACAGAAGTTGTGCACGGAATGGAACACCGCGTGGAACTGGTACTCGTCGTAGCCGCGCCGCACCCGCATGATCAGCCGCGCGAGCCGGTCCAGGATGAAGCGGTCCACCTCGTCCAGGTGATCGTAGGGTTGTCGATCGCGCCCCGGGTCGAAGTCGGCGAGGTTGCCGAGCAAGAAGCGATACGTGTTGCGGACGCGCCGATACGCGTCGGCCAGGCGATCCAAGATCTCCTCCGAGAGTCGGATGTCCTGGGTGTAGTCCTCCGCCGCCACCCACAGCCGGAGCACTTCCGCGCCGTACTTCGGCAACAGCTCGTCGAGGGTGACATAGTTGCCCAGGGACTTCGACATCTTCCGCCCCTCACCGTCCACCACGAAGCCGTGCGTGAGGACGCTGCGGTAGGGCGGCGCATCCCGGGTCCCCACCGCCTCCAGCAGCGACGAGTGGAACCATCCGCGGTGCTGGTCAGAGCCCTCGAGGTACATCTCGGCCGGCCAGCGCAATTCCGGCCGCTGCTCCAGCACCGCGGCGTGGCTACAGCCGGAGTCAAACCACACGTCGAGGATGTCGGCTTCCTTTCGGAAGGCTCCGCCGCCGCATTCCGGGCAACGCGTGCCCGGCGGCAGCAGATCGCCCGCTGGCCGCGCGTACCATTCGTCGGCGCCCTGGCCGTCGCGAAAGATGGACGCCACGTGCTCGATGATCGCCTCGTCAAGCAGCAGCGCCTCGCAGGCCTCACAATAAAAGGCCACGATGGGAACGCCCCACACGCGCTGGCGAGAAATCACCCACTCTGGCCGGTGGGCGACCATGTTGTAGATGCGCTCCTCGCCCCAGGGGGGGATCCACGTGACGGCCGACCGGATGGCCTCGAGGGCTCGCTCGCGCAGGCCGTCCCGGTCGAGCGCGATGAACCACTGCTCGGTGGCCAGGAACAGGGTCGGGTTCTTGCAGCGCCAGCAGTGGGGATAGCTGTGATCGAATGGCACCTCGGCCGCGAGCATCCCGCGGTCCCGGAGGAGGGCCACGATCCCGGGATTGGCCTCCCAAACCGTCAGCCCCGCGAAGTGCTCCACGTCGGCCTGGAACCGTCCATCGTCGTCGACCGGGTTGTAGACCTTGAGCCCCAGACGGCGCCCCAGCTCGTAGTCTTCCTCGCCGTGTCCGGGCGCGACGTGGACGAGCCCCGTGCCCGTGTCCATGGACACGAAGTCGGCTCCAGCGATCCGACCCTTGCGCTCGATCCAAGGATGGCGATAGGCGAGGCCCTCGAGCTGACGACCAGCGAACGTGGCCACGCGGCGGACATCGCGCAGTCGGGCCACGCGGACGATTGCCTCAGCGAGTCGAGCGGCAACCAGGAGGGTCTCCCTCCCCTGGCCGCTGGAGGCATCGACTTCGAGCGCGACGTATTCCTCTTCCGGATGCACGGCCACCGCAAGGTTGGCCGGTAGGGTCCACGGCGTCGTCGTCCAGATGACGGCGGCCGGTCGCGGGGCCTCAGGCATCCCTGGGAGAGGATCGACCAGGGGAAACTTCACGTACACCGACGGCGCTCGCTGGTCCTCGTACTCGACTTCGGCCTGGGCGAGGGCCGTCTTGCAGTACATGCACCAGTGGACGGGCTTGAGCCCCTTGTACACGAGTCCGCGTCCCACGAAGCGCCCCAGCTCGCGCGCGATCACCCCCTGGTAAGCCGGGGTCATCGTCAAGTACGGATTCTCCCAGTCGCCGAACACGCCGAGACGTCGGAACTCGTCGCGCTGGATATCGATGAACCGCAGGGCGTACTCGCGACAGCGTCGCCGCTTCTCCACGGGATCCATGGCGCGCCGAATGTCGACCGAGGCGCTGTCGAGGCCCAGCTCCTTGTCCACCTGGTGCTCGATGGGCAGGCCGTGGCAGTCCCAACCGGGCACGTAGACGGCATCGAAGCCGAGCATGGAGCGCGACTTCACGACCATGTCCTTGAGCACCTTGTTCAGGACATGCCCCATGTGGATGTGGCCGTTCGCGTAGGGAGGCCCATCGTGGAGAATCCAGAGCGGCCGCCCCGCGGCGGTCTCCCGCAGGCGCTTGTAGAGCCCCATGGCCTCCCACCAGGCGAGCATCTCGGGCTCCGTTCGCGGGAGATTGGCCTTCATGGGAAAGGCGGTTTTGGGAAGATTCAGCGTAGCCTTGTAATCCATTGCGGGATCGTCATCCTACCATACGACCGCTACCGCCCGCCGTCCTCGCCATCGAGCGGTGAGCGGTCAGATCGCGCAGCGCTTGACGCGGGTGAGCGGTCAGATCGCGCAGCGCTTGACGCGGGTGAGCGGTCAGATCGCCCAGCTCTTGACGCGGGTGAGCGGTCAGATCGCGCAGCGCTTGACGCGGTAGACCACCATTTCCGGGCCGCCCGACACCTCGTTCCGTGGGAGCCGAACACGGTAGATCGGCTCGAGCGCCTCCCGCCGAGCGGTCATCTGGGGAAACCACGTGGGGAATACGATGACATAGTCGGGACAGCGCTCGGCCACGTACCGGATCACGCCCGACTCACCGTCCCGGCGGTACGGGATGATGTCCGGAGTCACCAACCCCATCAGGTCAATCACCGGGCGGCGGGAGAAATACGCGATGGCGCCGATGTCGTTGAGGGCGAGGCGCGAGGTCGGTGGCACGTGGGACTGCACCCACTGGCCAAGGTGGACCTGCATGGCGTTGATGTTCTGAACGCCCCACGCGTAGCGGTCGGCCGCCCGTCCAAGCGGCACCAGCGCCAGCACGAGCAGAGCGAGTGCGGCGACGCGACGCCACGGGAGCGCGCCCAGGGCCACGGCCAGGAGCAGAAAAGCCAGGGGCAAGAGCTGAGTCGAATAGCGCCCTTCCTGGAAAGCCGGATCTCGGTACGGCGCGAGCCAGGCCATGCCGAGCGGGTGGGCAGCGAGGGCCAGCGCCACCGCACCCAGTGAGCGCCCCTGGGTGCGCCACGCGTACCAGATCGCGGGACCCAGGGCGAACGGCAGGAGCCAGTTGACCATCGCCAGCCAGCTCAACCATGCCTGGACGAACTGCCAAGGGCGCTGGATCAACAGCTGGCTCCAGGGCTCTCGAACGCCGGACAGCCAGCCGAGGACACCGCCCTCGACCTTGGCGGCCGCGGCGGCGGGTACCGGAGAGCCGACGGTTGCCACGCTGAACCACACGGCAGGAGCGAGCACAATGGTCGTCACCACCGCAAACGCGGCGAACCTCCTGGTATCGACCGGACGGGCGATCAGCAGGAACGGGACGAGCAGGAGCGACTCCGGACGCGCGAGCACGGCCAGCGCCGCGCAGAGAGCAGTCGAGGCGGTCCGATCGAACGCATGCGCGAGGAGCGCGGCGGCCACGAAAGTGGCGGCGAGCGAGACTTCCATTCCCGAGAGGGCGCCCCAGGCCACGGGGCCACTCCACGCCAGGGCCACCGCCGCACCGAGCGCGCTCACCGGCGGCGCCCCCCACGCCACCGCCGCACGACGCGTGAGCACCGCCGCGGCGATGGTCGCCACGACCCCCAGCCCCTTCGCCGCCCACACGGAGGGCCCGATGAGCGCGCTCGCTCCGGCTAGCAGGAGGGTCCAGGCCGGAGCCGTCGATCCCGCGACCCTCACCCCGGGGTTGTAGACGAAGCCGGCCCCCTCGGCGATGTTTCGCGCGAAGTGCAGGTGGATCCAGGAGTCGTCGAGGGGAAAGCCCGCGGCGCCGGCGATCTGGTGTTCGCGCAGGAGGAAGAGGGCAAGGGGAAGCCCGAGGCTCGCGGCGACCACGAGGTCGTCGCGCCGCGCCGCCGACAGACCGAAGGAGGCCTCGCTCACCTCGGCCGGGGGGGATGCGAGGCGGAAGAGGGGCGTGACGGCTCCTCGCGCACGAGCGTATACCCGGCGTATTCGATCGGCGTACGTCCGACGGTGAGCACGTAGAGGAAGCGGCCATGCGGGATCTCGATCTCTTCCAAGCCGTCGGGCCGATCGGTCAGCGGGCTCCAATGGTCGACAAACCACACCAGGCGCTTGACGGTCGTCCCAAGCGCAACATCCCAGTCCGGCTCCGGTCGCATGGCGGCGGCTCGCCGGGGCGCGTAGTAACCCGGGGGAGCGTCGCCGACATGCAGTTCGTAGATCGGATACTCGGGAAGATAGAACATCGCGTGGCGCAGCCAGGGATAGCTCCGGGGATTTCCCAATTCGGTGATGATGGCCGTCTCCTCGGGCGCGAACAGCCCACGGATGGAGGCGACAAACGTGCGCACGACGTCCTCGTGCTCGCGGAGTGCGGCGGCCGTCCGGCTGAAGATCCAGTCGAAGGCTTCGTCGTGGGCGCGCCGGAGCCAGGCCGGTTTCGCGGTATCGAAATCGCGCACCAGGGGCCGGGCGCCGACAAAGAAGGTGCCGTTCACGAGCACCACCAACGCGACTACCGAGGCCACCAGGGCCGAGCGCAGGCGCGGATAGGGAGCCATGGCCGGGAGGTCGGAGAGGGCGCGCAATAAGACGTGAGCGAGCAGGATCACGAGCGCGGGCAAGAACGTCAGCGCGTAGCCAGCCTGGCCAAAGTGCACGAGCGTGTAGACGAGGACGGGCGGCACGGTCCAGCCGAGGAGAAACCACTCCCGTCTCCCCCACCCCCAGCGCCGGATGTACCACGGAAGGAGCATCGCCACGAGAGCCAGAGGCCCGAGGGCGACCAGTAACGACTCGAGCAGATAGCGCGACATGCGGATCGTTGCGTCGAACGGACCCCCCACGATGGATGTGGGCTTGACTACCGTGTCGGCCAGATACTGCGAGGCCTCCAGGTAGCGCTCCAATCCGCCGGTGATCCAGACCATTGGCACGAACCAGGCCAGCACCGCGACGGCGAGAATGGCGATGCCGACGAGGACGGTACGCGGACGGCGGGTGCCCACCACCGTTGCGCCCAACCACAGGGGGAAGAGAAGCACGAGGACCGACTGGCGCATCCCCCCGGCCAGGCCCAGATAGCCCGCCGCCAACCACGCGTCGGGGTCGCTTCCCTGGAGCGCGCGAAAGGCGAAGTAGGCGACCACGGAGGCGAGCAACGCTTCACCTGCGTAGGTCAGCCCGATCGCCCCGTAGAACCACGAGAGGGGGCTGACGGCGAGGAGGGTCGCCGCCGCTACGGCCGTCGGCCGATCGTACACGGCGCGCGCCAGATAGTAGACGACAAAGGTGGTCAGTCCGCTGAAGGCGACCGCCAGCACAACATAGGAGGCCGTCGGATCGTCCAGCCAGGCGTTCACCAGGCGCCCCAACGCGACGTAGAGAATGTATCCCGGCGGGTGCGGCTGGTGCTTGCTGATGTCGTATTCGCTGAGGGCCAGCGCGAATTGGACAGCGTCCCAGTTGTACGGGATGCGGGCGCGGTAGGGTAGGCGGGAGAGAACCGTCAGAAGCGTGAGGGCCGACGCGCAGGCAAAATCGGCGCGATCAGCCCGGGACTCCAAGGGGGCCGACGGTTAGACCTTCTTCTCCTCTTCCTTCTTGGCGGCCGCCGCGGTGTCCGGCTTCTCGGCCTCATTGACGCCCTTCTTGAACTCCTTGACGCTCGAACCCAGCGATTTTGCCAGCTCCGGCAGCCGGTTGGCACCGAAGAGAATCAGCACGATCACCAGGATGATCAACAGTTCCTGATAGCCCAAGCCAAACATGGAGAACTCCTTTCGCCGCTCAACGTTAGCGCGACCCTAGGTCCCGCGCAATACCCGTCGCTCTCCAACCCGGGCGGTAACCCGGCGCCCGTCGAAGTACTCGAGCAGCGGAATGGCGTACTTGCGCGAGATACCCAGCAGGTCCTTGATATCCGCGGGCCCGATCTCCTTGCGCGCCTTGAGCAACGCGACCAGCTTTTCCTGGATGGCCTCGAGCGCTGACGCGTGGAAGAACAGCGACTCCTTCACCCGCACCAGACGCCGGCCCTCCACCAGGAGCTGGAAGAGCTCGTGCTCTTCCCCGCCCTGGAGACCGGCCCGTGTGAGGGCCTCCTCGGTGCTTGGCGGCGCCGCCGCCGCACTCAGGAAGCTGTGCTCGATCCGCTCGAGCGCTCGCTGCTGCTCGTCGGACAGCCGAATCTCGTGAGTGGCCAAACGCACTTTGTCTCGATCGACGCCGAGGACCCCCTCGGCCTGGAGAGTAGCGACGAGGTAAGCGAAGACTTTTTCGCCGGCGGCCCCGACGCGCCCGCGCAATTCCTCGCGCGACATCCCGGGGCGCAAGGGGTTCGCGCGGTGAAACTGCTCGAGGGTCGCCGTCGCGAGAGCGCGGAGCCGGGTATGGCTGTCCGGATGCAGGTACCAGTCGCGATCGATGGGCAGAAGCCGCCCGGCGTGCTGCAGGCTATCGAGCACGGCGTGAAGCCGCAGCGGCCCCATGCCAACCCGCCCGGACAGCGACGCGGTCCTCGCGCCGGCCACCCCCGCCTGGCGCACATGTTCCTCCACGATGGCCTCGTCACTCCCCGTCTCCAGAAGCGCGAGGTGAGCCACCAGGGCTGGAGCCTTGCGGCGAACGCGGGGCGGGTCGATGTCGAGGAGCGTTCCTCCCCCGATGGTGACGATGGGAGAGTAGGACCGGATCACGAAACGGTCGCGCGGCATGCACACCACGGGGGCCTCGAGGCGGACGCGAGCGAAGGCGGTCGCGCCCGAAACCAGTTCCGGCCGGTCCAACAGGAGAACTCGTGCCATCACCTCGGCCGTCCCGGTGTGGAAGCGAACCCGATCGCGCGACTTGATGGGACGGGGCGCGTCGGCCAGAAGCTCCAACGTGCCGTCGACCAAGCTGGAGGTCACCAGCGAACCGGCGAGGCCCAGCACATCTCCGCGGTCGATGGCGGCTCGCTCGAGAGACTGAAGGTTCACCGCCGTCCGCTGCCCGGCCACCGCCCGCTCGACCGCCCGGCCGTGAACTTGAAGCCCGCGAACCTTCGCTTGCGCGCCCGTGGGGAAGACTTCGACTCGGTCATCGACGGCGATCTGTCCAGCCGTCAAGGTGCCCGTCACCACGGTGCCGAAGCCCTTGATCGTGAACACGCGATCGATGGGCAGGCGGGGAAGCTCGTCAGTGCGGCGGTCGGGCACGGCCGCGGCCAACGTGCTGAGAGTCGCCCGCAGCTCCGCGAGCCCCTGACCCGTCTTGGACGAGACGGGCAGGACGGGAGCGCCGTCCAGAAACGTTCCCCGGACGAGCCGGTTCACATCGTCGGTCACCAGCTCCAGCCAGTCGGCTTCGACCATGTCGACCTTCGTCAGCGCCACCACACCCGAGCGGATATGGAGGAGAGAGCAAATGGCCAGGTGCTCACGCGTCTGTGGCATGACCCCCTCGTCCGCGGCGATAACCAGCAAGGCGAGGTCGATACCACCCACCCCGGCCAGCATGTTCCTGACGAAGCGCTCGTGTCCGGGGACGTCGACGATTTCGATCGTGAGCCCGTGGGGCTCCTCGAGAAAGGCAAAACCGAGGTCGATGGTGATGCCGCGCGCCTTCTCCTCTGGGAGCCGGTCGGTGTCGATCCCCGTGAGCGCCTTCACCAGCGAGGTCTTGCCGTGGTCGATGTGGCCCGCGGTGCCGACGACGACGTGGCGGGCCGCCATCAGTGCGTGGCCGCTCGCGCGATCGCGATGCTCAGACGAGCGACGTCGGACGACAAGACCGTCCGGCAGTCGAGAAGCAGCCGGTCGTCGACGACCCGGCCGATGACCGGCGGATCACCCGCTCGGAGAGCCGCGTCGAGCGCTCGCGTCTGGACCGCGTCGGCACCGAGCGCCACCGCAATGGTCGGGAGCTCGACGGTGGGCAGGGCGCCCCCACCCACCTGAGACGCCGCCTCGACGAGGCCGGCGTTGAAGCGCCGACGCAGATCTGGAGCGAGGCGCGCGAGCAGGCGGCGGGCTCGGGCACGGATGCCCCCGAGCGGCTCGGTCAGCAATCCCAGGGTCGGAATGGTGCGCAGGGCGTCTCCCGCCTCGTAGGCGGTCAGGGTGGCCTCCAGCGCGGCGACCGTGAGCTTGTCGATGCGGAGCGCACGATTGAGGGGATTCTTCTTGAGTCGCCCGACCAGTTCGCGCCGCCCGACCACCAGCCCGGCCTGGGGTCCGCCCAACAGCTTGTCTCCCGAGAACGAGACGACGTCGATACCGGCGGCCACGACTTCCTGCACGGTCGGCTCGTACGGGAACCCATGGCGCCGGAGATCGAGGAGGGAACCCGAGCCGAGATCCTCCATGACGGGGATCCCGCGCTCGCGGCCAAGCTGCGCCAGCTCACGGGAAGAAACTTCGGCGGTGAACCCCACCACGCGGTAGTTGGAGGTATGGACCTTGAGCAGAAGCGCGGTGTCGGGGCCGATGGCCTCGGCGTAGTCGCGCGGATGGGTCCGGTTGGTGGTCCCGACCTCGCGCAGGCGCGCGCCGCTGCGCTGCATGATGTCCGGAATTCGGAACTCGCCTCCGATCTCGATCAGCTCGCCTCGCGACACCACGACTTCGCGGCCCCGGGCCAGGGACTCCAGGGCCAAGAGTACGGCCGCCGCGTTGTTATTCACGACCAGCGCGTCCTCGGCGCCGGTCAACCGACGTAGGAGGCCGTCCACATGAGCGTAGCGCGACCCGCGCTCCTTGGTGTCGAGATCCAGCTCGAGATTGCTGTAGGCGGAGGCGACCGCTCCGACCCGCGCCAGCGCAGCCCCGCTCAGGAGGGCGCGGCCCAGATTGGTGTGGAGGATGACGCCGGTCGCGTTGATGACCGGCCGCAGCGAGAACCCGTCGCCCCGGACGATTGCACACACTCGATCGGCGAGCGCCTCCGCGTCGAGCGGAGGTCCACCGTCGATCCGGACCCGCTGACGTTCGCGCTCGAGGACCTCACGGGCCGTGGTGGTGATTCGTGGACGGGACAGGCTTCGAACTTCGACTCGGCCGGCGAGACGCCGCACCAGCTGATCGACCGAGGGCAGACGGCGCAGGGCGGCGGCAACGTCAGCGCTCATTGAGCGAAGCCTCGACCTTCTGGCGCACCCGCGCCACCACTTCCTGGGCCTCGGTGCGCCAGGCCTGGGCCGTCCACTTCCGGATCTTCTCGCTCCCGCCGCCCCATCGCACGACATCCTCAGCCAGGCCCGCCCAGAATTCCTCCAGATCAGCGGGCGAGAGCTGCTGGCCGCGCAGAGCATGCGCCCACTCCTGAGCCATGGCCTCGATGAGGCGGTCGCGCTCGGCGGCGAGCCGTCGGGCCTTGCGGATCAATTCGGCCAGCTTGGCGGCCACCGATTACTCCTTCACCAGTTCCTGAATGGCGTCGACGAGGTTGGCCTCGAAGCGCAGGGTGGACACGCACTGAAACGACCCCCGGCGGTGGCCGAACGTGCGCATCTTCGAATTGATCTGGATGCGGGTGCCCTCCACGTTCGGCACCGCGAACAGCGTGTAGGAGACCAGCGCCTCCCCCTCCATCCGGTCGCCCCCGAGCGAGCCGCAATCGGCGTAGACGCCGATCGGGGTGACGAACTCGTCGGAGGCAATGACCCCCGAGTCACGCGCGATCGCACGCAGGGGAATGTTCTGTCGCGCGAGGGCCTTCACGACGGCGCTCCACGTCGCCGGGTACGGAGCGCCCACTTCCGTCCGATAGGGAGGCGGCGTCAGGGGCGACACGTGCTTACCGGTGCAGCCGGCGAGGGCGAGGATGCCGACCGCCGTCGCCACGCTACGAGCGATGATCGATACCACGATACGCCTCGATGAGGCGGGTGAAGCGCTTCTCGTCGACGTCGTCGAGCGCGGCGATGGCCGTCCACGCCGTCAGGGCTCCCCGGCCCGCGATCTGCAGCCGGCGCCGTCGCTGGCCCGCCCGGAAAACCGCATCGTGGTTTGTCGTCATCCCCCGTGCCCGCTGGCGGAAGCGTGTGGGAGTCGAACCCACCTCCGACTTGTCTAGAGCCGGACACCGGATTTGAAGTCCGGGAGGCCCACCGGGTTCCTTGACGCTTCCAGCGGCGATCCGAGTGTACCACCCTGACGAAAGCAGTCCCGGCGCGGGAGAGAGGGTCGGATCACCCTCCCGCCAGCGGCGGGAACAGCGTCACCACGTCGTCACCCTGCAGGGAGTGGCTCGTCTCGACCTCGTGGCCGTTGACCAGCGCGACGAGTGGCATGTCGTCAGGGATGCCGAGTGCGTGCACCAAGTCGATGATGGTAACGCCGTCCGGTACGTCGAGGATGGCTCCCGCACGCGTTCCCGGCGGGAGGAAGGCCGCCAGTGTGGCGAAGGCTCTGACTTCGAGCCTCACCGACCTCCAGGCGTGTGGCCGATGCGCAGGCGATCACCGGGGCGGATCGGATCCTGCCGCGCCAGATCGTTCCAGCGCAACACGTCGCCGACCGAGACGCCATACCGTCTGGCGATCGAATGCACGGTGTCGCGCGGTCGAACGACGTGGATGGCTTGAGCATCACTTGATGCTCTGCCCACCCCGGAACCCGACGAGGACGTCGTCACGCGCCGGGGCCGCTCCAGCGCCGCCAGCACGTGCGATCTCGTTCCCGGAGGCACGTTCAATTCGAACGCTCCGCCCGGGGGTGTGACGCCCTGGACCAAGACCGGGTTCAAGGACCGAAGGGCGTCGACGGAGATGCCCGCGGAGCTTGACAACCACTGGAGATCTGTCGAGCCCGGGACGGTGATGCGTTCGACGGGAGCTGGACTCGGCAGGATGGGCTCGAATCCGAACCGATCGGGGTCGCGTCCGATCTGCGTTGCTGCGAGGATCTGAGGCACGAACTCCTTGGTCTCCCGGCGCAGAAACCCCGTCCGGGCGAGAGCCCAAAAGTCGCTCGACCCCGTGGCCCGGATGGCGCGCGCGACGGTGGCCTCGCCGGCGTTGTACGCCGCCTGGGCCAGGAACCACGAGCCAAAGAGGTTGTAGAGATCGCGCAAATAGGCCGCGGCCGCTGCGGTCGACTTCTCCGGATCGAGCCGCTCATCGACCCATTGATCGACGCGCAGACCGTAGCGCTTGGCCGTCGCCGCCATGAACTGCCACAGGCCCCTGGCACCGGCATGGGAGGTAGCAACCGGGTTGAATCCACTCTCGATCATGGCCGTGAAGGCGAGATCCTCAGGCAATCCGTGCTTCTTCAGCGTGTCGCGGATCATCGAGATGAACCGCCCCGATCGGCCGAGCCAGGTATTGATCACCTCGCGCCGCTCGCGAGTAAACCGATCGATGAAAAAGCCGACCTGTGAGTTCGTGACGATCGGATAGTTGGCGGTACCGGCCCGTACCGTCCCGGCGACGACGGCCGCCGGGGGCGCCGTGAGGGCCCCTTCGAAGCTCGGCAGGCCGATCACCGCTGATTCGACAAGGGTCTCGAAACTCGGAACGGGCTCCTCGCGGTGACCGGACGTGAGCGCGGAAGGCCAGACCTGCTCGATCGGTTGCCCATCAGCAGAGCCAACCCGGTCGGTCGGTTGCCCATCGGCAGAGCCAACCCGGTCGGTCGGTTGCCCATCGGCAGAGCCAACCCGGTCGGTCGGTTGCCCATCGGCGGACCCAGCCCGCTCGCTCGGTTGCCCCGCGTCAGACCCAGCCCGCTCGCTCGATCGCCCGTCGGCAGACCCAACCCGCTCGATTGGTTGCTCAGCGGCAGATCCAACCCGCTCGATTGGTTGCTCAGCGGCAGATCCAACCCGCTCGATTGGTTGCTCAGCGGAACCGGTGTCGCGAGCAGGAGGTTGTGCCAGCAAGGTAGCTTGACCACACATATTGCTGTGAACGGAGGTTGGTGCGAGCGCCCAGGATTCTGGCTTCTGGAGGCCAGAGAGACCCGGGCTAGCAACACCGTGTGGTACTGCACCCGGCGTCAAAATAGCCCAGAAACCGACGGCTAGGGTCGTGAAACCGGCTCGAATCGCGATAGAGGAAGGCAACGCGCCTCTTGAATAGCACACTGGCTCCGCGGCGGTCAATATTCTTGACAGCCCCAGAGGGGTCACCTAAATTGTGATGATATTTTCCCCCATCTTCTCAATAACTTAGGAACGGAGGGAGGGATCTCTGGACTAGCCTGGGCAGGCAGCGGGACGTAGTCGCGAAGACTAACGAGATGCTCAAAGGAGACGGAAAACGTGAGGAAACTGGTCACCCTGTTCGTGACGGCAGCGTTCGTAGGGAGCACCGCCGGCTTCGCTTTGGCCACCAGCACGGCGCCAGCCGCGCCGGCCCCGGCCGACAAGAAGATGGACGACAAAAAGGCCTCGGCCAAGAGCGCCACCGGCAAGGTAAAGGCGGCCTCTCCCGACAGCCTCGTCGTGATGGGCAAGGCCAAGGGTAAGGACGCCGAGTGGACATTTGCCCTTGATCCCAAGACGAAGATCAAGAAGGGCGGCAAGGACGCGACGGCGACAGACCTGAAAGAGGGGGACGACGTTTCTGTTCGGTACATGGAGCAAGCGGGCAAGAACGTGGCGCAGACGGTAACGGCCAAAGCTGAGCCAGCCAAGAAGATGGAGGGCAAGCCAGCGGATAAGATGGAGAAACCCGCCGAAAAGAAGTAGGCGCAGTCCGTTACTCAGCGCGCCGAGCGCCGGCCGCCGCCGGTGCTCGGCGTCCGCTCGCGCGCCGCGGTTTTCTCTTCGACTCCCTCAAACCACATGTTCCGATCGGTGAGCTCCACCACTTCGCGCCGGGCCGCCTCGACCGTGACCGTTTCGATCCACACGGCCACGCGATGGTAGCCGACCAGCCGCGGCTGAGAAAGGAACGTCCCCGACTCCTTGGCAGTGTCCTTGGAGGCCCGATCGATATAGACCGACCGATAACCGATGAGGACCCAATCGCCCCTCGGAACACCTTCGAGGAGGAACTGCCCGTCACCGTTGACCCTCGAGCCGCGAATCGCATCGCCGCGCCCCGCGGTCCTGAGTTCCTGCATCGCGCCTTCGACCAGGCGCCGCATGTCGGGAATGGCGGAGCGGTAGGCCGCCATCGAGTTTCGGGACTGCCGACGCACACGCTCCAGTCCTTCGACGAGAGCGGCCGACTGTGGGAGCAAGACGAGGGCGAGGTCGGTGAAGGGGACCGGCGGGCTTCCCGCACGGGGCCCACTTCCCCGCGCCGTCCCGCGCACCTCTCCCACCGGCGTCGGTTCCCCAACGCAGACCTGCACACCACGCCAACTCGGCGCGGCCACTGCCACGGCCACCACCATCCGGCCCACAAGCCACCGGCGCGTCACGACGTCGCCTTCTCGCTCGCCGGACGAGTGCGCCAGCGATTGTGCATCCAGAACCACTGCTCCGGCGACTCGCGGACGGCCGCTTCGATGGCGGCGGTACAGCGCATGGTCAATTCGACGACCGCGTGGGATGAGGCATTCGCCCCGGACGTCTGGAGAGGGGGGTGGATCACCGCGCGGTGGCGACCCCACTGTTCTCGGTGGATGAACACCGGGAGGATCGGTGTCCTGGTCCTGATGGCGAGCACGGCAATGCTTCTCGACGTGCTGGCCAGGGCGCCGAAAAAAGGAACGAAGACCGCTTCCCGGCGTGCCGCGTTCTGGTCGAGAAGGATTCCAACCATGGTGCCGCCATTCAGCGCGGCGAGCACCGGCCGGGCCGCCCCTCGTTTCTCGATTACCTCAATCCCGGTCTTCTGGCGCCAGTGGCGGGCCAAGAGGTCGAGCAGCCCCGAATCGAGCGGCCGCGCCACGATGGCGAGGGGATAGCCGGTCAGGCGGTGGGCGGCAGCCAGAAGCTCCCAGTTGCCCACGTGGGCGGTCAAGAGCAGCGCTCGCCCGGCGGCCGCCATGGCGGCCTGCAGGTGCTCACGGCCGTCGAGGGTGATGCCCGACAGCGTCCGTTCAAGAGGCCACGCCAGCAGGGAACACAGCTCGATAATCATCTGACCCAGGTGCCGGTAGAACGCGCGGCAGAGACGCCGGTGATCGCGAGGCGACATCTCGGGAAAGGCCCGAGCCAGGTTGTCGAGAGCGAGCCGCCGCCGCCGCGGCAGGACCATGGCCAGGAGGTCGCCCAGCCGGCAGCCCACCCACGCCGCTGTCGACCCGGGAAGACGGCCAAGCACGGCGGCCGAGCCATGGAGGACTACTGACGTGGGGGGCCCCGCAATGGCCCCCCACACCCCCCCGACGCTCGGAGCGCCCCGGCGTAGCCGTGACGCTCCTCGTTTCCCCGCCATGCCCTAGCCCGAGGGGCGCCCCCGAGCGCGCTGCAACTCGATCAGGATGGGCACACACGACAGCACGATGACGATGACCACGATGACGTGGACGTACTGACTGATGTTCGGGATTAAGCTCCCCAGCAGGTAGCCACTCCACGTCATGCTCACGACCCACCCGATCCCTCCGGCGACGTTGTAGAAGAGGAATCGCCGGTACTCCATTCGCCCCACTCCGGCCACCACCGGCGCGAAGGTTCGGATGATGGGGACGAAACGGGCGATCACGATCGTTCGGGCGCCGTGCCGGGCGTAGAAATCCCGCGTGCGCTCGACGTGCCGGGGATTGAAGAGCAGCGACTTCTCGCGCGTGAAGAGGGCGGGACCCAGGCGGGCCCCAATGGCATAACCAACGCTGTCCCCGGTGACGGCAGCCACGATGAGAAGGAGGTTGAGCCACCAGATGTTCAGCACGCCGCTCGAGGCCACCAGCCCCGCGGTGATCAGCAGCGAGTCCCCCGGGAGGAAGAATCCCACGAGGAGTCCGGTCTCGGTAAAGACGATGGCCACCAAGAGCAGGTAGCCGCCCCACCGGATCAGGGCGTCGAGGGAGTGGCCCCCGGCGAGAATGTCATACAGGAACTCCACGGGTGGCTACTTGCCACGCGCGACCGCGCCGATTGGGCGCGGCGTTGGAGCCGCCTCTCCCGCCCCGCGAATCCGCATACGGTAGAACGACCGCCACACGAACACGAGCGAGAGGGCGAAAAAGATCGCGGCGAGGAGGCGGGTCAGCACCACGCCCCGGTCCGCACTCAGGCTGACCGCCAACTCTACGGCCAGGAGCCCGAACAGCGTGGTGAACTTGATAACGGGATTCATGGCCACCGACGAGGTGTCTTTGAACGGATCGCCGACGGTATCTCCCACCACCGTGGCCGCGTGGAGCGGAGTCCCCTTCTCCTTCAGCTCCACCTCCACGATCTTCTTGGCGTTGTCCCAGGCGCCGCCCGCGTTGGCCATGAACACCGCCTGATAGAGCCCGAACAGCGCGATGGAGATTAGATAGCCGATGAAGAAGTACGGCTCGAGGAAGGCAAAGGCCAAGGTCGAGAAGAAGACGGTCAGGAAGATATTGAACATCCCCTTTTGAGCGTACTGCGTGCAGATCTCCACTACCCGCTTGCTATCGGTGACCGACGCCTTGGCCACGCCGTCCAGCCGGATGTTGGCCTTGATGAACTCCACCGCCCGATAGGCGCCGGTGCTCACCGCCTGAGTGGCGGCGCCGGTGAACCAGTAGATCACGGCCCCGCCGGTGATGAGCCCCAGCAGAAGGGGGGGGTACAGGAGCGAGAGCTTGTCGAGGTTCTGCGTGAGGCCCTGGGTCAACATCACGATGATCGAAAAGATCATGGTGGTGGCCCCCACCACCGCAGTGCCGATCAAGACAGGCTTGGCCGTCGCCTTGAACGTGTTGCCGGCCCCGTCGTTCTCCTCCAGGAGTTGCTTGGCCGTCTCGAAATCGGCGTCGAACCCGTAGTCCTTCTTGATGGTGCGCGCGATGCCCGGCACTTCCTCGATGAGCGACAGCTCGAAGACCGATTGGGCGTTGTCGGTCACCGGCCCGTAGGAGTCCACGGCGATGGTCACCGGGCCCATCCCCAAAAAGCCGAACGCCACCAGGCCAAACGCGAACACCGCAGGGGCCACCATGAGGGCGCCGAGCCCCAAGGTACTCACCAGGAAGGCGATGCCCATGAGCACCACGATGGTGGCGCCGAGCCAGTACGCACTAAAGTTGCCCGCCACGAAGCCCGACAGGATGTTCAGCGACGCCCCCCCCTCACGCGACGCGGCCACCACTTCGCGCACGTGACCCGACTCGGTGGAGGTGAAGATCTTGACGAACTCGGGGATGATCGCCCCGGCCAGGGTCCCGCAGGTGATGACCGTGGAGAGCTTCCACCAGAGGCTCCCGTCGCCCAGGCCGCCGATGACGGCGTAGGAAGCGATATAGGTAATGACCACCGAGACCACCGAGGTCAGCCACACCAGACTGGTCAGCGGCGCTTCGAAGTTCATGTGCCGCGCCGCCCCGTAGCGGCCGCGGGCGATGGTCTCGTTGGCGAGGTAGGAGAGGCCGCTGGCCACGATCATCATGACCCGCATGACGAAGATCCAGACGAGCAGTTGCACCTGGACGATCTGCTGGGGCACGGCCAGCAGGATGAAGGAAATGAGGGCCACCCCGGTGACCCCGTAGGTTTCGAAGCCGTCGGCACTCGGCCCCACCGAATCGCCCGCGTTATCCCCGGTGCAGTCGGCGATGACGCCGGGATTCCGGGCATCGTCCTCCTTGATGTTGAACACGATCTTCATGAGGTCGGAGCCGATGTCCGCGATCTTCGTGAAAATGCCGCCGGCGATCCGCAGGGCGGCCGCCCCCAGCGACTCTCCGATGGCGAACCCGATGAAGCAGGGGCCCGCGTAATCGCCGGGAATGTAGAGCAGGATGCAGAGCATCAGGAACAGCTCGACACTGATGAGCAACATGCCGATGCTCATGCCGGCCTTCAGCGGAATGGCGTACACCGGGAAGGGCTTGCCTTCCAGACTGGCGAAGGCCGTTCGCGAGTTCGCGAAGGTATTGATGCGGATGCCGAACCAGGCCACCCCATAGCTCCCGGCGATGCCGACGAGGCTGAAGAGGAGGATGATGGCGACCTTGAGGGCCTCGAAGTGCAGGAGAACGCCGAAGTAGAGAAGGATGATGACGCCGATGAAGAGCTCGAGGAGAAGGATGAACTTGCCCTGGGTGACGAGATAGGTCTTGCACGTCTCGTAGATCAGCTCCGAGATCTCGCGCATCGACTCGTGCACGGGCAACCGGCGGAGCTGACCGTAGATGACGAGGCCGAAGATGAGCCCGAGGACGCAGACGCCGAGCCCGAGGGTCAGCAACGTGCGACTGTTCAGCCCACCGACGCTCACCTGGGCGAGGTCGGGGATCTTGAGGTTGGCCTCGCCGCCGCTCGGATGGGCCCCGGCCGCCGGAGCCTGGGCGAAAGCCGCCGAAGCGGTGAGGGCCATGAGCGCGAGCACAGCCAGCACGACGATGAGCCAGTGGGCGCGCGGGGAGACATCCATTTGGTTCATGCTGAGAGGCTCCTCCGAGGGCGACACATCAATGCCATCCGGGCGCGAGGGCGACACATCAATGCTATCCGGGCGGCGACCGAACGTCGCTTCCAAACCCTCTGGATGTTACGAGACGCGCCGCGCGGTGTCAACGAGGCCGTCCGCGAAGTGTCTGCGTTGACAGGCCTCGACGGGGGTGAGTAGCATGCGCTCGTACGGTGGCCGATACTCCTGCCCAGAGGCGATCCGATGTTCCGTAAGACGAGAGGGGCCATTCTCTGTCCGTATTGCGGGCGCCTGACCAACGCCGATGCGCGCGAATGTCTCGTCTGCGGCCGCCGCAATCCAGGTCTGTGGGGGTTCGCTGGCCTCTTGCGAACCCTGTTTCGCCGCCGTCGCTTCACCGACGTCGTGACCGTCGTGTGCATCGCGGCCTATCTCGCCTCGCTGCTCATCGATCCGACCAGCGTGCTCCGTCCCCGCGGGTTCATGGCCGACTTCGCCCCCAGCAACCAAGCGCTGCTGGCACTAGGAGCCACGGGAGCGTGGCCCATGCGCATCGGCCGATGGTGGACGCTTCTCACGGCCATCTACCTCCATGGAGGCGTCCTCCACATCCTTTTCAACCTGCTTTGGATCCGACAGCTCGGCCCCGCGGTGGAAGAGCTGTACGGGCCGGCCCGGACCGCGGTCATCTTTACGCTCTCCGGCGCGGTCGGGTTCGCAATTTCGAACGCTGTGGGTATCCCCCTCACCGTCGGGGCGTCCGGTTCCATCTTCGGCTTGCTGGGCGCCATCGTCGCCTACGGGCGCCGTCGGGGAGGGGCCTTCGGCACCATGGTGCTGCGCCAATACGGGATGTGGGCCCTCATTCTCTTCGTGTTCGGCTTCTTCATGCCGAGCGTGAACAACTTCGCGCACGCGGGCGGCTTTCTGGGCGGGTTGGCGGGCGGGTACGTGCTGTCGCTGGCTGAGCATCGCTCGGAGGGCGGTCTGGATCAGCTCCTCGCGACCGGCTGTCTCGCCCTCACCGCTATCTCCTTCGGGCTCGCGCTCTGGACGGCATTCGCGTAGAGCGCCGGCTCGGCGCTGCCCCGAGCCGGCGCACACGAGCGGTGGAGGCGCTAGACGGTCACGGCGATGTACAGATTCGTTCCGTCCCGGTTCACCAGCAGTAGCATCGGGGCGCCCTTGCCTTTCTTCCGGGCCACGCTCTTCGCGAGATCCTCGGTGGATGTCACCTGGTGGTGATCGATCTCCACGATCACGTCGCGGGGCCGCAGGCCGGCATTGGCGCCCGGGCTGCCCTCGGCCACGTCCGCAATCACCACTCCCTGCTCAGCCTTGACTCCCAGCTCCTTGGCCAACGCGGGCGTCAGGGGCTGTACGGAAAGCCCAAGACCGTTCTTGCCCTCCGCCTTGGCCGGCTTGACCTTGGTGGCGTCGTTCAGCTCACCGACCTTGGCCGTCAAGGCCATCGACGCGCCGTTGCGAATGACGGTCAGCGCCACGTCCTTGCCCACCGGCGTCTCGGCCACGGCGCGAGGCAGGTCATCGGACTTGGTGAGCGCGCGCCCGTTGTACTCGGTGATGATGTCGCCGGGCTTCAGCCCCGCCTTGGCCGCGGGCGAGCCCTCGGCGACCGAGGAGACCAGGGCTCCTCGCTTGTCCTCACGCTGAAACGCCTTGGCCAGCTCCGGCGTCATGGGCTGGATGATCACGCCCAGCCATCCGCGCACCACCTGACCGTGCTCCGCCAACTGAGTGACCACCGACTTGGCGAGGTCTGCCGGGATGGCAAAGCCGATGCCCACCGAGCCGCCCGTCTCGCTGTAGATGGCGGTGTTGATGCCCACGGCCTGGCCCTGGGCGTTGATGAGTGGGCCACCGCTGTTCCCGGGATTGATGGACGCATCCGTCTGGATGTAGTCGTCGTAGGGGCCGCTGCCGATGACGCGGCCAGTCGCGCTCACGATTCCCGTCGTGACCGTATGCTCCAGCCCGAAGGGGTTGCCGATAGCCATGACTGGCTCGCCCACCTCGAGCTTGCCGGAGTTGCCGAAGGGAATCACGGGAAGGCCCGTGGCATCGATCTTCACCACGGCCAGGTCGGTCTTGGGATCGCCGCCGACGATTTTGCCCGCGAATTCGCGGCCATCGGCCAACTTGACCTGGATCTGGCTGGCGCCGTCCACCACGTGATGGTTGGTCACGAGGTACCCGTCGGAGTTGATGATGAATCCGGTCCCCATGTTCCGCGCGGGCTGCTTGGGCTGCCCCTCGAAGAATCGCCGGAACTGCTCGAAACGGTCGCCGCCGCGCGGCGCCCCCTGCCGGAACGGCTGCTCGTCCTCCGCGCTCCGCTTGACGGCGATGTTGACCACGGCCGGCTTGAGCTCCTTGCCGATGCGCACCCAGTCCGGGGCCATGGTCTGCGAGGGCGCCGTCACCACCGACCGCTCCGTCCACAAGGGTGCTCGCACGGCCTTGGTGAGGCCGATGTGTGGCGAGACGGCCACAATGCTCACCGCCACCGCCACGCCGGCCACCGGCCACAGCCAGCGCCGATCGCGCCTGAGCGGATTCGGCGTGGTCGGGGTCTCGTCCCATCGCTCGCTCTCGTTCGTCCCGCTCCACTGATCCGTCATCTGAGCTCCCTCCTTGGGTTCGTGCTGCCTTCGGGAGGAGCGTAGCGAGTGGCGGTGAGAGAAGCGTGAAGCGGTCATGAGAAGCCTCTCACCGGGCGCCCCATGCTGGACCGGCTGATCGCGACCTCGCCGTACCTGGGCCTCTATCTCGCCCTGTGCCTGGGCGGGGTCGGCTTTCCTGTCCCCGAGGAAATCCCGGTCATCACCGCCGGCGTCCTTGCCCACCGGGGAACCGTCCGCTGGTGGCTCGCCCTACTAGTCTGTATCGCCGGGATCGCCACGGGCGACCTGGTGCTGTACGGGACGGGACGGCGCTGGGGCGAGCGCGTGCTGGACCGGCGACTGGTGCGACGCTTCCTGGACGTCAAGCGCCGGGATGCCCTCGAGGCGGCGTATCGACGCCATGGCATTCTCATCGTGTTCGCCGCTCGGCACGTGATGGGACTCCGTGCGGCGGCCTTCGTCACTGCCGGTGTCGTGAAGCTGCCGTTTTGGAAATTTGCCGTCGCCGACGGCGTGGCCATCGCCTATGGCGTTCCGTTGAACTTCACCATCGCCTATCTTTTCACGGAGCACCTCCACGCCATTCTCGGGGATCTTCGCCGCGTGGAGAGCTGGCTGGCGCTCGCCGTCTTGGTAGGGGTGGCCGCGTGGGTGAGCATCGTTCTGTGGCGACGCAGCCGCCGGGTGCTCTCGGACGGCGATATCTCCTGAGCGCGCCCTTCGCGCTGATCGTGGTCAGGCGGCGGCGTGCCGCCATCGAAGCACGAGACTCCGCGTTCTCCCTGGGGTGTCGGGGGAGCGGTGTCGCTCCTCGACCTCGATCAATGCGACAGGAAGACGGGCACGGTCATCGAGCGGAGGATCTCGCGCGTGGCCCCGCCGAGGATGACCTCGCGCAGGCGCGAATGCCCATAGGCGCCCATGACGAGCAAATCCGCGTCGAGATCGGCCGCTTGTGACAGGAGCAAAGCGCCGACGTCCACGTCATCAGATTTGAGGGCCGACGCTTCGGCCCGGACCCCGTGTCGGGCGAGGTGCAGCGCGATGTCGGCGCCCGGCACCTCTCCATCCCCGTGCAGTCCTCCGCGGGGATTGATGGCGAGGACCGTGACTTTGGACGCGCCCTGGAGCAGCGGCAGCGCGTCGTTGACCGCGCGCGTGGCCTCGCGGCTAGCGTTCCAGGCCACCAGCACTCGCTGTCCCACCGTCTTGAACGTGCCCGCGTAGGGCACCACGAGCACGGGACGCCCTGCGCCGAGGACGACCCGTTCCGGAAGGTCACCGGTGGAGCCGAGCGCGTCGTCGTCTGGATTCACTTGCCCCACAATGGCGACGTCGGCGTATCGCGCGTGCAGGGTAGCGATCTCGCCGGCCTCACCCTCCCGGACCCGCCACTCCGTGGTGAATCCGGGCCCTTCGCCGCTGCGCTTGAACAGCTCCTGCACTCGCTCGGTCGCCTCGGCCAACGTCCGCATCTGCAGCTCGACCAGTTCCGGGGTGAGCTGCGCTTCGATCATGGCGGGCACCTGCGGCGGCGGCGAGGTGTAGAGCCCTGTCAGGTGGGCTCCGAAGCGGGAGGCCAGGGCGGTGGCCACGTCCAGGCGGGTCGCGCCGTGCTCCGATGTATCGAGGACGACCAGGAGATCCTTGAATGCCGCCATGGCTCACGGGCTCCTATGGGAAGTCGACGTTCATGCCGACCTGTACCCAGTTCCAGGAGAAGATGCTCACGTCGTAGGTCGCCGCGCCGGAGGGCACGGCGACATCGAAATAGACCCGCGTACCGGGAGTAATCTCGTTCGGTCCCCAGGCGATGAGCTGGCCCACCTGCCTTCCCGATGCGTCGTAGCCATTCACCAACACGCGGACCCGTTGAGCCGTGAACCCCCACGTGTTCGTGATGTACCCGTCGATGAGGGTCGCCCCGCCACTCGGCGTGGCCGTCCACTGGATCCGGAAGTATTGTTGCCAGCCGATGATCAGGGGCTGTAGGTTCCCGGGTTGCCACGTGGCGGGCGCGCTCAGGGTGGCACATCCCCCCAGGGCCGCCAGCAGCAAGACCAGGAGCGCTCCGCGGCGCAACCGGTCGATCTGTCGAGGCATAGGCGTCGCCTCCCGCTCCGTCCTCATACTACCGTATGGACCCACCATTGCCCGCCTGCACCCAGGACCACGCGAAGACGGCGACGTCATAGGTGGCGGCAGCCGGCACGGGGACGTTGAAGTACACCCGGGCGCCGAAATCGATCTCGCTCGGCCCCCAGGCGATGCGCTGTCCAACCTGCTGACCCGACGCGTCGTAACCCGTCACCAACAGTTGGAGACTGAGCGCCGTGAACCCCCACACATTCGTGATGTACCCCTCCACGAGCGGTTGGCCGTTTTGCCGGGTGGCGTCCCACTGTACGCGGAAGAACTGCTGCCAGCCGATCACGAGCGGCTGTAGGTTTCCTGGCTGCCACGTCGCCGGCCCGGTGGCGCATCCGCAGAGAGCAAGGAGCAGCGGGACCGCCATGGCTCCGAAGACCATCCTCCTCGTACCTCGACGAGCCATGGGCGCTCCTACGGGAAGTTGGCGCTGCCGCCCGTCTGCACCCAGTTCCACGCGAACATCGCCACGTCGTAGGTGCTCGCCCCCGGTGGCACCGGGACGCCGAAGTACACACGGCTTCCGGGATCGATCTCGTTCGGCCCCCAGGCCACCAGCTGGCCCAGCTGCTTTCCGGTGGCATCATAGCCGGTGACGAGCAATTGGATCTGTTGGGCGGTAAAGCCCCAGATGTTGGTGATGTAGCCCTCGACGATCGTATCCTTACCCTTCGTGCTCGCGTCCCACTGGACGCGGAAGTACTGCTGCCAGCCCACAATGAGCGGCTGCCGGTTGCCCGGCGTCCAGGTCGTCGGTGCGGCCAAGGTGCCGCAGCCAGCTACCGCCGCCACCAGCAAGAGTACGAGACCCCCTCCCCTGATGACCCCCGCCGTCATCCCACGCGTCATTGGCATCCTTTCGTTGAGGGAGAGCATTCCGAGAGCGACTCGCCGTCTGGCGGGTCGTCGCGATCAGTCGCGGCGCCCTCCGAGGAAGCGGAGCAGGAACAGGAAGAGATTGATGAAGTCGAGGTAAAGGGAGAGGGCGCCCACGATGGCATACGCCCCCGCGCGTTCCTCCGGCACTGACGCGGCCATCTCCTTGAGACGCTGGGCATCCCAGGCCGTCAATCCCGTGAAGACGATCACCCCCACCACGGATATAAGGAACTGCAGCGCGTCATTGTTCCAGAACATCCCCACGATCGACGCCAGAATGAGGCCCACCAGCCCCATGAAGAAGAATTGCCCGGCGCCGGCCAAGCTTCGCTTGGTGGTGGTCCCGAAGACGGCCAAGGCGCCGAACATCCCGGCGGTCACCACGAACGTGGTGGTGATCGAGGCTCCGGTGTACGCGAGGAGCAGCACGGAGAAGGTGACACCGGTGAGGACCGCGTAAATGACGAAGAGAAGCGCGGCCGTGCCTGGCGCGATCCGGTCCACACGCGCGGAGAGGAAGAACACGAGGCCGATCTGAGCGGCGAAGAGCGCGAGGAAGACGAAGTGGTTGGCCACCAGCGATTGCGCCAGACCCGGCGTCCCCATGAGGCCATACGCCACGAGGGCCGTGATCCCGAGCCCGAAGAACATCCAGCCGTACACCTTCCGGAGAAACTGCGTGACCCGTTCGGCGGTGGCTGCCGCGGGAGCGGTCAAGCCCCGGGTGACATCAGATCGTTCCATCGATGGTTCCCTCCTCTTCCAGCCTCGCAAAGTCGTCGGTGGCCGTTTGCGATCAGCGACGCGACAATGCTGTCATCGTCGCCTGGCGCTGATTCCTCAGCTCATCATAGCGCCAGCCCGAGGCCGAGGACGAGTCTCGGGCGACGATGGCTTCCGCGCCATCTGGGCCGGCATCAGGAGCCGGAGAACCATCCACCCTATAGGGACAAGGAAGATCAGCGACCCCGGCCCCCACATGATCAACCCGGCCAGCGTTTGATCCTCGAGAGCCGAAGTCCCCAGGCGCGCTGCCGTCGCCGCGTAGCTTGGATACAGGACGCGGCCCCCGAAGACGAAGAGGGCGGCGAGAAGGGTGTTCTGGACCTCGGCGAGCGCCAGGTAGGGGATCATCGCCCACCGGGGCCAGCGGGGACGACTTGGCCATGGCTGGACCACCGGCCACCAAAAGAGGAGGGCGCTGGCGAAGAACGAGGCATGCTCGAGGTGATGCCAGCCGTGGGAACGGAGAGCCAGCTCATACGTCGCCGGCACGTGCCACCCCCAGGCCATGACGGTGAATGACACCCAGCCCACGGCCGGATGGGTCAGGACGCGCCCCACGTACCGGATCGGGGTCCAGGCGAGGAAGGCAATCACGGCTCTCATGGCGAATCCGGGCAGACCGCGCAGGATCGGCGCCACCGGGGCCCCCAGCCAGAGCAGGGGTGGCGCCACCATCATGAAGAGCAGGTGTTGGATCATGTGGACGGTCAAGGACTCGGCGGCCAGGGCCTCCAGCGGAGGCGCCAACGCCACGAACAGCACATTCAGCCCAGCCAGGAAGGAGAGCAGCTGAAGCCCGTGGAATCGCTGGGACAGGCGGCGCCGTAGCCGCGCCCATCCCCGGGTATAGACGCCCGCCACCAGCACGAGCATGGCCACCGGCATAGCGTCGGGAGACCAGAGCGTTCCGCCCGGCCCCATGATCGTGGCTCCGGACTCGACGACCTCAGCGACCGGAGCGAGGGGGAGAAACCGGCGAGCGAGCCGCCGCGTCGTGCGGTGAGCGCAAGGTGTCGAGGAAGGCCACGAGGGCGGTGACCTCGGACGGTGAGAGGTTCTTGCCATAGGCCGGCATGTTGCCGCCCCCTTGGAGGACTTGACGGATCAGCAGATCGCGGGTCATGCGCGAGGCGATGCCGTCCAGCGCCGGACCGCGCCGTCCCCCTTCTCCACCCAGACTGTGACAGTTCCGGCACTGCTTGTTCTGGAGGACGAGCGCGCCCTGGAGCTGGAGAGGCGTGCGCCCTTTCACGTACGCGATGGGCATCGGCGCCCCACTCCACGCGTCCATCACGGGCGACCACGGAGATTTGTCCCCCAGGTAACTCAGGACGCCCAGAACCAAGGCGATCATCACCACGCTGATCACGGCCACCGGCCGCCGTCGGAAGCTCTTCTCGCCCGTCCCCGCTAGGAAGGGCAGCGCGATGAGAAGGGCGATCGCCACCACCGGACCGACCAGGATGAGAAACGTCTCGGTGTAAGGCGGGAGGAGAGCGAAGAGGGCGAAGAGCGAGAGGAAATAGAAGTCCGGCCGGGGCACCGTTCGGATCAGCGTGGGATCGGCCGGGCCGTTGGGACCATCGGGCCCCGAGATGGCGGCGCACAGGAGGATCGCCAGAATGACCAGGCCACCGAACACGATGTCCTTCTGGGCGGCCACCGGGAAGAAGGGAACGCCGTCCCGTTTGACGTCCTCCTCGTAGCGCTCACGGTACGTGTTGCGCGCCACCAGCCGTCCGGGCATCGGCCACTCGTTGATCCCGAGCTTGAGCACCATGAGGAGGTGCAGTCCCACCAATCCGAAGAGGAGCCCGGGGATCACGAAGACGTGCAGGGCGAAAAACCGGGAGAGGGTTTCCGCGCCAATGATGGGGCCTCCAAGGACAAGGTGCACCAGCTGGGCGCCGATGAGGGGCACCCGTCCGATCATGGCGATGCCGATGCCCAAGCCCCAGTACGCATCTTGATCCCATCGGAGGACCTGGCCGGTAAAGGCCATGCCGAGCGTGCACAGGAAGAGAAAGACGCCCACGACCCACGTCAGTTCGCGAGGATACTTGTACGCGCCGAAGAGGAAGACCTGAATCATGTGCAGCGACATCATGGCGACCATGAAGTTCGAGCCCCAGAAATGGACGGCGCGCAAGAACCATCCCAGGGTCTGCTGGTAATTCAGGTATTCGAGACTGGCGTAAGCATCGGCCGTCGACGGTACGTAGACCAGAGCGAGGCAGATGCCGGTGACGATCTGGAGCATGAAGATGATGAGGGTCGCGCTCCCGAACACGTACCACCAGCTGGCGGAGGTGCGCGGCACGGGATGGGTCATGGACGGGCCCAGAAGCTTCTTGAGCTGGAGGCGCTCCTCGAACCACTCGGCGACTCGCATCACACGGGCTCCGAGAGCGTGGGAATCTGGCCGCCCCGCACCTCGAGCTTCCCGTCCCTGATCCGGTGCTCGTACTGGTACAGCGGACGGGGCGGCGGCCCCGACGCGTGGCGACCGTCCTCGTAGAAGACGCCGCCGTGGCACGGGCACATGAAGAGACCCGACTCCTGGAACCAGCGGACCGGGCACCCGAGGTGCGTGCAATTGATCGCGAAGACTTGGAAGCGGTCGGCGTCGAGGCGTCGAACCCAGCAGGGGATATCGGCGACCTTGGCGTCCCACGGCACCGTGAAGGGATTCGTATAGCTGGCCAAGCGCGTCTGATGCTCCGGGAAGTTCGACACGGGTCCAAGCGACACCCAGGCCTGTTGGCCCCGGCGACGGACCGCCGATGCCACGTACCCGACCACCGGCACCCCCAGCAGCAGCGCGGCCAGCGCATTAAGGCCCACCCCGAGCTTGAACAGCGCACTGCGCCGGGAAACCGGCGCCGGCGGCGGGGTGAGGCCGCCAACTCCGTGATCACACATGGTGCTGTCCTCCCGACGCGGCCGGTGGGCGATCGCTCATGGTCCACGGCCTGCGGCCAGCCACGCCACGACGTTCGACACCTCCTGGGGCGACATGGCTCGACCTGGCACGTTCCCACGGTAGTCCGGCATGCCCAGATCCGGGCGTCCGGCGATCACCGCCGAACGCAGCGCCTGATCACTCACCAGGGTGAGATAGGCGCGATCGACGACGGA
>JBKPAK010000314.1:0-23113 GCA_046726415.1 Candidatus Methylomirabilota bacterium
GGATTGACCCGCGACGTGCTGCAGGATCTCGCCACAAACCCGCGGACGCCATCATTCCGGGCGGTGCCGCGGACAGAGCTCGAGTCGCGTACCGCGAGCCTTTACCGAAATCTGGGAGAGTGGATCGGCGAAGCCCGAGACAATTCAGTGCGGGCGGAGTACGAGGAATGGGGCCGCCGGGCTTTCGTCAGGGCGTCCCGCTGAGTGAGCTCGTCTATGCCCTAATCCTCGTCAAGTATCACCTCCGCCGCTACGTCCGAACCCATGGACTGGTCGAGTTCTCGGGCGACCCCGCCGTGGCCGGCGAGTTCCTTCCCATCCACCTGCACGGGATTCAGGAATTCAACTACATGGTGGACGAGTTCCTCGGTCGCGCTCCCTATTTGGCATTTGGGTACGAGGGCGAGGCCAGGCTCGCTCACCATGCCGTGCGATGGAGGAACGCTAGCGCGTCGCCGGTCAGGTGGGTCCACCGGAGTATCTGATACAGGGGGCCACCCAGCGCCACCGAAAAGTCGTACAGCTCCGGCGGGTCTCTGCGCCGGCCGGGCGGCGGAAGCCGGCCAGCAACCGGGTTTGCAGTCTCAATTCCTACCTCGCCCGGCAATCGTCGACAATCGTTGAACTTCCCGGGGCGGTTCTCCTCGCCAGCGAGGACGCGCGACATCGCGCTGTGAGCGTGCGACGTCTCTCTCTCGATCCTTCCTCCAGCATATCGGAGTCTCGACACCGGACGACATCTCCTCCCGACGTCCTGACAGAATCGGGTAGTCGTGACACAATGCTGGCCGATGGACCAGCTGATACAAACGCGCGATGCCCGGAGCGGTGGAGACGCCGCGCCGGCGCCCGATCCCCGCTTGACGGCGTACGGTGGGAACCGGGAAGCGATGCTGGAGCGGCTGCTCGACGCCGCCGGTGCCGTGCCCTGGGAAGCGGATCCACGGACGGGGCACTTCATAGGGGTCGGGAAACGAGCCGTCGACTTCCTGGGTTACTCGCTCGAGCAGTGGTGCCAGCCGGACTTCTGGGTGCAGCGACTGCATCCGGATGATCGCGAGTGTGTCGTCCGGCGCTGCCGAGAGGCACTGGTGTCGGCCTCGTGATGGGGCTGGAGGTCTCCCGCCTGGCGCGGAATTCCGCCGACTGGCACCGCCTCTTGGAGATCCGCGCGCTGGCCGAGACGCTCATCCTCGACGAGGACGGCCTCTACGATCCGAGTCAGTTCAACGACCGGTTGCTCCTAGGCCTCAAGGGTACGATGAGTGAGGCGGAGCTGCACGTGCTACGCGCCCGCCTGCTGGGCGGCACGCTCAACAAGGCGGGTTGGCGGACGTTGCGATTCGGCGGAAGGATTCCAACAACGGCGAGGTTGGTGGGGAAGGGCTCTTAACGTCTGGAGGTTAGCGAATCGTCGGCAAGGTCCCGGCAGGTTCTAAACGGGGCGAAGGACCCTCCAGGATTGGGCGCGTTCGCGGTTGTGATGCCTTGTGGGCCGGTGCGGGACTACGCCGCCTGGCGGCAGTAGCGGTGGTGCAGGCCGCCGACTTCAGGAAGCTGCACGATCTTGCCCGCCGTGGGGAGCTCGATGGGCCTGAGGTCGGGGGCGTCCTTGTCGAGCGCGAGGTGGGTGCGCGCCTCATGGTAATAGGCGAAGTTGCGAGTCAGGATTCGGCGCAGCTGTGGTTCGCCGAGGACGAGAACGTGATTCAGACACTCGCGCCGGATCGAACCGATCAAGCGCTCCGCGAATGGATTCTCCCAAGGGCTGTGCGGTGCCGTGAGGACTTCGTCGATGCCCATGCCCTTCACGCGGTGGCGAAACTGCGCGCCATACACCTGGTCACGGTCGCGCAGGAGATAGGCTGGCGCGGAGTCGTCCGGGAACGCGTCCCCGATCTGCTGGGCAGTCCAAACGGCGGTGGGATGTTCGGTGACGTTGAAGTGGACGACGCGCCGGCGGTGGTGGGCAAGCACAACGAGGACGAAGAGGACGTGCAAGCGGACGCTGGGGACGGTGAAGAAATCGATGGAGACCAAATCGCGGACATGGTTCGCGAGGAACGTGCGCCAGATCTGCGAGGGAGGTGTCGGGCGCTTCGGGATCAGGCGAGAGACCGTACGCTCCGCCACTTCAATTCCGAGCTTTAGGAGTTCCCCATGGATTCTTGGGGCACCCCATAGCGGATTGGCAGCGGCCATCTTTCGGACGAGGGCGATGATCTCGGCGTTGATCGGCGGGCGGCCTACGGAGGGCCGGCCGGAGAGCTTGGCCCAGTACTCGCGGAAACGACGCCGCTGCCAACGTAGGACCGTGTCGGGAGTCACGATCACGAGGGACTGCCTCCAACCGGCCCAGACCCTGGCCAGCCCGACCCAGAAAAGCCGGTCCGTCGGACGAAGCTTGGGGCGCGTCGTCGTTCGCTTGTAGACGGAGAGCTGGTGGCGCAAGGCCAGGTTCTCGATGGCGAGCTGGCGGTGGCCGCCGAAGAAGAAGGGGAGGAGCCGAAGCAGGTGGAGCAGGAGAGTGATCATCGAGCTGTGATAGTGGCCGGATCCGGACCCCAAGATCAACCACTTGGCCGGTAGATGGGGTTTTGGCGAACGACAAGCACCATTCCCACCTACTTGGCGTGTTGTGGCCGAAACGCCCATGAGCCTGAAGGAACCACGCGCGCGGTTGTGTCGGAACCGAAAATCGATTTTGTGTTGACTCTTCCGATTGATCCAGTATAGTCGGGGCCCGGCCCAACGCTCCCCGGAGGTCGCAACCATGCGACATCGGTCGGCGGAAGTCCCGAACCGCGAGGTGACGTGAGCAGACCGAGCGGGCTGCCGCTCGGGTTGGCCGCGGACGGGCGAGCGTTCCGGAGCTTGACCAGCGCCGTCCTCGCGCAGCTTCGGGCCGAGATTCTCTCCACCCGTCTCAAGCCCGGCGAGAAGGTCCTCATCGCCGCCGTCGCCAAGCGGCTCGGCGTCAGCTTGAGCGCGGTCAGGGAGGCGCTGTCGAGGCTGGCCGCCGAGGGACTGGTGCGGGGAGAGGACCAGCGCGGCTTCTGCGTCAGCCCCGTGTCGATCGAGGACCTCCGCGACATCACGCGCACGCGGATCGACCTGGAAGGGCTCGCGCTCCGGCGGGCCATCGAGCTCGGCGATGCGGACTGGGAGGAAGGGGTGCGGGCCGCCCACGCCGAGCTGGCCGCCGTCCCGCTGCCCCCGCCCGGCGACCCCGGCCCCGAGTTCGAGCGATGGCGCACCCTGCACCAGCGCTATCACCTCGCTTTGGTGGCGGGCTGTCGATCGGAGTGGCTGCTGCGGTTCCGTCACATTCTCTTCGAGCAGTCCGAACGCTATCGCTTCGTCGCCTACGGCGTGCAGCCGCGGGACATCGAGGGAGAACACCGGACCATCATGCAGGCGACGCTCGCCCGCGACGCCGAGGCGGCCGTCAAGGCCTTGAGCGATCACCTGGCCCTCACGGCCGACATCATCGTTCAGAGCTTCGCCTCGCGTCATGCCGGGGACGGTGGGTAAACCAGGAGGAGCCCATGAACGACGACAACAGCGAACGCAGGAGCGCCCAGAATCCGTCGCGCCGCGACCTCTTCAAGGCCGGCGTGGCCATTGGCGTCGGCGCCGCGCTGCCATCGCAAGGCGTGCACGCCGCGCCGCCGGGACCGCCGGCATCGAGCGCGCCCGCGCTCGTACTCGTCAACGGCAAGATCCACACGATGGACGACGCGAACCGCGTGGTGAACTCGGTGGCGATCCAGGACGGACGCTTCGTGTCGGTGCGCAGCGCCGCCCATTCCGGCCCGGCGCACGTCATCAACCTGCACGGCCGCACCGTGGTGCCGGGTCTCATCGAGAGCCACACGCACTTCGTCAGCCTCGCCAACCGGCCCGGCTATCACGTCGCGCAGTGGGAGCTCGCCTCGAACATTGCCGAAGTCCTGGCGCTGCTCGCCGCGCGCCGGCGTGACGTGCCCCAGGGCCAGTTCATCACGGCCATGGGCGCCGGCACCCCGCGGATGTTCGCCGAGCTGCGCCTGCCGACCTTGGCCGAGCTGGACGCGGCGGTGCCCGACCGGCCGGTGTTCCTCTACCAGGGCGGCGGCGGCCCCGCGCGAACCAACACGCTGGGCAAGCAGTTCTTCGAGAGGGCGACGGCGCCGCTCGCCGGCCCGTGCGTCGTCGAGGCCGACGGCTCGCTCGCCACCGTGGCGGGGGTGAATCACGCGAATCGCGCGCTGTATCACCTGAGAATCCGCCAGACGTTCGAGGACAAGAAGCGAAGCGCGCTCGATGCGATGGCGTTCTCGGCGAGCGTCGGCATCACGGCCGTGCTCGATCAGACGCTGGTGGCGGTGGCGACGGGGACGCTCGACCCGGCCTCGCTCGATCCGCAGCCGACGCACGCGCTTTTCAATCTCAACCACTACCGCATGTACGACGCGTGGCTCGCCCTGCACGCCGAGGACCGCGCGCTCATCCGTTTGCAAATCAACTTCCTGCACAACCAGGGGTTCATCTCCGAGCTCGGCGATCTCGACCACCAGCTGCCCGAGCTGCGCGAGCGGCTCAAGAATCAGTTCCCCTTCTTCGGCGACGGCATGGTGCGCACCGGCGGGATCGGCGAGTGGGCGGCGCCATTCGCGCTCCAAACGAGTCCCGACAACTACGCGGTCTGGAACGAGGCCCAGCGCCTGGTGGCAAAGGCGCGCTGGCGCAACGAAAATTCGCAGGCCGGTAGTCCGACCAGCTCGGCCAACATCGAGCAGGTCGTCGCGACCTACGAGGCGATGGACGAGGAGTTCGGGATCAAGGAGCTGCGCTGGGGCTTGCAACACGCGGACTTCGCCACTCCCGAGCAGTTGAGCCGGCTCAAGAGCCTGAACTGCGCGGTGTCGATGTCCGGCTTCCGCTGGTTGAACGGTGTCCCGCGCGCGGATGGGTTGCCGGTGGGGCCGCTCTTCCCGCAGATCATCGCGAGCGGCATCCCGGCCGGCCTGCACGAGGACGGCGTGCACATCGCGCCCCACAACCCCTGGTTCGCGATGCACTACGCGACCACCGGCCTCAACGTCCTCGGCCAGCAGATCAACCCGGGCCAGCAGATCAGCCGGCAACAGGCGCTGTACGCCTACACGCGAGCCAACGCCTGGTACCTGAACCGTGAGGACGATCTCGGCTCGATCGAGGTCGGCAAGCTGGCCGACCTGGTGGTGCTCGACCGCGACTACTTCAGGGTGAGCGACGCGAAGATGCGCGGGACGCGACCGGTCCTCACCGTGGTCGACGGCCAGATCGTCTACGACGCGGGTGTGCTGAAGTAAATCGCGCCAACGACCAAACACGGAGGAGCGACCCATGGTGGGCAAGGCATCGGGCGGAGCTCACGAGGCGTCGGCCCGCGGCAGCCAGAAGGGGATCTCGCGGCGGACCCTTCTCAAGGGGGGCGCCACGGCCGGCGTGGCGGCCGCGCTGGGCGGGGCCGCGGGCTGGATCACCAGCCACACCGGGCGGGCCACGGCGAGCAAGCCGCCCGACCCATCGCGGCCGGGGCTCGTCCTCATCAACGGCAAGATCCACACGATGGACGACCGGAACACCATCGTGTCGTCGGTCGGCATCGAGAATGGTCGGTTCGTCGAGGTCGGCCACGGTGCCAAGCTCCAGGGGCCGGGCAAGCGCGTCATCAACCTCCACGGCCGCACCGTCGTGCCGGGCATCATCGACAACCACAACCACATCGTCTTGATGGGCAACCGACCCGGCTACCACACGCCCCTGGAGAACGCGTACTCCATCAAGGACATCCAGGCCATCTACGCCGGCCGTGCCCAGGGCGTGCCTGCCGGCAAGTGGATCACCACCATCGGCGGCTTCAACCAAAACCACTTCTTCCCACCGGATCAGACGCCCCGACTGCCGAACCTGGCCGAGTTGGACGCCGCGGTGCCGAATCATCCCGTGCTCATCCTGCAGAGCTTCGGCGGGCCGTCGACCACGAATACCCTCGGCAAGCAGTTCTTCGAGGCCAACGGCGTGACGGTGGGAGCCAACGGATCCATCGCGGCGGGGACGGGGCCCGACAACACCGTGTCTGGCCGCGCGCTGAACTTGCTGCGGCAGACGCTGCTGCGCAACGCTCCCGACGGCTTCGAGCAGCGCAAGCGCAGCGTCCTCGACGCCATGGCTTACGCGGCGAGCCTCGGCGTCACCACCCATCTCGACCAGGGCGCATTCCAGACCAGCCTCACCAATCCGGAGACCGACGGGGCGGCCCACGAGGACAACTTCACCATGCACCTGCCCTTCCTCGACGTGTACGCGGAGGGCAAGGGCCTCGTCCGCCTGCGCATCAACTTTCTGCACATGGAGACAGATCCGGCCCTGCCCGAGCTCGTGCAGCGGCTCAAGAACCAGTTCCCGTTCTTCGGCGACGACCTGGTGCGGACGGGTGGCATCGGCGAGTTCATCACGGTGGTGCCGAGCGCCACCAACCCGGCGAGCATCACCCGCTTCAACGACGCGGCCAAGCTGGTGGCCCGCGCGGGCTGGCGCGCCGAGGTGCACTCGCTAGGGCGGCGGCAGATGCCGACGAGCAACCCCGCCGACTTCGAGCTGGAGATCATGGGCTTCGAGCGCGCGGACGCGGAGGTGCCGGGCATCGTGAGTGACCTGCGCTGGGTCATCGCCCACGTGCCGGGCATCACGCCGGAATGGATCGAGCGATTCAAGCGGCTGGGGGGCAGCCTGTCGCTCACGGGATGGCAGTACCTCGCGGGCGCGCTGCCCACGAGCACGGTGGCGCCCTACGCCGGCCCCCCGTTCAGGTTCATCGTCGACAGCGGCATCCGGGCCGGGATGAGCTCGGACGGCATGCAGATCGCTCCCATGAACCCGTGGATCCACATGTACTTCGCCACCACCGGCCTCAACGCCCGCCACGTCCAGATCAATCCCGACCAGCACATCACCCGGCAGGAAGTGCTGGAGCTGTACACGGGCCGCAACGGCTGGTTCCTGCGCGAGGAGGACCAGCTCGGATCCATCGAGGTGGGCAAGCTGGCCGACCTCGTCGTGCTGAACAGCGACTACTTCGCAGTGCCCGACGAGGATCTGAAGAAGATCCGCTCCGTGCTCACGGTCGTGGACGGAAGGATCGCGCACGACGCAGGAGTGCTGAAGTAAGCGCGGTGGCCTTCCATGGCCCTCGCCTGTTCGGCCGCCTTGGCCGTCAGGGTCACGCCACCCGCTCCGGGACCGCGCAGGCGGCCAGCGCGGCCACGAGCGCGTCCAGATCGTCGTGATGCTTGATCCGACGGAGCGCTGGGTCGCGCGCAGCGACCGCAGGCTCAGCCAGCCGTCTGCTGCGCCACGACCCCGTCGACGAAACAAGGCGAACGACGAAGCGGCCGCCGTACTTGCAATGGTTGCCGGGACCTGCTTGCGGTACTCGTCCATGGTCGCGGGATCGGTGACCGTCACATCGGCGATGACGTAGGCTGGCATCACGCACCTGCCTAAGGACATTTGCTCGGAGGAAGTTTACTCGCGAGGCCAGCGAACGAGCGGTCCGGTACGTCACGAACCGCGCTGCCGGAGCGACGGCTGGGTAGCCGCCGACTGACAGCGAATCAGGCGCGCTATTCCATCGGCGCCGGGCTCAACTCGGCCTCGGCCTTCTTGAGCCAGAACCGCATGTCCATCTCGCGATACATCCCCGCTGCGGTACGAAAGTGCTCATGGGCATCCTGCCGCTGGCCCGTATGTCGGTGGAGCTTGCCGAGCCCGAGGTGGCAATGTGCGATGAGTGGGCGCATGCTACGGGGCTCTGCGAGCGCCAGCGCCTGGCGGTAGTGGACCTCACCGCGCTCAGCGTCGAACCGGTCGGGGTGGGTCGCGATGTCCCCGAGCAGGTGCTGCGCATGGGCCACGAATCCAGGCTGAGACTGATTGGCGTCGACCGCCCGGTTGCCCAGGTTCCGCGCCTCGTCGAGCCGGCCAAGCAGCAGGCAGGCGCGACCCAACGAGTGGTAGATCGCGCGGCCGCCCGCACCGGGTCCCGTCGCATAGAGGCGCTCGATGAGTTGCTTGCTTTCCCGGAGCCGGTTCAGCGCTTCGCTGGACTCCCCCTGCTGCGCCAGGACCCAGGCGGAGGATGCGAGGCCACCAAGCAGGTTGACGACGTTCGCCGTCCTGAGCACCGCGATCGCGCGCTCGATCAGTGGGCGCGCCTGTCCCCAGTCACCCTTCCGGAGGTGGAACGAGCTCGCGGCCCCGTACGCCAAACCGATCGAGTTCGCATGCTGCGTCGCCTCCGCGAGCCCGATCATCTCGGATTCGTACTGAGCTGCTTCGCCGAATCTGCCGAGCTCGGCCAGTCCCAAGACCAACCAATGGCGATCGTAAACTGATGTCAGCGAGGTGCTGCCCAACAAGTTCTCGTAGACCCAGTCGCTAGGCAGGGCCGCGAGGTTTCCGATGGCCAGCTCGACCGCCCGCTCGTACTCTCCCCGGAAGAAGTGCGCCTGTTCGAGAAAGCTCGTGGTGAGAATGCAGAGTCTCAAGTCCCCGAGGCGCCCCGCGATCTCCAGCGCGCGGCTCCCGGAGGCGAGCGCTTCGCCCAGGTCGCCGAGTTGCGAGTAGATGTTCGTCATGAACGCGCAGACGCGACCTCGGCGACGGTCGTCGTTCAGCCGCTCGGCGAGGGCCTCGGCCTCGCGGAGATGCTCCAGCGCCCGTCGAACTTCACCGAGCTGGCTCAGCACCGGCCGCAGCTCGAGGCGGATGTCAAACGCCTGGGCTAGCGTGGACTGGTCATCGGGGAGTGTTTCGAGAATGCCGAACGCCTCCTCGAACCTGGCCCGGGCCTCGAGGAGCGCCGATCGCCCGGCCGCCTTCAATCCGACTTGGCGGAGATAGTGAACTGCCTTCTCCTTCAGCTTGCCTCGAACGGCGTGATGGGCGAGTCGTTCGATCTGCTCGGCGAGCCGATCGCGATAGAGCATCTCGATCGCCTCGACGATCCGCGCGTGAAGCTGGCGGCGGCGGTCGTGCAGCAGACCGTTGTAGGTCACCTCGTGAGTCAGCGCGTGCTTAAAGGAGTACTCGAGATCCGGATAGAGCCCGGTCTCGTAGAGGAACTCGGCGGCGTGCAGGTGGTCGAGCCCGCGACGCAGCGCCTCGTCCGGGACCTCGGCAACAACCTGAAGCAGTGCGAAGGGCACGTCCTTGCCGACGACGGAGGCGACCTGCAGGAGGCGTTTGTCCTCCGGCAAGAGCCGGTCGATGCGCGCCGCCAGCATCATCTGGACAGTGACGGGTACCTGGAGCGCCTGGATCGGTTGCGTCAGCCAATACCGGCCGCGCTCTCCCGCCAGCGCGTTCGTCTCCACCAACGTCCTGATGGTCTCCTCCAGAAAGAACGGGTTCCCGCGCCTGACGAGGAGCTGCTTGAGTGGCGCCAGCCCGGGATCGTCGCCGAGGAGCGCGCCCAGGAGCTCAGCCGCGCTCGCGGCGGGCAGCGCGTCCAGCCGCATTTGACCGTAGGATGTCTTGCTGCCCCAATCGTGCTGGTAGTCGGGGCGGTAGTTCACGAGCAGCAGCAGGCGCGCTGACCCCAGGCTCTCGACCAGGTCGTCGAGCAGCGCTTGGGTCTCGTCGTCGATCCAATGCAGGTCCTCGAAGATCAGGAGCAGCGGCTGCTCCCGCGCCTCCCGAAGCAGCAATCGCCTCACGGCGTCCAGCGTGCGTTGGCGGCGCTGCCCCGGGTCGAGGACCTGCCACGCGGCATCGTCCACGGGTACGTCGAGGAGAGCTAGCAGCGCCAGCTGTGTTGGCTCCAGCGCGTGGTCGAGGGTGAGCAGCTTGCCCGTCACCTTCTCGCGGATCTCGCGGAGGTCGTCCCGGTCCTGGATCTTGAAGTAGCCCTTGAGGAGCTCGATCACCGGCAGGTAGCTCGTCGCCTTGCCGTACGAAACCGACGCCGCCGCGAGGACCAACCACCCCTGGAGGCGATGCGAGTGGGTGAACTCGTAGACGAGGCGCGATTTGCCGACGCCAGCCTCGCCGACAATTGCGGCGATCTGACCATGGCCGTTGGCAGCCAGCTGCTGGGCACGGCGGAGCTGCTCCAGCTCGGCGTCGCGGCCCACGAAGCGCGTCAGCCCGCGCCGCACGGCTGACTGCAGGCGGGTGCGCGCTGGGCCCGCCCCCCGTCACTTCGTAGACCTCCACCGCGTCGGCCAGCCCCTTCACCGGTACGGAACCGAGCGACTTCACCGCGACCAAGCCTTCCGCCAACCGGAGCGTGTCGGCCGTGGCCAGCACGGAGCCGGGCTTGGCCATCTGTTCCATCCGCGCCGCCAGGTGCGTGGTCTGACCCACGGCGGTGTAGTCCATGTGGAGGTCACTGCCAATGGCACGCACGACGACTTCCCCGGAATTGAGTCCGACGCGGATTATCACCGGCACCCCTTGCGACCGCTGAACCTCGTCGGCATACCGGGTGACAGTTTCTTGCATCCTCAGCGCCGCATAACATGCGCGCACCGCGTGGTCCTCCTGGGCGAGAGGGGCGCCGAAGAGAGCCATGATGCCATCGCCCATGACCTGGTTGACGGTGCCCTCGTAGCGGTGGACGGCCTCCATCATCCGCTCGAGGACGGGATCGAGAATCTTGCGGGCCTCCTCCGGATCGCGGTCGGCGAACAGCTCCATGGAGCCCTTGAGATCGGCGAAGAGGACAGTGACCTGCTTGCGTTCGCCCTCCACGGCTGCCTTAGAGGTGAGGATCTTCTCGGCGATGTGCTTCGGTGTGTATGTCTGCGGCGAGTTAAAACGCGCGCGCTCCGCCGAGCCCGCCGCCTTGCCGCACTTGCGGCAGAACTTGGCGCCGGGACGATTCGATTCGCTGCACGCAGTGCAAACCACCTCGAGGCGGACTCCGCACTCGTCGCAGAAGGCAGCATCAGCGGCGTTGTCGTGCTGGCACCGGGGACACTGCATCCTGAAACCCTGTTAGCCTCCCAGGATTGGCCGAAATCTCCGCGTACCGTAGTCGAGATGCCCTCGATGAGCAAGGGCCAAGCAACGAACGGAAGAAGAATGTACGCGAGTCGGGCCGCCGGCAGCGTCGGCCGCTAACCCCCTCAACGGCGCGCCGGCGCGCGACGCCGCGATAGACGCGGACCAGCTGACGGATCCATACGGTCCGCGACGAATCTCCGCAGCACCGGATCTCAGAGCTGGCCACCCGCGATTCGCCCGTAACTGACCTCAGCCCCGGCACCGGCTCCAGCCACACTGTTTCCTTCCGTCGCTGCAGATCCGCAAGGGTTGATGTCGCGCGTCCGAGCGGCTGCGTCTCAGTACGTAAGGTGTCCAATGCACCACGGCTGAGCCCCAGGTCTGCGAAGCCGCGGTAGAGGAGCTGCTCGCCCTGCCACTCGCCCACGAGCGCGCCGCCCTGGTGGCCGGCGCGGGCCATCGCCACGCCGCCGATCACAAAGCGCCCCTCCCGACGGAGTCTTGTTCTTGAGCCAGCTCGTCCGTGCGGACTCTTCCTTGGCGACGAGTCCTTCGTAACCGCGACGCTGAACCTCGGCCCAGGCCTCCAGGCCGTCTGCGGAAAAGCGACGCACTGGGGGACCAGGCGCTGATTACGGATCTCGTCTTCGAGGATCGCGCGGCGCTCGTGCAGAGGCCCGGAAGTCGTGGCCGTTCACATAGAGGCAGTCGAACGCCATGAATATAGGCGGCGTCGCCCAATGGGCCCAAACAGACCGGAATTGCTAGCACGGACGAGTCTGCGCTGTGCGCGCTCGCAGCGCGGTCCGACCAGTTCGGGACGCGGGCACGCCAGGACAAGCGCAACGTCCGTGCCAGCCGTCGCCGATGTCATCTGGATCCACGGTGGAGCCAACTTACGTGGCGTACCCTGACAGCGAATCAGGCGAGTTCGTCCACCCGCGCCCGGTGGGCGGCTGGTGTGAGATGCATCTCTCCCTCCGCCTTCTCCAGCCAGAATTGCATGCCCATCTCGCGGTACATGGCGATGCCGGTAGCGACATGCGTCCGGGCTTGCTCATGCTCGCCGTCGCGCTGGTAGAGCTTGCCGAGTCCGACGTAGCAGTGGGCAGCACTTGGGCGCATGCCGAGATCGCCAGCGAGCGCCAGCGCCTCGCGGTAGGAGCCTTCGGCTTCCGCCGCGTTGCCTGTCGAGGCGATGTCACCGGCAAGGCAGAGGGCGTGGGCTTCGCTGGCCCGAGCCCCCAGCCGGCGGGTGAGCGCCAGGGCTTCGCGGGCGTGGCTGGCGGCCTCGTCGATCCGCCCGGCCGAGAGGTAGGTCGTCCCTGCGCACAGAAGAATGAACGCCGGCCGGGTGTGAAACTGGCGACTGCGGGACACCTCAACGGCGCCTGGGACCAGCGAGAGGGCCTCGTCAGCCCGGCCGGCGAGGGCGTAGGCGGCGCCGAGGGTCACCGCGACCAGCGTTGTCCCGACGGCGATCTGCCTCGTTCGGCAGAGGTCGAGGCAGCGCTCGAGGACCCGGGTCGCGCGTGGGAGATCCCCGCGACCGAGGTGGGCGAGACCGAGCTCGAACAACCCGGTGTATAGCGCGTTGGGATGATCGGCCGCTTCGGCGATCCGCACAGCGGCCTCGGCCTGCCCGATTGCTTCGTCGAAGCGACCGAGCTGAGCGAGCACGCCGGCGAGGCAGGCACCCGAGACCGCCGACTGGATGGAGGTCGCCCCGAAGAGCTCGTAGCGCACGTCGCCCTCGAGCGCGACGTTCCGCTCGAATAGGCTGGCCGCGTCGCTGAACTCGCCCCGGGCAGCGTGCGTCCGGCCAAGAAAGAACGTCGTGACCACCTCGATCGAGCGGTCGCCGAGGGTTCGCGCAATACTCAGCGCCTCGCGCCCGAATCTGACGGCCTCATCGTAGTCGCCAGTGATCATGCACTCGTCCACCATGAAGGTGGCGATCCGCGCGAGCCGATGCTGGTCGCCGATCGCCCTGGCCAGCACCTCCGCCTCGCGGAGGCGCTGCCCCATGCGCGCCAGCTCGGCAAGTTGACGGAGCGCGTTCCGGAGGTCGAGGCGCAGATCGATGGCCAGCGCCGTCGTTTCGGGTGCTTCAGGAAGATGCCCGAGCACTATCAGCGCCTGTTCAAACGAGGCCACGGCCTCGCGATTCGCCGAGCGGGCCACCGCCTGGATACCTGCCCGTCGAAGGTAGCGCAGGGCTTTGTCCCACACCTTGGCCTCACGATAATGAGTCCCGAGCGCGAGCGCATGGGGCTCGAGATTGCTTGCATACAATTCCTCCAGAACCTCCGCGACACGGCGGTGGCACAGGGCGCGACGGGGCTGAAGGAGCTGGGAGTAAGCGGCGGTGCGGATCCGGTCATGGGTAAAGTCAAAGCGGTCCCCCACCGCCTGCAGGAGCTGGCGGCGAACCAGTTCTTCGATCCCCTCGGCAGCCAGCCGTTCGTCGATTTCGGCGGCCCGCTGCACGAGCGCAAACTCGAACTCGCGTCCGATGACCGCCGCGACAGTGACGAGCTGCCGGCTCTGCTCGCTCAGCCGGTCGAGCCGCCGAGCAATCACCTCGCGAACACGCTCCGGTAGGGACAGCGTCGATGTCGCCGGCGTCAGCACCCCTTGGTCTAGCGCGCGCATTGTCTCGATCACGACAAAGGGATTGCCCTCGCTAGTGCGCCAGATCTCTTCCCCGAGAGAGAGGAGGTCTGCGGTCTCTCGCCCTCTCCGCGCGAGCAGCTCGACCAAATGCGCAGTCGCGGGCCGGGACAAGGGTTTGAGCCTGAGCCGAGCGACGTGCGCCTCTCGGTCCAGCGCTTCCAGTGTGCGGCTCAGTAGCGGGACGTCCGTCAGCTCCTCCTCCCGCGCGGTTGCCACGACGAGCATGGGCGAGCCATGACATCGATGGCTCACGAACGTCAAGAGCCGGAGCGTCATCTCGTCAGCCCAGTGGATGTCTTCGAGGACCAGGACCACTGCCTCCCGAGCGGCCAGCTGACGGAGCAGTCCGGTGACAGCCTCGAAGAGCTTCAACGCGTCTAACGCGCCCTCCTTGGACTCGGCCACATCAGAACCCAACTCGGGTAAGAGGCGGGCCAGCTCGCTGCGCACCTGGGGGAGAAGGCTCTGGAGACACTCCGTGGCCTCCATGATGTTACCGCTGCGTATGGCGCCCACCCACGGCCCAAAGGGCAGAATCTGCTCGGCTTCATGGCATCGGCCGAGCAGGACCCGGCAGTCCCTCATCGCTACCGTTGCTAGTTCGGCAATGAGCCGGCTTTTGCCGACCCCCGCCTCGCCCTGTAGGATCACGACCCGCCCTTCTCCCCGCCTGACCTCTTCAAGCGCAGCGCCCAGGCGAACCATTTCGTGCTCACGCCCGATGAGTGGGATGTCCGTCGCCACTGCGAGCCTATGCAGAGGGGTCCGCGTCGGCGGAGCAGCGATAGGGTCCTCACTCCCGAGCTTGTCCGACGGGCGGCCGCAGCGCAGGATCTCCTGGTAGAGCAGCTTGGTTTCTTCCTCCGGCTCGACGCCCAGCTCGCGCTGGAGGACTCCCACGCAGAGCTGGTACTGGTGCAGCGCGGATCCGCGCCGGCCGAGCTGGGCGTAAAGCCGCATGAGTGTGCGATGCACGGATTCCTGGAGTGGGTCGAGGGCGATCAGCCGCAGCCCGGTCTGCAAAGCAGGGTCTACTGCCCCGGCCGCACGCTGAGCGGTGAGCAACCCGGCGAGGGCCTCGACGGCCAGCTCGCGCAGTCGCTCCCGGTCGGCCATCAACCACTCCTCGAACGGGGGCTCTTGCACGGTGAGGCCGTCGAGGAGGTCGCCGCGATAGAGCTCGATGGCCTGCGCCAGCGCCTCCGGTGTCCGCTCGCCCAGCAACCGCTGGAAGCTCATCGCGTCGATGTCGACGGCGTCCGGGTTCAGGGCGATGGTCGCGCCCTCGATACGCAGGCAAGCTGGTCGGACCGGCGCCACGGCCTGTCGAAGCGCAAAGAGCGCCTGGCGCAGGCTGTGGCGGGCGTGCCCCTGCGACAGATCGCCCCAGAGCAAGGCGGCCAGCTTGTCGCGCGCGTGCTCCCGTCCCGGGGGAAGGGCGAGATAGGCGAGCAAGGCCTGGATCTTCTTGGTAGGCAGCGTCAGGGGTGGACCGGCGCCTAATCGCGCCTGAAACCCGCCCAAGAGCGTGAGGGCAAGCCGCGCCATAGAACCCCTCGCGGAGTGGAGCCCTAAGGTAGCACTGCTCGCCGCCGCACCCAAGAGTTCTTGACGCACTTTTGACGGTCACCTGGATGGATTGATGACGCCGGCCGAGTCACCCTCCACTGCGAAGCCACGTCGCGTGCCAGGAGTGGCCGGCAAGCCCATGACATTCATCGTCCGAATTTTCGTTGACGAAGGAGGTGCCATCAGCGGCGTGGTGGAGCAAGTCAGGACAGGCCGGAAAGAATCCGTCCACGCCATCGAGGATATCGGCCGCGCCATAGCAGTGATGGTGGCGGCCGAGCAGGCCCGGGGGCGGATGTGAAACGACAGCTCCTCGCGGAGGAACCAATGAGAGCTCTATGGCCGCACAAGGACAGGATGATCCGAGCCCTGGCTCTGCCCCAAAGCCGCCGCCGCTGGCTCTCCCTCGCAGGCGGCGTTCTCGTGTCGCTCGCACTTCTCGCGCTTAGCTTCCTCGCTGCGGACGCCGCCGCCGTGCAGGCCCGCTTCGACCTGGATGATCGCCGGGACAGTCCGTTTCCGAGCGATCGCTTCACCGTGGGCGATACCACCCAGATCACCGGGCTGCGCGTCAATCTCCCCAAGCCCGACTGCACGGCACGCCCGAATGATTGCCAGGATCTCGACGTCATTAACACGCTCGACGGCTTCAACGTGCAGCCCCGGCTGTCGATCCCCTTCGACGGCCCCATCGACGTGAGCACCGCGACGAGCGACACCGTCTTCCTCGTCCGGCTCGGCTGGGCATCGCATGGCGGCGCTGGCTCTCGCCGAGTCGGCATCAATCAGGTTGTCTGGGACGCGGCCACGAACACCCTGCACGTAGAAGCGGATGAACTCCTCGACCAGCACGCACGCTACGCGCTGATCGTGACCAGGGGCATTCGAGACACGCTCGGACATCCCGTCGAGCCGGCCAAAGCGTTCGCGAAATTCCTTTTCGGCTTGGACTTCGGCCAGACGAAGGAACTGAGGGAGTACCGCTGGGCCCTGCTCAGGGGGCTCGTCGCCGCCGCCCTCTTCGGCGTCCGGCCGCATGACATCGCGGTCGCCAGCGTGTTCACCACCCAGAGCGTGACGGCTATCCTGGAGAAGATCCGAGACCAGGTGAAGCTCGGAACCCCGACACCGGCGACCTTCGCGCTGGGACCGGGAGGGACGCGGGCCGTGTACTCGGAAAGCGAACTGACTGATATCGTAGCCGTCCGCCAAACAGGAACGGCGCCGAGCTTCATCTCTGCCGGGACACCCTTCGGAGCCCTGTCCCTGGTGCCGGGAGCGGTCGGGACGATCGCCTTCGGGAAGTATGTTTCAGCGGACTACCTGAGTGCCGCCCGGTACATGCCGTTGGCGGGAACGCGTGGCACGCCGGAGATCCAAGGCACGAACGAGATCTTCTTCACCCTGACTCTGCCTGCCACCTCGCCTCCGCCGCTTGGGTGGCCGGTTGCGATCTGGGGTCACGGTGGGGGGGACACCAAGGAGTCGCTGTTCCTCGTCGCGGCGAAGATGGCCGAGCACGGGATCGCCACCATTTCGATCAATGCTGTCGGTCACGGGTTCGGCCCGCTCGGCACGCTGAGCTTGCTCCGCGGAGCGAACACACCGATCACGCTTCCCGCGGGTGGGCGGGGTATCGACACTAACGCCGACGGGCAGATCACGGCGAGGGAGGGTCAGTTAGCCGCGGCCCCTCGAGAGATCCTTCGGGAGCGACACGCTCGGATCCAGACAGCCGCGGACCTGATGCAGCTGGTCCGGGTCATCGAGGTCGGGATAGATGTGGATGGCGACGGCGCGTCAGATCTCGACCCGTCCCGCATCTACTACTTCGGTCACTCCCTGGGCGGCAACTACGGCGCCCTCTTCCTCTCCGCGGAGAAGCGCGTGCGGGCCGGGGTGCTCAGCGCGCTCGGAGGGCCCATTCACGAAATAATACGCTTGAGCCCGCTCTCCCGAGGAGACCTTGGGGCCCTCCTCGCCGCCCGTGTCCCGTCGCTCATCAATCTCTCCGGCACGAGCTTCGATGAGAACCTGCCCCTCCGCGACCAGCCGCCCGCCGTCAACACCGTGCCAGGGGCCATGGAGATCCAGGAGCTCCTCGACAACTTCGAGTGGGCCGGCCAGGGCGGCGACGTGGTGGCTTACGGCGCGTATCTCCGGCGGGCTCCCCTTGACGGCGGCGAGCCGAAGTCGGTGATCATCCAGTTCGCCGCCGGGGACCGCAATGCCCCCAACCCGGTGACGACGGCGTTCCTTCGGGCGGGTGAGCTGGCGGACCGCGCCACCTACTACCGCTTCGATCTGTTCCTGACGAGCAACCCGACCACGCCCCCGTCGATCAACAATCCCCACCCCTTCATCTACGCGCTGTCTCCGTTCGCAGCCCTGCCGCCAGAAGTGAGGGCCGCGGCGAACGCGGTGGCGCTCGGCGCCCTCGAGCAGATCGCGGTCTTCTTCGCGTCCGACGGCGTGGACGTGATTGATCCGGATGGTCCGGGCGCTCTCTTTGAAACCCCGATCGTGCCACCGCTGCCCGAAGACGCGGTGTTCTTCCCGTGAGGGGTGCCGAGTCGGGAATCTGCGCCGGCATTCGTGTGTGGGCGCTGTCGCGGGGCCCACCGGCAGCCCCGCGCTCACCGAGTGCGAGATGGCGAGAACGGACCTCACTTCATGGTTCAGGAGGGGCAATGAGAGCCAGATTCACCATGGCGGTCGTTGTACTGACATTGATCGTTCTCCTCGGCGCTGTGACGCCGGACTATTCGAGCGCGGGGCACAAGAACCTTGTCGGAGCGTGGATCGTCGACGTCATGCCCGATCCGCCGGGCCCCCCACCTTTCAGGAACATCGGGGCGTTTAGCTCGGATGGGGTCTCGGTAAACACGGATCCCGAGTTTGGGGGCGGTCACGGAATCTGGAAAAGAATCGGCCCACGCGAGTTCGCGGGAAAGTTCCTGACGCTCGTCCCGGCTGGTCACCCCTTCGGGGACGGGACGATCACGGTGAGCGCGAGCGTGACTCTCGACAAAGACGGGGACACCGCCACCGGGCCCTTCACGACCGTCTTCGACGCGGCGAACTTCCAGGCGACCGTCACCGGCACGGTCGTGCTGACCCGGATCAAGTTCGGTCCCTAGGGAGCTACTCGCCGGGTCGCCAGGCCGCCGACACCCGGCCGGACACGGCGAAAGGAGGTCGTCATGCGCAGCAGGTTCTTGAACGGCTGTTGGAGCACGCTCCTGGCGCTCACCATACTGCTCGTCACGAGTCCAGGGCTTCGGGCGGAAGACCAATCAGGCGCAAGTCAGGATGACTCGAACGGCCTGCACACAGTCAGGATCGTCGACGTTCTGAATTTCTTTTCGAATGTCGGGGCGCTCATCTATTTTGTGGAGCCGAACGACCTGGGCATCCCGACGGGCATCGTCACCTCGTGCACCGGCACGCTGATCCATGAGCGGGTCTTGCTCGTGGCCGGTCATTGCACGGCCCCCACAGCAGGGGGACTTCTACCATTCATCAAGGCCTTCGTGACCCTTAGTCCGACTGCCCTCGATCGGTCCACCTGGAGGCCGGTATCGCATCTCGCCTTCCATCCTTCCATCCCCCCCTGCCCTCCACCCGAAGGGTGTACGTTCCAGGGCCTCGATCCGGGCATTCTTGACATCGGTCTCGTGTTCCTCGAGCAGCCAGTGCGGCATATCGCGCCCGCGCGGCTCGCAGCGCCTGGGACCCTCGAGACGCCTAGGGCCGCGAGGAACCTGATGGTCGTCGCCGGTTACGGCTTCCTCGACTCGCTCCCTGGTGGTGTCCCTCCCCCGTATTCCGACTGGGATGGGCTTCGGCGGATCAAAATCTCGAGACTCGAGGAGGTCGTGGACAACGAATGGGCGAGCTGGTCTCTGCCGGGCATCGTGTGCTATGGCGATTCCGGCGCGCCCACGTTCTTCTATGACCATCCGCTGGCCGGCCGGCCGCGGGAGCGCGTCGTTGCCGTGGGAAGTGACGGCGGTTTCGTGTGCTACTCCCGTGACGACCGCGCGCGGGTCGACACGACAGCCGCACAGGACTGGATACGCGAGACGATAGCTGCAGTCCTCCAGCGCTGAGTGTCGGCCTGTGACGTACAATCCCCGCCGACGTGGAAAGTGCCGGGTTCAGTGGGCACTGCTGAGGCGCTTGAGGCCCTGAGGCCAATCGATACCCAGCGGTGGGCGCGTGGGGACAGGGGCAGTCGTGGCATCGTCGACCAAGGTGGATGGCGCCCACCTCGTCTTCGGTACGCCGGTTGTCCGGCTACGCGCTCAGTTGGCAACATCGCTGAGACCATCGGGCCATGCCAGACTGCCGCGGGACCAGGTCCACCAGCACCAGGCCGGCGGTGATCAGCGGAGACTCGTTTTCTGCGGGGGTTTCAACTGCTCTGAGCTGCGGAAGCGGGCCGTGCGAAAGGGACGGCGGCCTACTGACCGGGGCGCACCTCCAGCCCCAGCCTCCGCCGCGCGCCGACCCAACATTCCTCAACCTTCTCGGACGGCATGAGAAGTGACGCCAGCTCCACGAAGAGGGCATGATCACCACGGCGGGCGAGGTCGACCAGTTCCGAGGTGGCGTTGTCTTCGACGACACCTTGCCCCTGGGAATTCGTCACGACGCCGCGGAAGTATAGCCGCTCGACCCGCCGAATGGCCGGGGCGACCATGATGGTGAGGTGGGCTATCGCGCGGTCAATCTCGCCGCGCGCGACCTCGATGCGCAAGCCTTCGAGGGTCCTGGTGCCGCGCATGCCCCTATCCTACCGCGCGGCGACTCGGGGCCCATCCGCCCCGGCCAGCATCGTATCCCAGCTGCGGACGGGGGGGCAGATCGCGAAGAAACGGTAGGCGGGCCTCGCCGTCTAGGATCGGCTCGCCCCACCACTCGCAGAGGGTTCGCGTCGATCGACCTAAGCGTGTCCGCGCGTGAGCACGAAAATGGGTATGGATCTCGGACTCGATCCCCTTGTAGAGCGCTCGATCTTGGCCTTCATCGCCTGCCCAGCCATCCGGTCTCGAGGAACTCAGATGGCGCGAGGAGATCTCGGCGTCGGTGGCGAGCGCCAACTGGCTGATGCGCCGGGCGACTCGTCCGCACCGAAGGACATCGCCGCAACGCCGGTTGGCGGGGTCAGTGCTGGTGGTCACTGTGATGGTGTCGACTCTTGCCGCCATGTCGTGTACCTCTCGAGGCGTACTCTACGCCACGCGCGAACTCCCGCAAGAACCTCCGTAGTAAAGGACCTGCCTCTCGGCGACCTCCTTTACCTCGCAAGGAATTGCTGCACCCAGCGTGCCGCGCCACGCTTGGGCTCGAAAGGAGGGCTCATCCATGACCCCTCAAGAGATCCGGAAGATCATTGACGAGCACCTGAATGCCGAGGCCCGGCACGATGCGGCGGCGGCCGCGGCGACCTACGCACCGCAGGGCTACTATCATCACGTCCCGCTGGGGCTACTCCTGGAGGGCCGGGAGGCGGTCGCTGCCGGGTATGCGTCGAGCTTCGCCGCGTTCCCCGACGGCGAGATCAGCAACGAAGGCGACGTGGTCGAGGCCAACCACTATGTCCACTGGGGTCGCTTTCGGGGGACTCTGACGGGATCGTGGCTCGGTCTTCCACCGACCAACTGTCGCCTGGACTTGCCCTTCGCGGCCGTGATCGAGGTGCGCGAGGGCCGGATGATCGGTGAGGCGCTCTACTACGATCTCGACACCTTGTGCGCTCAGGCCGGTCACACGGTCGAGGCTGTGCGCGCGGCTGCCGACGCCATCCGCCGCGCGAGGGCCAGCGCCCAAGCCGCCGCCTAACTCCGGTCTCAGGCTCGCTCGGTACCTGATTCCCGGGCCTGTCGATTCGAGTCTAGCGCCTTCGACCATAGAGCGAGGAGAGGAGTTGGACGTGCTCGGGCGGCGAACCGAAGATTGGAAGCCTTTCGTCACGACGCTCGTTCAGGGGTTCAGCCATCGAGGGACCCGACAACGAGTGAGGAGGAGCGCGAATGGACCACACGATTGTGCACTTCGAGATCCCGGCGGACAATCCCGAGCGGACAATCCCGAGCGGACAATCCCGAGCGGACAATCCCGAGCGGGCAACTAAGTTCTACTGCGAGCTCTTCGGTTGGGAGATCCAGAAGTGGGCCTCCAGCGGAGCCAAAAGTCCAAGCGACACCGGACGGCCAGAATGATCCGCGCACTCCGAAGCTTCGGCTATCGGGTCGAACTGGCAGCGCCCAGTCGACGGTTGTTCCCGCGTAGCGCCGGGATTTTCGACCCTGAAAGCGCTGCGTCGTCAAGGGTCGCCTACCGCACCGGCGTCGGTTCGGCGGGGATACCCAGGCGGCGGCCGTTCGTGCGTTGTAGCGCCCGCGCGCAAGGCGTCATCACCAAGCGGACACCGGCGCGGCCGGAATCGATCCGCGTAGGCGATGCTCCCTCCCGTAGCATCAATCCGCTTCGTCGGAGCCATATCTTCGCCGTCGATGCGGCATGATGGTGATTCCAGGGGATGTCGCAATCAAAACTCGAGCTTCCGGGAGCTCATGGCGAAGTCGCGCTTATCCGCCGTAGACGAAACGGCTGACGACTGGGCCCCACGGACCCTGGAAAGCAGAACGCCCCGGGGTTGTCCTGGAGCGCCCCTTCTGCTGAGTTCCCCCGGCCCGCCGTTCCCAGGGGCGGGTTACTGAGGAGAGGGGCGGACGAGGGTCCGCGTTACCCCTGCTGGGCCGCTTGGCGTCGTCGGTACCAGGGGCCGCCGTCGATGCTGTGGCTTACCGGAACGCTGTCATCAGCCCCACCCCTCCAGCCACCAGCGCCGACGCCGCGACGCGGTCCTGCCAGGGCCGCTCCCCCAGCACGAGTGTGCCGATCAGCGCCGCCATGATGACGCTGCTTTCGCGCAGCGCCGAGACGATCGACAGCGGCGCAAAGGCCGCGGCATAGACGACGAGGCCGTAGGCGACGGCGCTGCACACTCCCGCAGCCATCCCCTGGCGCCAGCTCGACTGAATGGTGGCCGCGAGCTGCCGCCGGCGCAGGCCGATCGCGACCAGCACCACGGGAAACTCCAACACAGACAGCACGGCAATGAAACCGAAGGCGCTGTGCGACAGTCGCACGCCAATGCCGTCACACACGGTGTAAGCCGCGATGACCAAGCTGGTGCCGATCGCCAGCACGAAGGGCAGCGGCTGGCCGCGCAGCTGCTGGAGGTTGCCGAGCGTGAGGCTGGAAATGCCGAGGCAGGCGATCAGCACACCGACGAGCGCCGGCGGCGACAACATCTCATCGGCGATGAGCGCCGCGCCGCCCGCCACCAGCAGCGGCGCCGCGCCGCGCGCCAGCGGATAGACCAAACTGAGGTCGCCGACCCGGTAGGCGAAGTAGATGAATGCGTAGTACGCGTATTTCCACAGCATCGATAACACAATGTATGGCCACGCAGCCGGCTGCGGCACGGCTACGAACGGCAGCATGGCAAGCCCGATGAGCGTCGTCGCGAGGGCGATGAAGGCGAGCGATGCCAGGCGGTCGGCGGCGGTCTTGACCAGCGCGTTCCAGGTGGCGTGCAGCGCCGCCGCGATCAGCGGCAGCAGCAGGATCGAGCTGAGCATCAAGACATCTCCCTTCGCTGGCATGACCCAGATCAGGTTCGGCGGGTTTGATCTCAGCCCTCGCGTGAGGGCACCCCGGTGTCGCTGCGATGATCGCACGCGTCGGTCCGAAGTCAACGCGGCGTGGCGCCGACGCCCGCAGGCCGAAGTCATGTGACGGTCACAGGACTGCGGAC
>JBKPAK010000315.1:0-10375 GCA_046726415.1 Candidatus Methylomirabilota bacterium
GCATCAGGACGAGCCGGTCATCGGGGATGGAGGGGCGAGCATCGACGATCACCAAGCCCCGCACTCGATCCGGGTACCAGGCCGAAAAGGACATGGCATTGTGACCGCCCATGGAGTGGCCGATCACTACTATGTCCTTCCAGGGCGAGGGCGTCCATAACAGCGAGGAGGTCGCGGGCGAAGTCCTCAGTGGCGTAGGCGCCAGTCTCGGGCCAGTCGCTCAGGCCGTGCCCGCGCTGGTCGAGGGAGACGACGTGAACCGATCCACGAAGGGTCCCGTTACTTCGTCGAACCAGTGGGCATGGGCGGCACCGCCGTGCAGGGAGCAAAGCGTCGGGCGCCCCGGCACACCCCACTCGAGGAGATGCAAGGAGAGGCCCTGGGCGCGGATTTTTCGACTCCGCGCCCGAGCACAAGCGAATCGATGAGTGGTCATGCGGCGATTGTACGCGGGAGGAGAAATTTCTTTGCGCCACGACCAGCAAGCGAGTAGCGTGCAGCCAATGTCCCACCTTGAGCGACTGCGAGTGAGCGTCGCGACGCGACGACGCTGGCTCCAGATCGCTCTCGCCGCCCTGCTTGTCCTGGTCGGCGCTGCGGCCATCGGCGCGCACCTCCTCCGGCCGCTTCCACTTCGGGCGACCACGCTGGCCTTCAACGGGGAAGCCGACGCCCAGCCGACCGTTCCGCCCCCGGTAGCCTCGGTCTCCGATAGCGGCGCGACGGACGCCATGCCGAAGGAGGGCCCACCGCCGTCCGCCATCACGGAGCCGCCGCCGAGCCTGGGGAGCCTCACCCCAGTGCCACCGGCTCCCGAGGTGACTCCCGGCGGGCCGGCGAGCCCGCCCTCGCATCTGCGATTGGTCACCGGGCGGGTGCTCGACGCCGGTCGCAAGCCCATCGCCGGAGCGTCCGTCATCGCGAATGGGCTCGAGCATCGGACCGATGCGCAGGGAATCTTCACGATCGACGCGCTTCCTACCGGGAGCGGGCTGCTCGTCAAGGCGCCCGGATTCCACCGAGCCACGGTCGATCCGGCGGCCGCCGCGCTGAACGTCGTCCTCAAGGAGCACGCGGTCAAGGGAGCCTACCTCACCTATTACGGAATCAACGACAAGACGATCCGCGGACGCGTGTTCGACCTGGTGGCCCGCACGGAGCTGAACGCTGTCGTCATCGACGTCAAGGGCGACCGCGGGCTCATCCCCTACGCCACTGACGTGGCCCTAGCTCGCGAGGCAGGCGCCCAGGGCCCGGTCATGCTGAAGGACATCGAGGGCATGCTTGGCGACCTCAAGGCGCGCGGCGTCTACACCATAGCGCGGGTGGTGGTGTTCAAGGACAACGTGCTGGCCGGTCATCGCCGTGACCTTGCCATCATCGACACTCGCACCGGCCGCCCGTGGATCGACAACGAGAAACTGGCTTGGGTGGATCCCTTTCGCCAGGAGGTCTGGACCTACAACATCGCCATTGCCAAGGAGGCGGTGCGCAAGGGCTTCGACGAGGTTCAGTTCGACTACGTCCGCTTCCCCACCGACGGGCGGCTGTCCGCCGCGCGCTACTCCAAGGCAAACACGAAGGAGACCCGCCTGCCCGCAGTCGCCGGCTTCCTGGAGCGCGCGCGCCGCGAGCTGGGCGCCATGGGCGCTTTCGTGGGCGCCGACATTTTCGGCTATACCGCCTTTAACGAGAACGACACCGATATCGGCCAGCGGATCGAGGAGCTGGCTCCGCATGTCGACTACCTCTGTCCGATGGTGTACCCCTCCGGCTATCACCTGGGGATTCCGGGCACCCGGAATCCAGTGACCAACCCCTACCGCGTAGTCTTCGAGAGCGTGCGGCTGACCCGCCAGCGGGCCAGCCACGCCGGGACCCGTATCCGCCCCTGGCTCCAGGACTTCAAGGACTACGCCTTCGACAAGCGCATTTTTGGCCCTGCCGAGGTGCGCGCCCAGATCAAGGCCGCCCAGGAGGCGGGTGCCATCGGATGGATGGTGTGGAATCCCAAGAACGACTACACGGGCAGTGCCCTCGCCCCTGAGAGGTCTCTCGCCGCCCGGTGACCCTGCTCCTGGCTCTTCTCACGCTGCTCCTTCTCCCCGCTGGCTCCGCGCTGGCCGAGCCGCGGCGCTCCAACGAGCTGGGGCGCGTGATGATCCTCGAGTACCACAAGATCGACTATCCGGAGGAGCGGTGGACCCGCACTCCCGAGAACTTCCGGCGCGATCTCCAGAGACTCTATGACGCGGGCTATCGACTGATCGGCCTCAACGCGTTGCTGGATGGCCGCATCACCATGCCCGCAGGTACGTCACCCGTCGTCCTGACGTTCGATGACTCCTCGCCCGGGCAGTTCCGCTATCTCACCGCGAATGGGGTCTCGCGCATCGATCCGAAATCCGCGGTCGGCATCCTCGAGGCCTTCGCTCAGGAGCACCCCGACTTCGGCATGGTGGCCACGTTCTTTGTTCTGCCCGGAGCCAGTCGCCCCAACCGTCTCTTCGACCAGCCGGAGTACGAAGGCCGCAAGCTCCAGTACCTGGCGGGCCGGGGCTTCGAGATCGGCAATCATACGCTCTGGCATGCCAACCTCGGCAAGTACGATGAGCGAACGGTGCGGACCCAGATCGCCAAGGCCCAGCAGTGGATCCAGCGCCACGTTCCCGACTACCGCATCCGCGCCCTGGCCCTGCCCCACGGCGTGTATCCACGAGACGTTCGGTGGGCACTGGACGGGACGGCGAAAGGCGCCAGTTACCATCACGACGCCATCCTGATGGTCGCCGGCGGCGCCGCGCCATCAACGTTTGCACGAACCTTCGATCCAGTCCGGCTGCCGCGCATCCAGGCCCTGCAGCGCGACCTGGACCACTGGTTGGCTTACTTCGAGCATCATCGGGATGAGCGCTTCGTGAGCGATGGCGACCCCACGATCATCACTATCCCTGCCGGCCAGCGCCCCAAGCTCCGCGCGCCGTTGCCTGCCGGCCTCCGCGTGGTCGAACGCTGAACCAGGCAGCGTCCTGACTAGCCGCAAGAACCCGACCCATGAGGCGAGGCCGAAGCAACTCCCCGCGCCGGGGAGCAGGGGGCGACGAGGCGACCACGAGCGAACACCGCCCCAGCCGCCGCGCGGGGGCGAGGGGCGAGGCAGGACCGAACACGCCCCGGCCGCCAAGCAAGGGGCGATGAGGCGAGCTACGAGCGAAACACCCCTGCCGCCTAGCAGGGGTTGACGAGGCGAGGCCGGATTGAACACGCCAGCCGCGACGAGGGCCGGATTCAACACGCCGGTGCCGCCGAGCGGGGCCGATGGGGCGAGGCAGGAGTGGACGCGCCCCTGCCGCCGAGGAGGAGTTGTGAGGCGAGGCAGGAGCGAACGCTCCCCTCGCCGTCGCCAAATTAGCGATGGGGGGTGTTGGGGGGAGCGGTGCTCGCTCCCCCCAACTATTATCGATAAATGAGATACGACGCCCGGCGGTTCAGGAAGCTCGCGCGATCGCTATTCGCCCAGGCCAGGATGCGGTCAAGCGCCTCACCTCTCAAGAAGGCCCACATGGTCGACCGGTTGACGAGGAGGTTTTGGATGGCCTCAGGCTTGAACTGGTGGCGATGACGCTCGCGTAGCGCGCTGGCCAGGGCCAGGCCCACGGTCACCGGCCGAACCGCGTCGCGGTCGGTGACTACCAGGCGGATCCCGCTGCAGGCGACATGGGCGTAGGTGCTGGCGGTTGGCGCAAATGAGATCGGCTCGAAGCGGATTCCCGCCAATTGCATCCGGTTGAGGGCATCAGCCAACCCGGCCGACTCGATCCACGGAGCACCCACGACCTCGAACGGCATGTCCGTTCCCCGTCCCACCGACAGGTTGGTGGCCTCGAGAAGGCCGATGCCCGAGTAGAGTAGCGCCTGGGTCACCGAGCGGATGTTCGGCGAGGGGTTGACCCATGGCAGTCCCGTCTCGTCGTACCAGCGGTTCCGATCCCAGCCCTCGAGGGGTACAACCGCGAGCGATACCCCTATTTTTTTCTCCGCCGCCGCCATACGCGCGAACTCGCCAATGGTCATTCCGGTGCGCACGGGAAGGGGGTGCGGTGCGGTAAAAGACTGCAGATCGCGGTCCATCAGCGGCCCCTCCACCACGCGGCCGGTGATAGGGTTGGGTCGGTCGAGAACGATCACGGGGATGCGCCGCGCCGCAGCCTCCTCCATCACGTAGACCAGAGTCGTCAGATACGTGTAGTAGCGGGCGCCGACGTCCTGGATGTCGAACACGAGGACGTCGACGTCCTTGAGCATGGCGGCATTGGGGCGAAGGGTTGGGCCGTAGAGGCTCCAGATCGGCACACCGCTGGCGACGTCCCGGCCGTGGGGGATCTTGGCATCCACCTGCCCGGTCATCCCGTGCTCCGGAGTGAAGATCGCGGTCAGGCGCACGCCCGAGGCCGCCGCGAGGAAATCGATGGCGCGCCGCCCGCGTGCGTCCACGCTCGTCTGATTGGTGACGAGGCCGACAGACTGCCCCGCGAGTCGGGCAAATCGCTCCTCCACCAACACATCGAGTCCCGACTTCACCCTCCCCGTAGGCGAGGCACTGAGGGTCGCGTTTGCGGCCGAGGGCATGATCTCGATGGGCCGGTCGTCTGGGGGGCCGTCTCCGGCCGCCGGGGCCGCTGGCGCGACCGCCACCCCGGGTGGAGGGCCGGCGAAGAGCACCGCGCCCGTGGCGGCAGTCACCCGCGTCCGGAACTCTCGGATGTAGGCCGCGCCCCCGCCCGAAGGGTGTACGCGATTGGTCAAGACGATCAGGTAGGCGCGGCTCGTCGGGTCGATCCACACCGAGGTACCAGTAAAGCCGGTGTGACCGACCGATCCTTCGGGGAAGAAAGGGGCCATGCCCGAGGCGTAGCCGGAGACCATGTCCCAGCCGAGGGCACGCGTGCCGTTGCCCTCGGCGGAACGCGTCCACATGGCGCGAATGGTCTCCGCGCGCAGGTAGCGGCGGCCGCTCAGCATGCCACCGTCCACCAGCATCTGGCACAGGCGCCCGAGATCGGGCGCGGTCGAGAAAAGACCTGCGTGGCCGGCTAGGCCCCCCAGGATTCGCGCCCGCGGATCGTGCACGACGCCTTGGAGCATCTGGCCATTGAACCGCTCGGTGGGCGCGATGCGGTCGCGGACCTTCGCCGAGGGCCGAAAGGATGTGTCCCGAAGCCCCATCGGCTTGAAGAACACCCGCTCTAGATAGCGATCGAGCGGCTCCCCACTCGCGCGACGCACCACCTCTCCCAGGAGCATGAACCCCACGTCGCTGTACTGGAAGGCCGTGCTGGGCGCCGAGTCCAGCTTCACCTGGGCCAAGGCCTGCGCCGCGCGCGGAAAACCGCCGGCCAGGGTCCCGTCGGGCACGATGGCCGGGAACCCCGCGCTGTGGGTGAGCATGCGGCGGACGGTCACGTCCTTGAACGCCGCGGCGCGGAACTCGGGCAGATACTGGCCCAGAGGCGCGTCCAGCGAGATCGCGTTACGCTCGACCAGTGACATGATAGCCAGCGTGGTTCCGAGCGGCTTGGTGAGCGAGGCAATGTCGAAGATCGTGGTCGGAGCCATGGGCGCAGCCTCTGGCACCAGGGCGCGCTGGCCGAAGGCCTGAAGCGAAACGACCTCCCTACCCTGTCCAACGAGGATGACCGCTCCGGGCAGCTCACCGGCGGCTATGGCCTGACGGGCAATGGCTTCCACGTCCGGAAAGCTGAGTGGAGCCGGCTCGGCCGGGCGGGTGAGCATGACCAGAACCACCAGGGCCAAGGCGAGTCGGCACAGCACGCGTCGATCCTATCACCCACTCCCAGACGAGGCGTATGATTAGGCGCGTGGGCACCGTCCAGACGGTGTTCGTGACCGGAGCGACCGGCTTTGTAGGCCGGGCGGTCGTCCATGCACTTCGGGCTGATGGGCTGAAGGTCCGCTGCCTCGTCCGACGCGGATCCGAGCGCGACCTGCGGGGGCTCGAGGCCATCGAGCGCGTGGAGGGCAATGTCCTTGTCAGGCAGACCCTCGATGAGGGCATCCGCGGGTGTGATGCGGTGGTGCACCTGGTTGGTATCATCCGCGAGCACCGCGGCCGGGGGATCACCTTCGGGCGCCTCCACGTCGACGGGACGCTGAACGTCCTCGCGGCAGCGACCGCGGCAGGCGTCCGACGGTACCTCCACATGAGCGCGCTAGGGACGTCGGCGACCGCGCGTTCTCGCTACCACCAGACGAAGTGGCTGGCCGAGGAGGCCGTGCGGGCTAGCGCACTGTCCTGGACGATCTTCCGGCCCTCGGTGATCTACGGCAAAGGCGACGGCCTCGTGTCGATGCTGGCGCAGATGGTGTCCCGTCTGCCTGTCGTCCCCGTGATCGGTGAGGGACGCCAGAAGTTCCAACCGATACCGGTGGAGCAGGTGGCGGAGGGCTTCCGGGGCGCCTTGACGCGTCCAGACACGGTCAAGCAAACCTACGAGGTGGGAGGGCCGGACGCGGTTTCGATGGTCGAGCTGATCGACGCCATTGGCAAAACACTCGGGCATGCCCACATTCGGAAGATCCACATGCCGATCCGGCTTATGCGCATCGCGGCCGGCCTCCTGCAGACGATCCCATCGTTCCCGCTCACCACCGATCAGATCACCATGCTCGACGCGAACAACACCTGCGATCCGACCCCATTCTTCCGAACATTCGGGTTGACCCCTCTGCCCCTCAAGCTCGGGCTCGAGCGGATTCTCAGTTGAGGGGATCGGTGGATGCCCTTCCGCGATCGAGGCGGGGGTGACCTCGCCAGCCGCATCGACACCGAGATTCGGGAGCGCCTCGAGGAGGCGCTCGATGCCGCTTGCCTCGAGATCCTAGTTGCCACCCGGCAGGCCCAGCAGCTGCCGCCGCCCGCGGCCGACAGTGAGCACGACCGAGCGGCGTACGAGGTGGAGGTCCGGCAGCTCCTGGAGCGGCTCGACGCTCACTTCCTCCCGCTCGTCAGCGAGGAGCTCCGAGGCAAGACAAGGGACGCAGGGCTAAGTGGGCGCGACCCGCAGGCCCGGCTGATGGCCGTCCAGGTCATGCTCGCCAAGGAGCTTCCGGACTACTGGCAGCAGTTCGACGCCGTCAGGCAGGACTACGCCGGCGGCCGCTCCGCGTCACGCGGCGAGAGCCGGGGATTTCTCCGGCGCCTCTTCGGACTGGGCTGACCGCCACGCGGCCAGCGCCCAGAGGTTCTCGAGGTCATCCAGCGCGCGATGCCAGCGTCCGTACTGCTCGACAAGCGAGCCGCGGATGCCGGCCAGGATCGTTTCTGCCTCGTCGAGTCGGGCGTTCAAGGTCGGATTGAGCGCGCGCATCCGATCGATGCCCCCGTCGGGCACCGAGGTGGCCAGACGATCCATACACCGCGTGATCTCATCGTGCAGCAGACGCTCCATCGGGTTCATCGGTACCTCCACCCCAATTACCGGGAAGCTAGATACTAAACACAAGTTTAGTCTCTGTCAAGCCCGTCGGCGTGCGGCGGCGAGCCCGTGCCTTCGCCTATGATCCCTCGGAATCCTGGGCGCCGCCTACGCCTCTTCAAGGTGGAGGATTCTCGCGGAGCAGCCCGGAGCGCGGCCCGGTTGCGTCGGGTCGGGAAAGTCGGTGAGTTTGGGGCCCTTTCGAGGCCCCCATCAAAGTCTGATTCCGTTCGTGCGGCGCGCAGCGCGCGGCAACGGAAGCTCCAGCTCGCGGCAGCGCTTGCGCAGCGTATTGCGATTGAGCCCGAGGAGACGGGCGGCGCGAAGCTGGTTACCGCCCGTCACCGTGAGCACGTGGGCCAGCAGCGGGCGCTCGAGCAATGCCAGGGCCGCGCGGTACACGTTCCCGGGCCGCGAGGTCGCAAGCTGGTCGATGAGTGGTGGAATGGCACTAGTGATCAGACGCGTCAGCGCGGGCAAGGTGCCCGCGCCCTCGCCACGGTCAAGTTCTTCTGCCACAGGGTCGCCTCACCGCTTCGCGCCGCGATCAGTAGGTCAGTGAGAGTCCGACGCTTCCGATCGGGATGAAGCCGATTTTGAGATCTTTCTTCTCGATTGGGCCGGTCCTGTCCTGGGCGATGGCTCGGGCCGCCTCCATCGGGAACACAGAGGCCAGTGCCGAGGTGGCCGTCGTCGCTCCGACGCGCCGGATAAAACTCCCGGCGACCGATCTCCCGCCAAAGACGGCGTGCTCGATCGATCGCTCTATGAGCCCATCCAGCGGCACCGCCTTGGCCCGGTGCTCCGCCATCCCTCCTCCTTTGCGTCCGCCGCCATCGGCGCGAGTGGCGTCGCCCGGATCAGGCAAGGACTATGCCGCAGATTAGCTATCTGATCAGATCAACGATCATGCGGATTTGGGCTTGATCGGAGGGCGCCCGGCGTGCCGGTAATCTGCTGTTAACGCAGGCAGCCCTCGGTGCCTGCTTAATGAGATGGCACCGCGATCGGCTGATCTTGCCTCGTCGGCGGCAAGCGCAAAGATCGGGCAGTACATCCTGGCGCTGCCGGTCTCCCAGGCAAACGGACCGGTGATTCTCGCCCAGATCCGAGCACTTCTGCGGGGATACGCTTCGGGCACAGCTCTTGCCACCCCTACACCGCGCGACTCATCGCATCCACGCCGAGGCCGGGCGCCAAGCTCGCTGATCTCATGCCGATCCCCGGCTCGGTGCCTGACTTGCGCCGGCCGCTGCCCCCGGGCCGGTATCGCGCTCGCTGCGAGCGCGTGCTGCCGCAGTGCGACGCGGCGCCGCTGCCGCGGGTCGACGTGACTCCGCTCCACCGAGTGGCCTGCCATCATCCGCTCGGAGACGCCACTGCGGCATGACGCCACGGCGACGCAGGGATGCCATCGCCGCATGACGCCGCTGCTCGAGGTCACTGGGCTGTCGAAGCGCTTTCCCGTGCGTCACTCGTCGAGCGCGGTGCATGCGGTGGACGACGTGAGCTTCTCCATCGCTCCCGGCGAGTGCGTGGGGCTGGTGGGCGAGTCCGGATGCGGCAAATCGACCCTCGTCCGCCTCATCACACGGCTTCTCGACCCGACGACCGGCACCATCCGCTTCGCGGGCCAAGTCCTCTCCGCCATCCCGGCGGCCCGCTTCGCCTCCTCCCCCTGGCGGGCGCAAATCCAGATGGTCTTCCAGGACCCCACCGACAGCCTGAATCCGCGCGCCACCGCCTTCGATACCATCGCCGAGCCGCTGCGGCGTCTGGGCCGCGAGCGCGACCGCCGCACCGTCACCGCCCGCGTGCTTGAGCTGGCCGACCTGTGTGGCCTTCCGCCCGAGCTGCTCGGTCGCTTTCCTCATCAGCTCTCGGGCGGCCAGCAGCAGCGCGTGGGAATCGCTCGGGCCATTGCTTTGTCGCCACGCCGGCTCGTCCTCGACGAGCCGACCTCGGCCCTCGACGTGTGGGTGCAGGCCGTCATCCTGCGCGTGCTGGCCGACCTCCGCGACCGGCTGGCCATGACGTACCTGTTCGTCTCGCACGACCTGAACCTCGTCCGGCTCTTCAGCGATCGCGTGATCGTGATGTACCTCGGTCAAGTGGCGGAGATCGGACCCGCGGATCGCCTCTTCGACGAGCCTCAACACCCGTACACGCGCGCGCTCCTCTCCGCGGTGCCCATGCCCGACCCCAGCGCCCGCCGCCAACGCATCCCACTCACCGGTGAGCCGCGGAGCCCCGTGGATCCTTTGCCGCACGTATGCCGCTTCTACGGCCGCTGCCCCGAGGGATTCGACCGCTGCGAGCGCGAGATGCCCTTGCTCCGCGCGGTGGGAGACGCACACCAAGCGGCCTGTCATCGCGTGACCACTCGCGCGGCGGTCGAGACCACCCAACGCGCCAGCGCCCAGTCCACAACGGTGGGTACATGATGAGACCCGAGCGGGAGAGCGCGCGCACGTAGCAGCCGCGGGCCGCGCCACCCGCCGCCTCGTTCCGGCGCCCTCGATACGCCTCAGAACGGAGGGCGCGCGCCCTCCGGCAACGCCACGTCGAACGCCGAGAGCACGCCGGCGATCAGCCGGTAGTGCCCGACCAGGGCCACCAGCTCGATCAACCCCGGTGTCCCCAGCGCTCGCTGCACCTCCTCCTGAAGCGCCGACGGGATGGATTCGAAGGCGAGGACGTGCTGGACCAGACGGGCTGGGTGAAGGTAGCGCGCGGGGAGCATGGCGAGATCGCCCCGCGTGCGCACGCGCTCGATGACCTCATCGGACAACCCCTCGCGTTGCCCGATCGGCGCATGCGCGAACCACTCGTACGGCTGGCCCACGGTGCGGGCGGTGATGAGGATGGCCAGCTCCCGG